>JBAPSB010000367.1:0-10768 GCA_049281435.1 Desulfobacterales bacterium
CGTCGATCCCGGACCCGAAGCGTAATCCGGTCGAGAGTGATGAACGATTTACGGTCTACAGCTGGTATCGGCACGGGTTGCCTGCCTTCGCCCCCACGCGTGGGGATCGGAAAAAAGCGGTGACGCCAAGTGGTCCTGTTCGCAAATACGGTGACACACCGAGATGACCGCAGCGCCCGGCGCGCGAAGCGCGCACACCCAGCGTATGTGCGCGCCGGGCAACACGGCGGGTCGGGATGCAGCGGTCAATGAATGCCGCCGTCTTTACGAATAGGGCCCCTTAGGCGCAATCGGCGTGAAAGCGGTTTTACAACGGGCACGGCGTGTGTATAGTACAAGGCACGCTTCAGTTGGTATGGACCACTGCGGTGCCTGAAGGCGGCCGGCAGCAAACCGTTTGTCGTATACCCGTCCCGGTGGCGCCGGAAACGGTCGTTCGCCATGAAAAGTGAAAGAGCGGCGGTTGCAAATGAGATCGATTCACCCATCCTAATGCCCTATGTGCTGCTGACATTGACCGTGCTGTTCTGGTCGGGGAATTTTGTCATCGGAAGGGGGATTCATGCTGTCGTCCCGCCGATTTCACTGGCTTTCTGGCGCTGGTCCACCGCTTTGATCCTCCTGCTGCCTTTCGCCCTGCCGGCGATGGTGCGGCAAAGAGACCTGATTCGCCGTCACTGGAAGCTCTTGTGCCTGCTGGCGATCCTGTCGGTCACGAATTTCAACACCTTCATTTACCTGGCCCTGCAATCCAACACCGTCATCAACACGGTTTTGATCAACTCGCTCACCCCTGTTTTTATCGTTTTCGTGTCGTGGATCGGTTTCCGGGAAAAAATATCCGTTCTGCAGGGCCTCGGTGCAATGATCTCGTTTGCCGGATTGATCTGTATCATCACCCGCGGGGAGCCGGCCCTTCTTTTCACCGTCCGTTTTTCGCGGGGTGATTTGTGGACGTTGGCCGCCGCTCTGAGCTGGGCCGTTTACTCGGTCTTGCTTCGCAAACGTCCCCCGAATTTAAATCCGATCGGTTTTCTGGGATTTATCATCGCCGCCGGACTGCTGTTCCTGAGCCCGTTGTACGCCTGGGACCTGGCGCGCGGTGCCGCCTTCACGCTCGACAAGGGCACGGTCGGCGCGGTTTTTTACATCGCCCTTTTCGCATCGGTTCTGGCCTACATCTTCTGGAACCGGGCCGTGGCCGCCATCGGGGCCAACAAGGCCGGCATTTTCGTGCATCTCATGCCGGTTTTCAGCATCACGCTGGCCTTTATATTTTTGGGCGAACGGCTGCAGGCCTATCACATACCCGGCATCGCCCTGATTCTGGGCGGCATCGTCCTGACGACCACCGGCAACCGGCTGCGGTAGAAGCGAAAAAAGGCTGTTTCTGGACGGAAACTATTTAGTCCGGCAGCAATACGGACGATCCGGTGGTCCGGCGGCCTTCCAGGTCGCGGTGCGCCCGGGCCGCATCCGACAACGGATAGGTTTGTCGGATGTCCACCGTGACGGCGCCTTTCTCCACGACCGCAAACAGGTCGCGGGCATGGGCCAGGAGATCTTCCCGCCCGGCGGTGTAGGTCATCAGGGTCGGCCGGGTCAGAAACAGTGAGCCCTTGGCCGCCAGAATCCCGAGTTCGAGCGGGGCCACCGGGCCGGACGACTGGCCGAAGGTCACCATCGTCCCCAGCGGCCGCAGGCAATCCAGGGACTTCATGAAGGTGGCCTGCCCCACGGAGTCATACACCACGTCGACGCCCCGGCCTTTGGTTATCTCCCGGACCCGCGCGACGAAATCGTCTTGCCGGTAGAGAATCGGATACTCGCAGCCGTTGGCGGTTGCTGTTGCCGCTTTCTCTTTCGAACCGACGGTGCCGATCACGGTGGCGCCGAGGTGTTTCGCCCACTGGCAGACGATCGAGCCCACGCCCCCCGCCGCCGCATGAATCAAAATGGTATCTCCGGTTTTGACGTCAAAACAGCCGCGCAGCAGGTAGCGGGCCGTCATCCCCTGCAGCATCATGGCCGCCGCCTGGCGACTCGGAATGCCCGCCGGTAGCTTGACCAGGCGTTCGGCCGGAATCAGGCGCTCCTGGGCATAAGCCCCCACCGGCAGCCCGGCATAGGCCACACGGTCCCCGGCCGCCACTTCGATAACACCGTCACCCACGGCCTCCACCGTTCCGGCTCCCTCCATGCCCGGTATGGCCGGCAGGGACGGCAGCGGATACAGGCCGCTGCGATGATAGACATCGATGAAATTCAACCCGATAGCCTCGTGGCGGAGTCGCACCTCGCCGGGGCCCGGCTGTCCCGGCTCGTATTCGACCCAGCGCAGCACCTCCGGGCCACCGGTTTGATTGATGACAATTGCTTTTGGCATGACAAGCTCCTTTTGCAGGGGGTGATCGGCGGTCTTCTCACCGGCCGGCTCCGGCCGCAGTGGGTGGGGCCAGCGGTGTCATCGACTCGGCCGGAGAAAAAAATACCGGTGGTGGCAACCCGTCACCGGATCATAGGCCTGAATTTCTTTCTCGGCGCACGTTGCCACTGCTGGCGGCGGCCCGCAAGAGAAACCAAGGCGGCAAAAGCCCATGGCCGCGGGTTGCCTTTAAAACTAATACGGATGTGAAAAAAATCCAGGCGGAAAGGGCGACGGCAGATTCGGCGGGAGTTTGACACACCGGTGCTTTTCTTCTATGATGACGTGAAAAATGACTGATAAAACAAAGGGCTTCAGATGAAAACGCCACCGGACGCTCCTCTTTCTCCGGTCGACGGTCCGACGAGCAATTCCACCATCGTGGACAAACAGCTCATCGGCCGCCGGATGATCCGCGAGGCCGCCCTTTTCGTCGACCGGCATCTCAGCCGCCAGCCGCCGGTTCAACGGTTTTTCAGTTTCATGCCGACCTTGTTGACCCGGGTTTCCCCCTTTCACTTCAAGTACCATGCGAAATCGAAAGACTGGCCGCTCGTCCGGCTCGACTCCGGAGACGTGAACGCCTGGGGGCGGATGCGGGTGGTCGGGGAACTGCTGGTTATTTTCGACGAGACCGTGCTCTTCTGCCTTCTGAGCCTGATGAGCCGTTACCAGAACGAGGCCTTCGAATCAACCCTGGTCGATCTGAGCGGAATCGCCGGGGTGACTCCGACCGCAGCCAACTTCACCTCGATCTGGAGAAGCATTCAGCGGCTGGCCGGAACCCGCATCGACCTGGAGCTGACCAGCGGCAGCGGCAAAAAACGCCGCTGCCTGAAGGAAATGACCGGTTCGATCCTCAGTTTCGGCGACCTGGACCGTGAAAGCGGAATCGTCCGGATCGCCGTGAATCCCTATTTTATCGAAATGTATGCCGAGAGTTTTGTGACCAACATCGACCTGCGCTTTCGGGCCGGGTTAAAAAACGACGTCAGCAAGGCCTTCTACCGATTCTTTCAAGGCCAATACGACAAAACGCTGTCGATCGACCTCAACCGCCTGGCACGTTCGGTCAACCTCGACAGTCAACGGCCGCCCGCCCGGCTTCGAAACCAGGTGCGCAACGCACTGAGCGAACTCAAGGAACGCAACTACCTGCAAGACTTCGAGATTACCGAAGACAACCGCGTCCACACCGTCAAGGCCCGGCACACGGCCCTGAAAATCGATGTTCCGATCTTCGGTACCCGTCACCTCGAATCCGGTTGAGCGAGTCCCGGCATTAAAAAAACTTCCTTTGCTAAAAAAAACGCTAAAGCCCTGCCTGAATCGACCGATAACAAATGCAACCGGTCGTGAATTTTCCAGCATGACCGGCTGCAGACGACTAAAATTTTTGGTCAACAGGGTCCGATGATCGCACCGATCGGATAAAAAAGGAGTCCTTCCATGGAAATCACGGAAAAGAATCCAAATCAGATACCCCCTTATATCAATCAGGTTCAGCAAAGCAGTCAGACCATCGACGCCGAAAATGAAAAAGGCCGCACCCCCGCCACCGGAGCGGACAGCGTCGATCTTTCCCGGAACGCCCGCGATCTGCTGAAAGCCCAGCAAGCCCTGCACGATGTGCTCGACATCCGTCAAGAAAAAGTCGACGCGCTGAAACAACGGGTCGAAAACGGCACCTATGACATTCAACCCGACAAGATTGCCGCCCGGATGATGAAAGAGTCGCTGAGTAACGACCTTTTTTAATCTTTAATCCTCTTTTTTTCTTGGCGGCCGCACCCGACAACCGGCTTTAAAAAATGGCGGTTGACAGACCATTATCGGCGAAGCCGGTCGGGTTGCCGCCGCCGTCACTATTCTTCAGCTCATTTTGCCCACCTATCAGAAAACCCTGTTGGACGCCGTGGCCACATACTATACCGTTTATGGTCGCGCTGTTTGCGTGAATTAAATATAAATACAGCGTTTCGGAGAAAGATGATACGGGTAGCCATTGTGGACTCGCCCCCGGCATCATGAGCGCGTTGAGTCGAGATGCGACCGGTGCCGCCGGTAAAGGCCGCGAAACTGGTGATAGGTCAAGCCCAGTCTGGCCGCGGCCCGTTTCTGGTGGAACTGCTCGGCTTTCAAGGCCTCTTTCAAAAGGTGGCGCTCGTAGCGGCGGATAGCCGTTTTAAACGGTTTTGGCGGTGATTCCGGAACCGCTTCGGCGGCGCTGCGGCCGCGGGTGGCGTCCGGCGGGCCTGCGGCGGACCGCACCTCGAACGGATTGTCGAAGGGATCGAAGACAACCGTGGTCACAACCGGGGTTTCCGACCGGTAGACGGCCCGTTCGACGACGTTTTTCAGCTCGCGGATGTTGCCCGGCCAGGTGTGGGCCGCAAGGGCCCTGGCGGCTTCTTCGCTGAAGCGCACGGTCCCTTCCCGCCCCAGTTCAAAAGACATCCGGGCCGCGAAATGATCGGCCAGAAGAAGAATATCCTCGCGCCTTTCCCTTAGCGGCGGTAAAAACAGCACTTCAAACGACAGCCGGTCCAGCAAATCCTGTTTGAAACGTCCCGCGGCAACCAGATTCGGCAGGTTCGCGTGCGTGGCGGCGATGATGCGGGCATCCGCTTCGATGCGCTCGGCACTGCCCACCCTCTCAAAGGTGCCGTATTCGACCACGCGCAAGATCTTTTCTTGAACTTCCAGGGGAATGTCTCCCATTTCGTCGAGGAAAAGCGTGCCGCCATCGGCCGCTTCGAAGCGTCCGCTGCGGCGCTGGGCGGCGCCGGTGAAGGCTCCCTTTTCGTAACCGAACAGTTCGGATTCGATCAGCGCCGGGGAAAGGGCGGCACAATTCAAGGCTACCAGGGGCCCCTGCCAGCGGCGCGAAAGAAAGTGCAGGCGTGAAGCCGCCAGCTCCTTGCCGGTGCCGCGTTCGCCGATCAACAGGACTGGACGCTCGACGGCGGCCACCCGGGAAAGACGGTCCTGAAACGCCAGAAAGACGTCTGACTGCCCCAGTGCTTCACGCATATCGCCCGTCAATTTAATTGAAACATAAGCCATGGCATATTTAACCAATAAATAGCTATTTAATACATAAAATAGTCATTAATTTCAATTGAACATTTCATGCATCCCTTTGGGGGACAACCGGGTAGAGGTTCCGCGACCGCTAAACTGTTGGAGTGGACGTTGGTACACCCCTATCTGGGTATAACCCAAACTGCTTGAATCCCAACAAAAAACCGTTCATTTCTTAAAAAGTATAAAAAAATGTCCGCCCGATTGCGGAAGCCGCAGGTCTGCGGATGTAATTTTGGCATGCAATCTGCTTACAGGGTGTCAAAAACCATTCAGGAGGCACACCATGGGCATCTTTACGCGATTTCGGGACATCATCAGCGCCAACATCAACGCCATGCTCGACCGGGCCGAAGACCCGGAAAAACTGGTCAAACTCATGATCCGGGAAATGGAGGACACGCTGGTCGAACTCAAGGCCGCCTGCGCCGGTGTCATGGCGGAAGGCAAGAAGACACAGCGCCAACTGCTGGAAGTTCGCGAGCGGGCCGGGCACTGGGAGAACCGGGCCGCATTGGCGGTCCGCAAAGGGCGGGATGATCTCGCCCGTGAAGCCCTGGTCGAAAAGCGCCGGTACACCCGTCGCGAGGAGACCCTTCGGCAGGAACACGGCGAACTCGAGCACCTGATCGCACAGTATCACGAGGACATCCGGCTGCTCGAGGAAAAACTTAAATCCGCCCGTGACAAGCAGCGCGTATTGATTCAGCGTCACGTCCACGCGCGCCGGAAAATTCGGGCCCAGCAGGAAATCCGGCGTGCGGACAGCACCGAGGTCATGGTGAAATTCGAGGAACTCGAAAGCCGAATCGACCGGATGGAGTCGGAAGCCGACCTAGTGAATATCGGCCCCCAGAGCGATCTAGAGGAAGAACTTGACAAGCTGAGCACGGATGAGGACATTGAGGCCGAATTGCAGGCCTTGAAAAAACCGGCGGCCACTCAAAATGTGTCGCCGCACGTTTAGGGGTATGTGCCGCTGATTTCTGCTTTTTGGCAGCAATCGGGCAAAAACTTCAGGAGGTCCAACAGGCATGCAGGGCGCTTTCATCACGGCCATTATTCTCGGCGGCATCGTCATGTCCCTAGTCGTGGTGGGCGCCACGATCCTGATGGGCATCCGCATCATTAAGGGCGGCGTTTCCCGTGAAACCCACAAGACCCAAGCCGAGGACGCCGCAATGATACAGGAAATGTACCAGAAACTGACGCGGATCGAAGACCGCACGGATGCGCTGGAAACCATTTTGTTCGATAAACGCAAGGGGAGAACCGACGATGAAACCCGTTGAAAAAATATTGCCCCATGGATTTTACCGCTCACGTCGCGGCATTCTATTGGGAGTGTGCCGCGGCATTGCCGAATATTTCGATTTTTCCGTATTCTGGGCCAGAACCATCGCCGTGGGGCTTTTTATATTGACCGGTTTCTGGCCGATTACCGGCCTCTATCTGCTGGCGGCGCTGATGATGAAACCAGCGCCGGTCATCCCGCTCGACAGTGAAGACGAGCAGGAGTTTTACGACAGTTATACCGGCAACCGCCACCGCGCCCTCAAGCGGCTGAAACATCGTTTCGAACGGCTGGAACGCCGCATACAGCGCATGGAACATGTCGTCACCGAACCGGAATATGATTGGGACCGGCGCATGAAAGACCATAAATAGCGCCGGCCGGCCTTAACCTTTTTACGAAGCGATGGCCGCCTATTTTTTACTTGGCAGTAAAGCGGGAGCCGGCCGGCCCGCCCCGCCTCCGGTCACCGACGATAGCCATCAATCCGCGCTTGCATAACTCTTTCCTTCGTTCTATCATCACCGGCACTCTATTTTGGGCTCACATCCATCATTCTTCAACCACTCCCCTGTGCAGCGATGGACCTGGACGTCAGGAACAAGCCGTCACTAACCGCGGAAGATGTCATACGCCTGAACTTCATCCGTAAAGCCGTGCGCTATGATTTCAGACGCCACTACCGCCAGGGACTGCGGTCCCACATCATGGAAGTTCTGGACCCGGATGACGTCGCACGCGAAAAAAGCGGCGTCGTCTCCGATGGCATCAAGTGGTTTCCGCGGGCACGGCCGCTGAAGATGCTGCGTGTCTTCCGAACCCGCTTTGCCTCCCGCAACGACGCCCACGCCGAACTCCGGCGGGTTGTCATCGTCGCGTCTTACCTTGGCGGCGAGGGATTCGCCCGTTCCAACGAATTTCTTGTCACCTACCTTTGCGAGGGCCGCCAAGACATTCTGCTTTGCGGATTACAGGAATACGTTGAAGGCCTGAATATCGAACCGTGGGGCTTTCTCAACGCCGGGCGCCTGGCCGACAACCTGCTGCGGCCGCGCCTTGGCAGCCGCGCCACCCCGGTACTCGACCGCGAGGCCCTCGTGGCCCGTATCCGCCGCAGCGCCGAACTGTTCACCGAGCGCATCAAGCAAATGATTCGCGAAACCGGATACATTCCGGACCTGGCCGGTGACGGCAACCTGATTCTCACCGATGCCGGCGATATCAAGCTCGTGGACATCAACAACATTTCGCCGGTGGCCTTTGGTCCCCAAATTTATGTCGACGACAAGGGCTATCCGGTGTGCGACAAATCGGTCGAGGCGCTGGCGGAAATCGAAAAGAACCTGGCTTGCCGGCCGCTCGATACGACCGATCCGATCTACCGGACTTTTCTCGATACCGGACGCATGCTGGCCGTCGGCGGCATCGAAAGACAGTTTCACCGCGCTGCGGCCGGCCCTCACCCCTGCCGACCGGACTGAGCGCGGCCGCACTTTTCGTCTTTTCCCGGAAAAAGCCCTGTCAAACCTCGCAAAAGTCGTTGAAAAATTCCAGGGCGGCTTCGACGGTATCGAAGAGCAACCAGTTCTGCCACACCGTTTCATCGGCTTTGCGGCGGGTCTGCCGTATGGCGGTTCCCCCGTCATATTCAAAAAAATCGTCGTACGTTGGATAGTTGGTGAGCCGTGTCATGTTGGACCTCCTGGTGGATTAAAAACCGGAACATATCTCGCCGGACCGGCCGTTAACGTATTGTGTCAGCCCAGATCGTCGATGTGCAGCGCGCGTCCGCAACTCGGGCAACGGGTGAGCACTTTGCCGCTGCGATAGGTGGTCGCCCAGAAAAGCGTCCCGCACATCGTTTCGGAAAGCAGATACTGAACCCACACCGGAAAACCGCAGGTACAAAACCGTTGTTGCATTTTTAACCTCCCTTGTTTAGGTTTTATCTCGTTTGTTTATTTATATAAACAGTCAAGGCAAAAAAAATGGCTATCGAAATTCCCGCGCCGCCCAGATCACCTTGCCGATAATCCGCACGCTTTCGCACTCGCCGGCTTTGAGATAAATCGGCGCGTAGTCCCGGTTGTCGCTGAGCAGCACCAGCGTGTTGGGGTGTTTTTCGATGCGTTTGACCAAAATCGTGTCGTCGACCCCCACGGCGAAAACCGCGCCGGCCAGGATATCCTTCTGGGATTCGTCGATCAGGACACTGTCGCCATCCTTCAGTTCGGGCTCCATGCTGTTGCCGAAGATATCCATGAGGACCATCCGTTGCGGATTGCCCTTGGTACGCAACCATGTTGTCTGGAAGGCATAGTATCCCTGAATCTCGGCCCCGATTTCGAAGGAGCCGCCGCCCGCGCTGAGGCGCGCGATAACCTTGGGAATATGTTTGAACTTTGTTTCCTTCTCTTGGCCGCCTGCCAGGAAGGCCTCACCCGTGCCTGTCTCGAGCCAATCCGGGTTAAAACCGTAAATCCGGTAAAGTTGCAGAATCCATTTGGCCGGTATCGAATCTTTCCGGCGCGCCTGGGTAATGGCCGAGCGGTTGATCCGGAGCACGGATGCCAAATCGGTCTGGGTTTCCAGCTCGGTCGCCGAGAAAACCCTTTTTAGAAACGAATCAAAACCGGTCAACCCCATCTGCTTACTCCATTTCACCCCGTTCGAAACAAAGGTTTCACTGCGGCCCTGCCACCCGGGCGCCACGCTTGTTTATATCGATTAACGCAAAAATTTATTTAATGCAACAGTTTTTTTGTTTTTTTTCGGCTATGAAAAAAGGGGGGGCGTTGGATGACGGCCGAGGTCTTGCGTAAAGAGCGGCCCGGCAGAAAACTGCGAAGGCCTCCATCGGCTTTGACATACCCGGCTGGTGACCCAGACCGCACTAGCGCGCTGAAGGTGGTAAAGAGATGTCCGGCGCGGGCTTAAACGGTTTCCTGCTTGGTGCGGTTAAAGATGTCCTTCCACTGCGCATAAGGAATAACCTTGATTTCCTGAAGGTCGCTAGCGGGGATCAAACCGATGGTGGAGTTCGGCAGGTAATATCCCTGTTGACCCTTGTGGGGCCCTTCCTCCAGGACCCAGCCATCCTGAACGGCGATTTTCTTTCCGACGATTTTCTGCGCATCGTCGGAATCGTAATGGGTCAGGCTGTTGGGCTGGAAAACGGCTTCGAAGTACATCATGGTTCACCTCCAAAAAAATTTAAGCGGCACCGTTTCCGGCCCGCTGTCTGTAAATCCGCCAGGTTGTCTTTATACCGTTTGTACAGGTATCGACGTTTGCAAATGGTTTTGTATGAAATTCAGGCACGCTGATTCTGAGAATAGCCCCGGAAGGACGAAGGCCATGTTTATCATTAGACACGAAATTAAGAGCAGTCCCGATCACCGCGACCGATCGGCACTGCCTCAAATCATGAATAAAATAACCACACCGGATCCATAATGTCAAATAAAAATTGACGGGCCATACCCTTGACGGGTATGGTAACAGGCTTTGTCCATTTTTTTTCGGCGGGCCCGATGTCGTGTGCCTATTCCTTCGAGCCGTCGCCGCAATCTTTAAGGCCTTTCATTTTGCGCCGCACAGCGGCCGGAAGATGCCCGTTTACGGGCAAAAGAAACCCCGCCGCGGTCTTGACGGCCTCCGAAAGCCAGCGTTTCCCGGCGGATGCGCTGAAATGATTTGAACTCCCATGTCGATCCGCTTGATTGCAAAGGACCTTTATCGCCTCATTCGGGAGGTTTCAGAACTTCAACAGCAGATCGACGATGCCCCGCCGGAAAAAAAGGAAGCGCTGAAAGACAAGCTTCGCAAGATCAGGGCCGAGCATGACCGCCTGCGCCGGGCCCTGGACGGAAGCAAGGAGAGCCGGTAATATAGGCTTTAAGGTAAAGATTTTGGCTGCTGGTGTCGGTCGTTGGCGTATGACTATACAGCCGCCTCCCTCTGGC
>JBAPSB010000368.1:0-1656 GCA_049281435.1 Desulfobacterales bacterium
TGAAACGCATATATTTTTCCTGGTTATATTTTTCCCGGGAAAAATATAACCAGGAAAAATATATGCGTTTCACCCGCGTCCGCATCGACTCTTTCGGATACGAACTGCCGCTTAACGTGATTTCCTCCGAGGACCTCGAGGACCGCCTGACCCCGCTTTACCAGGCCCTGCACATTTCCCGCGGCCAACTGGAAACGCTGACCGGCATCCAGGAGCGACGGCTCTGGGACCCGGGCTTCAGCATGGCGGACGGGGCCGTTCGAGCCGGCCGCAAAGCGCTGGCCGCCTCCGGCATCGCGCCGGAAGAGATCGGCCTGCTGGTCTACGGCGGGGTCTGCCGCGACAACATCGAGCCGGCCACCGCCTGCGCCGTCTCCCACGGCTTGAACCTGCCGCCGCAGGCCCAGGTCTTTGACGTGTCGAACGCCTGCCTGGGCGTCCTGAACGGCATGGTCCTGGTCGCCAATGCGATCGAACTGGGCCAGATCAGGGCCGGACTGGTCACGGCCTGCGAAACCTCGCGCGAGGTCATCGACACCACCATCGATCAACTGAACGCCTCGTGCGACATGGATTTTTTCAGGAAAAACATCGCCACCCTGACCGGTGGCTCGGGCGCCGTGGCGGTCCTTATGACCGAAGATAGCCTGTCGCAAAACGGTCACCGGCTGATCGGCGGCGCCGTCCGGCACGCCAACCAGCACCACCAGCTGTGCCGGTGGGCGGCCCCGAACGATACCCCCTCCGGCCGGCCCTGTATCGAAACCGACGCCATGGGAATTCTGAGCAACGGCGTCCGGCTGGGCAGCGACACTTTTCAGGCCTTCCGGCGCGAACTCGGCTGGGGGTCGGACCTGCCCGATCGCATCATCTGCCACCAGGTCGGTCGCACGCATCAGAAAAACATTCTGGCCGCAATTGGCGTGCCGGCCGAAAAAGACTTCAGCACCTACCCGTACCTCGGCAACATCGGTTCGGTCTCCCTGCCGATAACGGCCGCCATTGCCGCCGACCGCGGGATGCTGCGCCGGGGCGAGTGCGTCGGATTTTTGGGGATCGGCAGCGGGTTGAACTGCCTGATGCTCGGCCTGAAATGGGGCGGGGAGTGACGGTGCGCGGGGACAAGCCGGTCGACCGGTCGCTCTGGCGGCATCTCTATCCGTTCAAGTCCCATTTTATCGAGCACCGGGGACTGCGGTACCACTATCTGGACGAAGGCTCCGGCGAACCGGTGCTCATGGTTCACGGCAATCCGACCTGGTCGTTTTATTTCCGCGGCCTGGTCGCCGCGCTATCGCCGCGCTATCGCACGATCGTACCGGATCACATTGGCTGCGGCCTGTCGGACAAGCCCGGGCTCGACCGCTACGACTACCGCCTGCAAAGCCGCATAGCGGACCTGGCGCATCTTCTCGCCCACCTCGACCTGAAACAGAAGTTGACCCTGGTGCTCCACGACTGGGGCGGCGTCATCGGCCTGGCGGCGGCCCTGCGAGAGCCCAAGCGGATCGGCCGGCTGGTCATCCTCAACACGGCCGCGTTTGCACCGCCGGCAGGCAAAAGGTTGCCGTGGCAACTGCGCATCATCCGCAACGTCCCCGGCCTGGCCCGCCCGGCCGTGCTGGGCGGCAACCTTTTCGTGCGCGCCGCACTAAG
>JBAPSB010000369.1:0-8728 GCA_049281435.1 Desulfobacterales bacterium
GCATCCGGCTCGTTCACGCTGAAACTGGTCCGTGCCAACACTTTTGAACGTTACCAAAATATTCAGCATTTTTAGTGTGAACCCGGGGGTTGATGCACTCCCGGGGTTCACTTTTTTTAACCTTTGCGTTAATTGCCGCGCTATTTTAAAGCGTCAGTCGGCATCATTCCCGCGCATGGCCGGAAGTGGGCCCAAGTAGCCGGTGTAGGCCCGTTTCTCGCTGGGATCTACCAGTTGTTCGCTGTCGGACTCACCGTAGGGATGCTGGATGACCGACATGATGTAGGCAAAGCCGTTGATATCCGGATAGAAATAAGGGGAAGTGGTCTCGGAGCCGTAAGGTGTGGTTTGAATGCGGGTGAGCTTTTCGGTCTCGGTATTGAACGCCCAGATCATGTCGTTCTGGTGGCCGGACCCGCTGTCCTCGCCGATGATAAGGGTATGGTAGCCCGGAATGTAGGTGATGTTGTCCGGATTGGCCAGGCCGTTCAGGTCGCATTTGTTCGTGCCGTCGTAGGCGGTGCCATCGGCGACCGTGCCATAGCTGCCGTCAGTGGGAATGCCGACCACGATACCGTAGATATTGACGGCATCATATTTGTCGTTTACGTCCAGCGCATACACGCCGCCGCAGGTGTTAAAGGACTCCAATTTGATGTGGTTCGGCCCGCCGATGTCATATTTACCAGCCGGGTCGTTTACCATGCCCTTGCCGATCTCGGACATGGCGATATAGAGCTGGTTCGTATCCGGATTGAAGGTAATGCCTTCCATCTTGCGCCATTCGGTAGTAGCCCCGCGCATGGCGGCATAGCGACGCGTTTCCAGGCGTGAAGCGGCTTTTTCCATGCCGGGTTTGACCCTGAGACACTGCTGATTGCCGTCTTCGTGACCGGCGTTGATGGAGGTGTAGCCAGCCGGGCAGGACCCGCCGGCCGGATCGACAGCATCGAATATGTCATTGAATTTGACTCTGGATTTTATCAGGGCCGCAATTTCGCGGTTGGTGGCGTGTCCCAGGTCGACCCAGAATAGGGTGGCCGCACCCATCCCGGCCGTGTCTGTCCCCTGGTACACGGCTGCATAAAGATTCCCGGCACTCAGGTCTCCGGCACGATCGGCCTCGAAGCGGAAAAGACCGACGTTGGTCCCGTCATCGGAGATATACGCGGTTTTGTTGTCGGGCATGACATAGGCCAGTTCGATGGCCACCCGGCCCATGGCATAGTGCTTCTCCACGCGGGCATCGTTGAAATCCGTGACGGTTATTTCAGTGGCATACCCGTAGGCGTATGGATTCATTGCGATTGCCGGGTCCGCCCCTTCACCGAAGTATTTGGCCATGGCGGCGTTGTAGTCCGAGATGTTCCCGGTAACCCATGTCTTGGCATCCGGCTCGTATTCCTCGGACCCCAGGTGGGTGCCCCAGGGTGTCACGCTGCCGGCGCAGTGAACCCAGCCGCCCAAGACCCGTGAAAAATCAAGGGGGCGGGTTTTCAC
Source organism: Desulfobacterales bacterium (assembly GCA_049281435.1). Classification (GTDB taxonomy): domain Bacteria; phylum Desulfobacterota; class Desulfobacteria; order Desulfobacterales; family SG8-13; genus JARFQH01. Next base: position 1,501 of record JBAPSB010000369.1, read on the forward strand.
CGCCACCAATTGGCCGTCTTCGGTCTGTTTCAACAGGGTCAGGTACATGGCGCCCGGACGGCTCTCGAAATGCGAGACCATATACAGGTTCCTGTCGCGCCCCTTGATAAGAGAAGAGAAGTCGTTATCGTTCGATATGTAATCGGAACCGTCTTCAGCCACCACTTTGTCGCCGCGTATGTCGATCAGCTGTCCGAAGACATTGTCCTGGTGCCATCTGTCGTTATGCCATTTGTCTTTGTGCCATTTGTCTTTTTGCCACCTGTCAGGCCATCTGTCTTTTTCGCGATCCCATTCTTCTGCGGCGGGTTCATCCCCGGACCGCAGAATCGTGTGGAACCCGAACGGAACGATTTCGCGGTTCACGCTCGCATACTGCGAAGAGAGCGGCACGCGTTTCTCCAGGTCCGTCGTCGGCACCGGAGCTTGCGTGAACTCGAGTTCACCGCCAAGGGCAGGCGATACCCCGACAATGACGCCACACAAAACGATCAGCCAAACCATTTTCTTCATGATCCTTCCTCCATTTTTTTTGCAATTGAACCAGTAGGGTTGATGGTGTGGAATGTTGCATCAGATATACGGCAAGCGATCCGGATGATCGATATCCGGCAATCGCACAGGATTCACTTGGATAAAACCAGGGTCGTGTTCAGATAGGATTATGGTCGCGTTTAAATTTCGTTAACCTGTCACTGCGCTTCTCGATCCGCCACGGCCAACGAAGAGGATGGGCCGGAGTCCAAATGGGCAATGTCCGGTTTTTTGCCCGCGTCTACGGCCATTATCCAGATGTCCATGTTGCCGCCCCTGGCCGACTCGAATAGAATGGCTTTGCCGTCGGGCCGCCACACCGGGTGCATGTCGGCGCCATCCGAGGTCAGACGGGTGAGGCGTGATCCGTCGACGGCGGCCAGCCAGAGGGTGGCCCGGTAGGACGTGTCCCACGCCCAAAATACGACGTGGCTGCCATCCGGCGAAAAAACCGGACCGCGGTCGCCCAGGGTCATGCCGCGCGACACGATCAAGGGATTGCCGGAGGTTTTGCCGGAAGCCAGTGAAATCGATTCAACCGCGGCCACATACGACACCCTGTCCTCGCCGGACGCGTTGGTCACGGCTTCGGCTGTATAGGCAATTTTTTGGCCAAATTGAAGGATTGGGCCCATACTCTACGGGGAGAAACGCCGGCTTTCTTGTATTCGTCGATCATCTTCTGCGCGTAATCCTGCTGGGTGAAATCTTTAGTCATTTCCACGCTGGGAGACTTCAATTCCGGCGTCATCTTCACCCCCAGGCCCTTGAACAGTTCTATGCTCTCCACATGGGTCATGACGGTGCCGCAGGTGGCATATAGGTCCGTGCGCCAGTCAGGCGTTCCGCCGACATATTCCTCCTCGGTTCTGGCCTTCGGATTAAAGGCATCCATCTTGCCGCACAATGACTTGTATTCTTCCAGCGTGATATCGCTGGTGCAACATTTGGCCGAAGCCGGCTTGATGAGCGCGCCGGTAGCCGGATCGAATTCAGCCGGAGTAAAGGGTTCGGAGCATTTGGCTGCCAGATCCGGACGAAGGAGGATGTCGGTCGTGGTGTGCAGGTCACACTGTGAGTGGCGGCAGACCAGCTCCCTGTCTTTGGTGAAGGTGACATCGCACTCGATGATTCCCGCTCCCATGCGGGCGGCCGCCGCGTAAGACTCCTTCGTGTGCTCGGGAAACTGAAGTGCAGCACCGCGGTGACCGATCGAAAAATCGGTCTTTTCGAACGGGCCTTCGGAACACCGCTCCAGCTTTCTCTTGAGACGTCCCTCCTCCATCTGCTCCACAAGGTAGTATGGCCGAGGACCGATCTGAATATTTTGCTTGTTTTCATTCCATTGTGGCCTTCTGCGGTCGTCGTCCCATTTATCCCCGGCATTGGCCGCCTCGGCGGCCAGCAGCAGAACCATAAAAGAAATCAGGACGAGTTCCAGAAACCTCATAACCGTTGTTTTTGTCATTTCATTTCTCATCTGACACTTTCTCCTTTTCAGGAAGCACGGTTAAATTCTAAGAGCGCCATCGAACATGCGAGAACCAACGACTGAGTTTCGGCACCACCTCCTCTCGTGGGTGCGCCCTCCAGGGGCAAAATGAACGCTCGCCTGCCACCGGCTGTCCCGGTACCGGCCTTCAATTCGTTTAGGCATTAAGATGAAGGTTTAGGAAAGGCCATTGGGAGGCGGCTGTATGGTCATATGCCAATGATCGATCACACCTCCTAAACCTTTATCTTGACGCCTATACCTGGTTTCCACTGCGAAAACGTCTGCACGAAAACGAAGGCAAAAAGTGACCTTTTAAACCAGATAAAAGCAGCTAAATGATAAGAGGATATTAGGATCGGGTTAATTCGGCATTAAATCGGAAGTGAAACCGAAAATCGAATCTGTCACACCAAAATACGACCCCCAATGGGATTTATATCGTATGAAGTGAAAACCTAATCGGCTTCTAATCGAAATCAAACAGAAATATGGTGGGATAATAAAAGGTGGAAATGACGACAAAAGAAAATCTTGGCAACCACAGCAGGTAGAAAATGGGCCTACACCGTTTAAGCGGCAACATTATCGAAAGTTATTTTTTTCCACAAGACCGTTATCACTTCGAAAACCGCATCTGCAAAACATCCGAAGGCTGGAAACAGCTGGACACCGGCAGTGGGAACTGGGAGTTTGGTATTTGGGTCCATGATGAGCGACGCGAAATCGTCACCTATTGCGAAGGCGTGGTCCGGCGGATCATTTGTGCAGACGACAACCGGCTTTCAGCCGAGCTTGCTGCGTTGGCCGACGCTTACATTCCAACCTTGGTGACGCTGATCGTCACCGGCAGGATTCCGGTCCCGTAAAAACTTCCCGTTCAGTGACATCATTCAACTGGCAGAGGGCAAAAAGCCTCGCTCCGACCGCGCTGACAATCCATCATTAAACCGAATTTCTCCGGATCATCCCTTATCATAGTAATGTACTCGGTCACCAGCGCCATCCTGTCCCGGCCGCCATGCAGGCGGAACTTGTCCAATGCGACCAGCAGCAGTTTGGCGGCGCCGCGAATCTCACGATCTTTTCCCGGTCCATAGTGCGCAAGCAGTTCATCAAAGAACGATTCCACTTTTCTCAGTGGATTATTCAAAAACTCATCAGTGTCGTTTTTTATAGATTATCATCTCGACAGGGTTGACCATGATCTTCAGGTTCTTTTTCCGGCATCGAAGATAACTCAACGTCTCGCGGATTTTTTTTCATTCCATGTTTTTCCCAGGAAATTTCAAAGGCGAACTTTTCTTTTTGTTTTTTTGCTTGACCTTGATTTCGAGGTTTACGAAAGACGGAGGATTCAAGTTCACCGCACTGTCGCCATCTTCAACAACGATCCGCTCCTCTTTTAAACCGTCGGACAGCGATTCCAGGTAAGAAATCACATCTTCAATTTCCATTTCCACCGCACACCATCGAGCGGCAAAGTCGCCGATGACGCTCACGCCGCCGCCCGTATATGCTTGTTCGGCAGATCACGTTTTGCGGTATCGGGCGGATCGACGAGAGGACCGTGCACTTCCGTAAATTTTTTTACGCCCTCCTCCCCCATGAATCGCGTCAGCAGCCGCGGGTCGGTTTTTCTCAAATCGACCATCAGCAATCCGTCCACGACATCCGAAAATGACCGATCGATATTGAAGCAGATCAGGCGGGCGTTCAATTTCAGATACTGCCGCAGCAGAACCGGAAGCCCCTTGCCGTCCTTTTCTATCTCAGAGATGAGCAGGGAAACATCCTCGATGTCGGTGACGGCGTTCTGCAGCAGGCGGCGGGTGCTGCCTGTGAGATCCAGGGTCCGAAAGGGTTTGCGGGGAGAAACGAACCGCGCCAGGTGGGGATCGAAGCGCCGGGCTTGCAGAAAACGGACGATCAGGTTGCGCGAAACGGTGTGGTAATCCTTGCTGATGCTCACCGGGCCGAACAGGAGGTTGACCTGCGGATTCATTCTGACCAGGGCGCCGATCCCTTTCCAGAGCAGCATGAGGCTGTTGAACTTCTTCTGATATTCGGGGCGGATGAAAGAGCGCCCGAATTCGATTGAACTGCTCAACCGCTCGAGCAGGGCCGGCTTGTAGCGGAAGAGCTGGTTGGTGTAAAGCCCCCGCACCCCATGGCTTTCAAGGATCTCCGCGGTCCATCCCAACCGGTAGGCCCCGACCAGTTCACCGGCCCCATGATCCCAGAGAAACAAGTGGCGATAGTAGTCATCGAAGCGGTCCAGGTCGAGCACCTTTCCGGTGCCCTCGCAGGCATCGCGGAAGGTGATTTCCCGCAGCCGGCCGATCTCGTTTAACAGGTGCGGGACCTGTGAAGCCCAGGCGATGTAAACCGCCAGATGCCCGCTTGATATCAACCGCTGCGCATGCGGTAGCCCCGCCAGGTCGGCCAGCAGGTCGGCCTTTGCCACCGGCGCCATGACCGGTTGCGGCCTGCTGGCTCCGGCGATGGGCGCCGGGAACCGCAGCCGCGGCCGGGGATTGTCGATTTTCCGATTCCTGAGAAAGAGGGTTCTTGACCTCAGGTAATTTGTCAGGGCCGCATCGCTGTCGTATTTCTTCATCACCTGCCGGGGGATGGGTTTGCCGACAAAGAGCCTGATGCGCCGGCCGGCCTTGTTCATCACTTCGCGCGGCAAAAGGGCCGTGCGCAGCCGCGGGTGCAGCGTGCCCAGCAGCTGGAATAAAAGGCTGTTGCGCCCGGGGAAAAACACCGGCAGCACGGTCGCGCCGGTACGCCGGGCGATGGCCGCCACGTGCGGGCTCCACACCGGATCGGCCACCCGCCACCTGTTCCACCGGAAATGGGCGACCTCGCCGGCGGGAAACATCGCCAGGACGCCGCCGGCTTTCAGCCACGCCACCGCGGCTTTCAATCCCTTGCGGTTCTGCCTTGCCGATCCCGGTGCATCGAACGGGTCGACCGGTATGATCGTCTCTCCGATGCCATCCACACGTTTGAGCAGATAGTTGGCCAGGATCCGGAGATCGGGCCGCACCTTAAGGAGCACCGCGCCGAGGACGGCGCCCTCGATCCCGCCGAAGGGGTGATTGGCCACGACCACCAGCGGTCCCCGGGCCGGGATGTTGAGCAGCTCATCCGGATTGAGGTCATAACCGACTTCCAGCGCAGCCAAAACGCCGCGAAACATGTCACCGGGAGTCTTGCACGCCTCCAGTGCGGCGCAATATGAGCCATAGCACCGGTTCATGCGCTCGAGGTGCAGCAAAGGTTCGACAGCCGGCTGAATCACGGCCGCCAGGCGGCGCATTACCTCAGACTTTAAGCCGGTTGTCGGGTCGATCAGCTGCGGCGACTGCTGAAGCGAAAGACGGGGAACACTTCGATCTGGAAAGGCTGTTTTCATGGGCGCATCATTTCCTTTCAGTTGAATCGGCTCTTGGGCAGCACGGCCGGCCGACAACGGCTGGCGCCGCGGCGCCACCATTCAGGGGGGTGAAGGTATTTTGCGCTGGTTTAATTAGAAAAACGGCAGGATTTGATGAGAAATCGGTTAACTGTTTTGCAGGGCGGTGTCTTCAGCCGATATATGCGGATGCGAAGGTTGACGCTGCAGCCAAAATCCGCTCAACGAGAAGATACGAGCCGGCGAAGACTTGAATTCTGCAATTGTTGGTGGATTTGAAGCTGCTGAAAAGCTCAGCACAGATTGCCGTCTGCCTTCCTCCTATCAAGCACGCAGATAATATAAAATTAAAGGGCTTTCTAATGTTATCCTAACACTTCGTGATTAACCTGTTGTCGCATAGCCAATTGTTTTACCACGCTGTCACAAATATACATCTTGATCATGACAATCGGAGGATGAAGTGGAAAACAAAATAAAAGTTCTTTTCATTTGTCAGCACAACAGCGGTCGCAGCCAAATTGCGGAAGCATTTCTAAAGAAATTTTATGAAGGTCACTTCGAGGTAGAGAGTGCCGGACTCGAGCCGGCAGAGGCCGTAAATCCCTTGGTGGTTCGCGTCATGGGTGAAGTTGGTTTCGATTTATCCGAAAAGAAACCGCAAAACGTTTTCGAACTGTTTAAACAGGGCAAACTCTACGATCACGTCATAACCGTATGCCATGATTCCGAATCGAGGTGTCCGATCTTTCCCGGGATCACTCAACGCTGGCATTGGCCATTTCCAGATCCCGCAGCAGTCGAAGGAACGGAAAGTGAGAAGCTCGAAAAGATTCGCAAGATTAGAGATATGATAAAAGAGTGGCTGCTCGATCCACCGGAAAACTCAGTAAACTTCATGGCATTGACAGGGAAGTAAAAAGATATCGGCATCACTATTTTCCGTATACATGAGATACGGCCGCCGATGCCCCTTATCTTTTCAAGAATTTGCGCAGTCAGCAATCGGGCCCCAAAACGACCATGCTCTTACCTGGTGCGATCACATGCCAGCGCATCAGCCACTGCATCGATCAAACGGTGCATATCCGCCGCATGAACGTCGCCGATATTGCCGATCCGAAACGTGTCGTGGTCCGTCACCTTTCCCGGATAGATGACGAACCCCCGCGCTTTCAACTCATCGTAAAATCGTTTGAACCGCCATTCGGGGCGGGCGGGGCTCAAAAAAGCGGTGATGATGGGCGATTGCAGTTCCGCCGCCAGCAGCGGCCGGAAGTTCAGGCGCCGCATGCCCTCCACCAGGATGCGGTGATTCTCGCGGTAGCGGTCGAAGCGGGCGGCGACGCCGCCTTCCTCTTCCAATTCGCACAGCGCCTGAAAAAAAGCGCGCACCACGTGGGTGGGAGACGTAAAGCGCCACTTGCCGCGCTGGTCTTCCATGGTCCGCCACTGGTCGTAAAGATCCAGGCTCAGGGACCGCGCCCGCCCGCGGGTTTCGGCCAGCACGTCCTTGCGCACGATGACGAACCCGAAGCCCGGGACGCCCTGGATGCATTTGTTGGCGCTGCTGACCAGCAGGTCCACCCCCATTTTCTTTAAATCCATCGGTATGCCGCCGAAACTGCTCATGGCATCCACGATGAAAATCCGGTCGTGGGCCTTGACGATCCTTCCGATGGCGTCCACCGGGTTGAGCATGCCGGTGGTGGTTTCACAGTGCACCGCCGCCACGTGGGTGATCGTACCGTCGGCGGTCAATGCCGCCTCCAGGCGGC
>JBAPSB010000370.1:0-24953 GCA_049281435.1 Desulfobacterales bacterium
TTCCCGAATCGGTGGCGCCGGCGGCCTTGACTAACGCCGGAAAAAGTCGGATAGTTTTTTCACTGAGAGCCATCAATAAGAAAACCGGTCAGGCAGAAAAGCGGTCAGGGCGCGCAAAAAAATAACCGCGCTGCCGCGCTTCATTCCCCTGACAGCCACGGGAGGCTGCCGATGAAATTCACCCACACCAGAAGCGGACGCGCATTGATTCACCTGCTGCTCACCCTCCTGGTGGTCATCGGCGCCCTCGCCGCCCTGGCCGTCGGGCACCAGGACCTGTTCCGCAGAATTTACCTGGTCGATACGAAAACCGTCGTTCTCAACGGGTTCATCCTCCTGCTCTTCTTCACCGGCCTGATTCAATTGATCAGGGCCGTCGCCCATCTGGGCCGCGAGGAACAGCAGGTGGAGGAATTCGTGCACGACAAGCAGACCCGCCGCTTTGCGCCCGAAGAGCTCACCGCAACGTCTCTCATCGGCCGGCGCTACGCCACCATCAAAGGCCTGCACGAGCGCAAGGTGCCGATCAATCACGGCGCGATCGCCGCCATCACGGTGGCCGAAGAATCCCTGAACCTGTCCTACCCCAAGTTCGTCAACAACGTTCTCATCCTGACCGGCGTCTTCGGCACGATCGTCTCGCTGATCTATGCCCTGATCGGGGCCACGACGGTCCTGCGCAGCAACGCCGCCGGTGAGGGCATCGGGGTGATGCTGCTGGGCATGAACACGGCCCTGAACACCACGGCCACCGCCATCGTCTGTTTCTTCGTGTTCACGTTTTTCTACCAGCGCCTGGCGGACCTCGAAACCTACGTCCTGAGCCGGGTCGAAGAAGCCGTGCTGCTGCACATCATCCCGGAGTTCGCCTTCGATTCCGAGGCGGTCAACTACAAAACCGAACGGCTGGTCTCGGAGCTGCAACAGCTGGTCAACGACATGAAGGCCGGTACCGATTTTATCCGCAGTTCCCTGACCGGCCTCAACAAATACAACCGCGCCTTCCTGGCGCAGTTCGCGGCCCTTGCAAACCGCCAGGACAGCCAGGTCGAACAGGACCGGCAAATCCTCGGCCAATTGCTGAAAATAGAGACGGTGCTCAAAGACGGCTTCCGGTTGAAGGACCCGTCGCCAAAATAGACTGCCACAATGCACAACTTCGAGAATTTCATCGATCTGCGGCAGAATCATCGCCGCCAGATGTCCGATATGTCCATCTGGCCCAGCTTCACGGATATCATGACCGTGATCCTGATGATTTTCATGCTGACCATGATCGTTGTCATCATAAAAAACGCCGATCTGGCCCGCGAACTGGTCCTGAGGCAGAGCGCGGAGCAGCAGTTGCAGTCGGTACTTGCCGAAACCCGCGGGGAGCGTGACGCCTTCAAGGTCGTCATCACCAATCTGGAGGAGAAGCTGCGCACCCAACAGATGGAAATCATCCTGCTCGGCGACGAGAACAAGGTGGTGCAGAGCACGCTCGAGGCCAAGGTGGCCCTGATTACCGCGCTGCAGAAAAACGTGGCCGCAATCGAGGCCGAGACCGAGGAATTGAAGCGCCGGCTGGCGGCCGCCGAATCCGAGAAGCAGGCCCTCGCCACCGGTTATGAGGAACAGATGAAGGCGATCAGCGCCGAGACCCAGCGCCAGATAGAGGAATTCAACCGCAAGTTCGCGGCCCTGATGGAGCGGCTGGGGGAAAAGGAAGACCTGATCGTCACCCTGGATGCGGGCAAAAAAGACCTGGAACTCTCACTGGCCAGGCAGCGCAAGGCCTACCTGGTGCTCGAAGACAAGTATCAGCGCCTCATCCGGCCGGCGCGCAGCGCGCTGGGAAAAGAGGTCGTCACGGTGCAGTACTCCCGTCCGGACGGCCAGTACCGCATCCTTTTCAACGGGCCCGGCGGCGAGGGATTCGAACCCGTCACGCGCGCGGAACTGGAAACCCGCCTCGACCGGCTCAGAGACCGCCTGCAGGAAAAGCTCTACGTCAAGATCGTCATCCCGGAAGCCAGCGGATTGTCCTACAACGAGGCCTGGAACTTCACCCGCGATATTCTCTCGCGCTACGATTATTACTACTCCGAAAAAGAGGTCCCGCGCGCGGACGCGCCCGATTGAGCCCATCCGCTTTCAGCTCATCTGCTGGGCCCGCTCGCGGATCAGGAAATGGTGCAGGGCGTCGCAGTAGCGGTCCAGTTTGACCTTGCCCTTGCCCGACACCGAATAGCGCCAGAAGCCGTAGAGTTTGGACAGGTTGATCAGCCGCCGGCTGTAAAGGCGCCAGTTGAAATGTTCCCGGACCCGCTGGATGCCGTTGACCGATATCGTCTCCCAGTAGCCGGGATCGGCCTGGCAGGTGTCAAGGAATTCCTCCAGGGCGGCGGCGATGAACTCCGGCTTGCTGGTGTTGAGCAGCAGCCCGCTCACGCCGTGCTCGATAATTTCCAGCGGGCCGCCGAACTTGGGCCCGAAGGTCGGCAGGCCCGAGGCCATCGCTTCCAGGATGGTCAGCCCGAAGGCTTCGAAAAACGCCGGCTGCACGAAAACGCCGCCGTGTTCGGCAATGATGCGATACACCTCGCCGGTCTCCGGTTTGCTGATGCTCGGCAGCCAGCGCAGGCAATCCGTGAGTTCGAGGCGCTCGATCAGGCGGTAGGCCTTCGCGATTTCCTCGCGTTCCTCGGCATCCTGGGAGGCTTCGATATCGATGGTGCCGGCGGCAAAAATCAGGTTGTAGTGCGCCCGGAGACGGCTGCTCATCCCGAAAGCCTCGATGAGGCCGGTGATGTTCTTTATTTTATCGAAGCGCGCCATGGTGAACAGCGCCGGTTTGTCCGGGTCTTTCAGGGTGCCGAAGACATCCGCGCTCCGGTCGCTCAGCAGCCGGTCGTGCCAGAAACGCCGCTGGGCATCGACCCGTTTCTCCGTCTCGGTGTAGGGGAAATAAAGGTTTTCGTCGACTCCCGGCGGAATCACGTTGAACTTGGGCGCAAACAGGTTGATGCCGCTTTGCACCTGATAGAGGCCGGGCAGGCTGAAGGACTGGTAGGATTCGTACTGTCCCATGGTGTCTTCGGTGCCGATGATCTCCTGGTAGGTGCTGGTGATGATGAAATCGGACTTGTTCATCGAGAGCATGTCGGCCGAAAACTGCAGCGAGAAGTGATAGTCGTCCTCCTTGTCGAACCAGTACATGTCCGAGAAGAGGTACTTCGTTTTTTCGAGCGCGTGGGCGATCGTACACTGGATCACGTCGAACTTGTCCGAGAGCAGCGTGGCCACCAGGTTGCCGTCCGAATAATTGCCGATGATCAGATCGGGCCGTCCCTCGAACTCACCGCTGAGTTCCGTGGCCGCATCGGCCGCAAAATCCTCGAGATAGGGCCAGACCTTGAAACGTGAAATCCAGTGCGGCACGACGGTGTAGTTCTTGTCGCGGAAGGGGACGCGCAGGATCCATCCGTTGCGGGTTTGAAAGATCTTCTCCCGGCGCTGTCCACAGGTCGTGTCGCCCGCATCGGGAATCAGACGCGTCAAAACGATGATCTGGGGCTCGACCGTCAGGCCGGTCAAGCGGATTTCCTCGCGCAGGTGTTTTTCCAGCGCCCGGACCTGGTCGAGAATATAGATCACCTGTCCGCCGGTGTCCGGCTTGCCGAGCACATTGGTCTGCCCGAACCAGCCGTGCGGCGACACGATGGCGATCCTTGAAATCAGCGGCATCGGCACCCGCGAAATGAACTGCTCCATCAGCGACACGCTCGGCTCGCCAAGCAGATCGATCAGCAGCTGCATGGTCTCGAGGATGCGGCCGACCGTATTGCCCCAACCGACCTCGAGGCCGCGCTGCTGCAGCTCGGTCTCTACCGCGGCAAAGGGGGTTTCGGGCGGGCGGCCCCTGAGGCGCTTGACGGTGCGTTCGAGCGTGCTGAAAAAGGTCTCGAAATCCTTGATCAGGGTGCCGTTGACCAACAGCTGGCGCCCGTTGTGATTGTGAAGTTTGATGAAATCGAAGAGCTTGATGTTCCATTCGTCCGGCCGGCTGAAGATGTTGCTGCACAGGTAGCGGTTGAGGAACCGGATGCCGTTGCCGATAGTCCGGGTGTCGCGGATCGAGGGCGAATAATCGTAGAACGGAACGAAATCGAGGTGCAGGTGGGTGCCCGCGCTCCGGCCCGCCAGAACGTAACGGTCCTTGAAGTCCAGAAAAGACCGCCGGTCGATTTCTTCCATAAAATCCCCGTCGCACCCCAGAAGATAATATCGGTAACGGGCGATCTCGTAGCGGTGCAGGATGACGATGCGATCCTCGAGAATGAATAGCTCCTGAACTTTTTTCAGAAATGCGGAAATGGAGGAGGCGTCCTCGAATTGCGGTGGTTTGTTTTTCCCGTCGCAATACCCGCGCCAGCGGCAGAGAATCTCGTTGCGCAGGAAAAACTGCTGCTCCTGGTTGATCAACAGGGCGATGTACTCCCTGAAGTCCTTGCGCTCGCCTTTTTCCAGGATCTCGTCCAATTCATTCAGCATGACACCTCGCGTCCCACTTACAGCGTTTCGACTCCATTGACAGCGCCGGGCCCCGTTGGCCGCCGCCGACAGGACCAAGTATAGCAGACATGGGGAGTAAATGGTAATCGGCGGGGGAAAAGGCACAAAACGGCAGAAACGTTATCTGATGACGGCCGCCTGGGCCACGGCCTGCCGCAGGTTTTCCGCACCCGGGTTGCTGACGGAATTCAGGATCAGTATCTCGGCGGGAGACACGGCCCGGCCGAAGTAAGCGGCGTTCCAGTCGTCGCGGGTCGCAATGACCGAGCCTTCCAGGGAGACGCCGGCATACAGGCCCTTGGAGAGGGCGAACGAATAGATGTCGGCCATGATGTTGGTTTTCGCCCCGCCGCCGATCGGCCCGACCGTAATGGCCAGATCACCGCCGAGCTTGAAGGAGGAAGAGAGCAGTTTATCCACGGCAGCCTGGGTGCGGATCACCATGAGCACCTCGGCCATCTCACCGCCGATCAGCAGCCCAAAATTTATCGACCCGAGGCTGTAGAAAGCCGGTTGGCTCCATTGCCCATTGGCATCCCTGACGAGCAGCACCCCGCGGCCGCCGGCGCCCCCAAAAACAAAGCCGCCCCTCAGCAGACCGGGAACGATCAACAGGCCCCTGGCTTCATAAAGGTGGCTGCGCAACCAGGTCATGCTCTCCGCCCGCATGAAGTTGTTGAACGTCACCAGCGCCGCATCTACGAGGCCCTGCTGCGCGCTCGACTCGGCGGCGGCCGGCAACGCAGCGCCGCCGATCAGTGCCGTCAGGGTAACAACGGCTAAAAAAATGACGAAGCCGTGGCGTACGTTTTTCATTTTAATCCTCCAGAAGGTAAAAGGTGAGATGGTGCCGATATGGGGTTACGGGCAGGCTTTGCCCGCCTCAGCGCGACGCCGCCGCCCCATGCCTTGTATTTCGATCCGCCAGCCTTGTTCGCGGGCCCTTAGCTTAAATTATTTTCTCTGAAAAGCAATATAAAAAGAGGGACCGGCGCGCGGCCGGGCAGCCTGCCCACTGGCGCAGGCCGCCCGGCGAAAAAACGGCCAATTTTGACGGTGAACCCGTTCTCCAGAATCGTCTTGACATCCTCCGGTTATCGGTGGTATCAAAATCATTTTCCATCCGGCGGGCGACTGCCGGTTCATCCTTGCTCCGGGCAGGGCCCGGGGCTTTACAGCCACGAGGAGGATTCTGACGCATGCGCAGGTACGAAACGATCATCATCCTGGACCCGGATATTTCCGAGGACGGACGCGCGCCCGTGTATGAGCGCATCGGTGAGACCATTTCCCAGGGAAATGGCTTTCTGGTGCTGCGCGACGATTGGGGCAGCCGCAAGCTGGCCTATGAAATCAAGAAAAAACCCCGCGGGTTTTACACCCGCTTCGATTTCTGCGGCACCGGCACCATCGTCGATGAAATCGAACGTTTCTGCCGGATCGACGACCGGATCATGAAGTACCTGACCGTGTTGATCGATGAAGCGGCGGACGTCGACAAGATCAAGGCCGATGCCGAACACGCCGAGAGCGAGAAGAAGAAGGCCGAAGCCGCGACGGCCGCACAGGCGGCCGAGAAATCGCCGCCTGCGGACGCCGTGGAAGCCCCGGCCGAAGCGCCGACAAAACCGGCAGAAGCCGTCACACCTCAATCGCCTGACACCGAAACCGGCAAGGAGGAGTAAGATATGGCACCCCCCTACAGACCCCGGAGCGGCGGCGCGCGCAAAAAAAGAATCTACCACCGGCGCAAGGTTTGCCGGTTCTGCGCCGACAGCAGCCTCCAGATCGACTACAAGGATTCGAAAAACCTTAAATATTTCATCACCGAACGGGGAAAGATCATTCCACGGCGCATATCCGGGACCTGTTCCAAACACCAGCGGCCCCTGACCCTTGCGATCAAGCGCGCCCGTGCGATCGCCTTGCTGCCCTTCGTCGGCAGTCTGGACTAGCAGCGGCTGCCGATCCGTTTCGCAGGCTGCCCCACGGAGAAGAGGATCGTGGCCCTGATCGGCTCCGTCGATACACTCAAGGACATGGCGATCGGCATCGGCGTTACCAGCGTCCTGTTCATCATAACGCTTCAATCGCCGGTTCTCGGGTTTTTCTGCACCGTTGTCATTCCGCTGCCGACGATGATTTGCCGAGCCAAACACGGCCGGGCCGTCGGCGGCCTGGTGCCGGCCATTGCGCTTTTGACGCTGGTTCCGGTACTCGGCGGTTTTTCGATCGACCTGGTCTATTTTTTCGAGCTGGTTCTCTGCGGTTTCGTCCTCTGCGAACTGTTCGGGTTCAGACTGCCGGTCGAAAAAACGGTCGTCCTGAACGGGGCCGCCCTCCTGGCGGCCGGTCTGTTCATCGTCCTGGTTTACGGCGCGCTGACCGGTGTCGGCCTCGGTCAGCTGACGGCGGGCTACGTGCGCGCAAACCTCGAAGCCTCGCTCCGGCTTTACGAGAGCATGGGGGTCCCGACCGACACGATCACCGCCATTCGGGAGGCCCTGGATGGCATCCAGTACGTTCTGGTCCGCATCGTTCCGGCCCTGGCGGCATCGGCGGCCCTCTTCTTGTCGTGGACCAGCCTGCTGCTGTCGCGGCCGCTGCTGAGGCGCTTCGGTCTCATGTCCCCGGACTTCGGCCGCCTCAACCTGTGGAAGGCGCCCGAACCGCTGGTCTGGAGCGTGATCGGGTGCGGTCTCTTGCTGATGGTTCCCGGTCACACCGTCAAAATTTTGGGCATCAACGGCCTGCTGGTGCTGATGACGGTGTATTTTTTTCAGGGTATCGCCATCATCTCTTTCTATTTTGAAAAAAAGCGCTTTCCGCGCCTGCTGCGCATCGTTTTGTACAGTCTCATCGCTTTGCAGCAGCTCGTCCTGCTGGTCGTCGTGGGCCTTGGTTTTTTCGATATGTGGCTGAATTTCAGAAAACTGGGAGTCGAAAAAAAGAACTGACCCCCGCCGGCATGGAATTCACCGCACTCAAAACACGCCGCCGGCCGCACCTTTCCGGTTATTGGAGGTTTACATGAAGGTCTTGTTGACGGAAACAATCGATTCGCTTGGCATCATCGGCTCTGAAGTCAATGTGGCCAAGGGGTATGCCCGCAATTACTTGCTCCCGCAAAAAAAAGCCTTGATGGCCACATCGCAGAACCGCAAGCAACTCGAGCAGGTCAAGGCAAAATTCGAGGTTCAGATCGCCAAGGAAAAGAAAATTGCGGAGGAAATGGCCGAAAAACTGCAGGGCGTCACGGTGACCATCCCGGCCAAGGTCAGTGAAGAAGACCGGCTCTATGGGTCGATCACCGTGCGCGATATCATGGAAGCCCTCGACAAACAGAACATCACGGTCGAAAAGAGGATGGTCCTGCTGACCGATCCGATCAAGCAGATCGGCACGCACACGGTTCCGATAAGGGTGTACAAGGATGTCGAGCCGGAGATCACGGTCGAAATCGTTCCGGAGTCCTGACCTCGGCCTTTGAATCCGGGATCACCCGCAAAAAGGCCCCGGTCGTTTTTTCAAGCGCACCGGGTGGTAACGACCGGCAGCCCGCGGGGTGTCGCCGCGGGCTCCGACCCAGCCGGCTGACCGCAGCCGGGCAATTTGCTGCGACACGTTGCCGGCCTTGCCCGCGCGTGGTTTTGTAATATCCTTTTGACAGCGCGGGCCGTGCCAGGCTAACGCCGCGCGTGCGGGACAGGTGGCGACGGACATCCGGGTCGCTCTTCTGGCGCTGTGTCCGTGCACGACAGGCCGCCCCAACTTCCATATCAAATCGCGTTTACCGAAGGACAGCACCGCCCCATGCCGGAAAGATCCCCCGTCAAAGGAACCGACCCTTCCCTGGTCCACCTGCCGCCGCAAAACATCCCGGCCGAGGAGTCGCTCATCAGTGCGATTCTGGTGGACAACCACACCCTGCTGGATATTCTCGAAATCCTGGCCGCCGATGATTTTTACAAGACCGCCCATCAGAAAATTTTCGCCGCCATCACCGAACTCTTCGGCCGCAACGAGCCGATCGACCTGGTGACCCTGTCCAACCATCTGAAACAGCTCGGCCAGCTCGATCAGGTCGGCGGACCCGCCTACCTGGCGCATCTGGTCGACACGGTGCCCCTGGCCGTCAACGCCCCGCACTACGCCAAGATCGTGCACGACAAGGCCAGCCTGCGGCGGCTGATCCATAAGGCCGCCGACATCACCCGCCGCTGCTTCGAGGATCGCGACGACGTCGATGAGGTGATCGACTTCGCCGAGGCATCGGTCTTCGAAATATCGGAAAACAAGGCCCACCAGTCCTTTCACCCCCTGAGCAAGTTGATCGTGAACAACATCGATATGCTCGAAGAGCGGCAGGGCAACAAATCCCTGATCACGGGGGTCACCACCGGCTTCACGCTTCTGGACCACAAGACTTCCGGTCTGCAGAAATCCGATTTGATCATCCTGGCGGCCCGGCCCGGGATGGGAAAAACGGCCTTTGCCCTGAATGTCGCCCGCAATGCCGCGATCGATGCCGGCGTGCCGGTCGCCGTATTCTCGCTGGAAATGTCCAAGGAACAGCTGTCGATGCGCATGCTCAGCAGCGAGGCCCGGCTCGATTCGACCCGGCTGCGCACCGGGTTCATCAGCCAGGAACACTGGGAGCAGATTACCGAAGCGGCCGGCACCCTGACCAACGCCCCTATTTTCATCGACGATTCGCCCGTGCTGACCGCCATGGAAATACGGGCCAAGGCGCGCCGCCTGAAACTCGACAAAAACATCGGGCTGGTGATCATCGACTATCTGCAGCTGATGCAGGGCCGGCGGTCGGCCGAACGGCGGGAACTGGAGATCTCCGAGATATCCAGGGCCCTGAAGGCCCTGGCCAAGGAACTCAGCATTCCGGTCGTGGCCCTCTCCCAGCTCAACCGCATGCTCGAACAGCGCAGCGACAAACGACCGCAGCTCTCGGATTTGCGGGAATCCGGCGCCCTGGAGCAGGATGCCGATGTCGTGGCCTTCATCTACCGTGACGAAGTCTACAACAAGGACGAGAACAATCCAAACCGGGGCAAGGCCGAAATCATTATTTCAAAACAGCGCAACGGCCCGATCGGCACGGTACCGCTGGTATTTCTGAATGCCTATACCCGCTTCGAAAACCCGGCCAGCCAGGACAACATCGTCCCGTTTCCCGGATAAGGCGGCGACGCGGCCATGAAACGGCTCCACGGCAACACCGCCGGCCTCAAGGCGAACCAGACACGGCGGCTCGAAAAACTCTATCGGCGCCGGGTCCCTCCCGATCAGGTCATCTCCTTCGAACTGGCCCGCGAGCTGAGCAGCCTGTCCAACGAAAGCCGGCGTCAGATCGGCCTTCTCATCGACCGCGGCGGCCGGATCGTCACCGTCATCATCGGCGATCATCGCAAAATCCTCATTCCCGACCTGGGCGAATACCGTGCCGCACCGGGCCGTTTGTGCGGCCTGCGGTGCCTGCACACCCACCTGAACGACGAACCGCCGTCCCGCGACGACCTGACCGACCTGGCCCTGCTCCGGCTCGACTTGATGGGGATCGTCACGGCCGTCGAGGAAACCGAACTGCCCCGCGTCCACCTGGCCCACATCCTGCCCGGCGCCCCGGCCGAGTCACCCTGGCGGCTGCTGCCCCCCCTGGCGGCCAATGCGATCGATATCGACTGCCTCGGCCTGATAAAAGCCCTGGAAGACGAATTTGGCCAGGTGCGCGCGCTGCTCCCGGCCGCGCGGGGCAAGGAGCGCGCCCTGCTGGTCAGCGTCACCGGCGCCCCCGGCCGCATGGCCCGCGACTCACTGGCCGAACTCAAGGAACTGGCGGCCTCCAGCGGCATCGAGGTGGTCGATACCGTCCTCCAGCATCGCCAGCAGACCGATGCCCGATTTCTAATGGGCCGCGGGAAGGTGGAGGAGCTGACCCTGACAGCGCTCAACCGCGGGGCCAGCCTGATCGTCTTCGACCAGGACCTGAACCCGTCCCAAATCCGCGCGATTACCGATCGGGTCGAGATCAAGGTCATCGACCGCACGATGCTGATCCTGGACATATTCGCCCAGCGGGCCCTCTCGCGCGAAGGCAAGCTTCAGGTGGAGCTGGCCCAGTTGAAGTACATGCTGCCCCGGCTGATCGTCAAGAATACGGCCATGTCGCGCCTGACCGGCGGCATCGGCGGCCGCGGACCCGGCGAGACCAAGCTGGAGATCAATCGCCGGCGGGTGCGCGACCGGATCGCCCAGCTGGAAAAGGCCCTGATTCTGGTCCGCCGCCAGCGCAAGCAGCAGCGGGCCCGGCGCAGCAAGAAGCGGCTGCCGATCATTTCCATTGTGGGCTACACCAATGCCGGCAAGTCGACGCTGTTGAATACGCTGACCAAGAGCAGCGCGCTGGTCGAAAACAGGCTCTTCGCCACCCTGGATCCCTCCAGCCGGCGGCTGCGGTTTCCGCGCGACATCGAGGTGATCATCACCGACACGGTCGGCTTCATAAAGGATTTGCCGCAGGATCTGGTGGTCGCCTTCCGGGCGACCCTGGAGGAACTCGAAAACGCCGACCTTCTGCTGCACGTCATCGATATCAGCAACCCCCGGCATCCCGAGCAGATCCGCGCGGTGGAAAGCATCCTCAATGACCTGAAGCTCGAAAAGCTGGCGGTCATCAGGGTGCTGAACAAGCAGGACCTGATCGATCGGGAACGCGTGCGGGCGGTAACGGACAAACTGGACGGCATTGCGGTCTCGGCCACTGCGGCCGCAACCCTCATGCCGCTGATCGAACGGATGCAGAAACATTTTTTAGCGGCCCGGGAAAACCGTGCCGGTGCCGGCGAGGGCTGGCCGGAGAAAGAGCTGAATCAATGAATCGTCTGCACGACATCGATATGGAAAACGTCAAGCGCGTCGGCATCAAGGCCGCGTACCAGGCGGCCGACATTCTGCAGCGCAAGTTCGGCCATATTTCCGGGGTGCGCAAGAAGGGCCCCATCGACCTGGTGACCGAGGCCGACACCGCCGCCGAGAAGCGCATCCTGGAAGTCATCCGCACCCGGTTCCCCGACCATGGCATCCTGGCCGAGGAGAGCGGCCGCGACGCCGGCGAGAAGGACTGCACCTGGATCATCGACCCGCTGGACGGAACGACCAACTACGCCCACCAGATCGGCTTTTACGCGGTCTCGATCGCCTTCGCGGTGGGCGGCGAGATCGTCCTGGGCCTCGTGCTCAACCCCGTGAGCGGTGAACTCTTTACGGCAACCGCCGGTGGCGGCGCCGAGTGCAACCGGCACCCCATTCGCGTCTCGGAGGTGCCCTCGCTCACGGACAGCCTGCTGGTGACCGGTTTTCCCTATGACGTGCGTGAAGACCCGGCGCCGTTCGTCAACCGGTTTGCCCGCTGTCTGACGGCGGCGCAGGGCATTCGCCGGCTCGGCTCGGCCGCCCTCGACCTGTGCCATGTGGCTTGCGGCCGTTTCGAAGGGTTCTGGGAGGAGAAGTTGAAGCCCTGGGACACCGCGGCCGGCATGCTGATTGCGCGCGAGGCCGGCGCCCGGATAACCGATTTTTCCAACCGCCCCTACCACCCCGAGAGCCGCGAAATACTGGCCACCAACGGCCGCATTCACGACCGGATGCTGGAATTGCTGGGGCAATAGGGAAATCTGTGGGGCCATAGAAAAATCTGTACGGGCACGGCATGCCGTGCCCCTGCCGGTAAGACGGGATCTACCTCGGATTCGGTCCAGGATTCCAGCAGGGCGAAAAATCTTTCGCCCCTACGAGACAGTCACCCAGCCGGCTTAAACCTTGCCCGAAAGGAGCTTCTGGCGGAAGAACTCGACCTGTTTGCGGATGGCGCCGCTTTCTTTCAGCCCTTTTTCGACACAGTTGACGGCGTGCAGAACGGTAGCGTGGTAGCGGTTGAAACTGCGGCCGATCGTCTGAAGCGGCGAGTCGGTGAAGTTTCGCGCCAGATACATCGCTATCTGGCGCGGGCGGACGAGATTCTGCTTGCGGGAACGGGAATCGATCTCGGTGGCCGTAATGTTGTAGTGCTTGCAGACCAGTTTCTTGATGACATCGATGGTGATGGTGTTTTTCTGGCGGACGATATTCTTGACGACACTCTCAGCCAGCGCCAGATCGACGGGGCAGCCGAGCAGCGAGGCCTTGGCCGTGACGCCGATCAGCCCGCTTTCGAGCTGGCGCACGTCGTCGGTCAGCTCGGAGGCCAAATAATGGATGATTTTTTCCGGTATGGTCGTGCCTTTGAGCATCGCCTTGCGCTGCAGGATGCGCACCCGGGTCCGGAAGTTCGGGGCCTCGATGTCCGAAATCAGGCTGCCCGACAGGCAGGAGCGCAGTTTGTCGTTGATCTTGGGAATCTCACCGGGACGGTAGCAGCTTGAAAAAATGATCTTTTTTTCGGCTTCGAACAGCGAATCGAGCGTCAGGGACAGCTCCACCTGGGTGCGTTCCTTGCCGCTCAGGTGGTGAACGTCCTCGAGCAGCAGCACGTCACAGTCGTTGCGGTACTTGCCCTTGAACTTATCGATCGAATCGTTGCGGTAGGCCTGGACCATCTCGTTGCTGAAATCCTCGGCCGTCATGTAAAAAACCCGTTCGCCGGGAAACTGGGTCAGGATGTGGTGACCGATCGCCTGGGTCAAATGGCTCTTGCCCATCCCGGTATTGGACAGCAGGAAAAGAGAATTCTGCAGCGCCGCCTTGCGGGAGGCCAGGGACAGGGCCGCCGAGTAGGCGAAGTCGTTGTTGCCGCCCACCACGAAGCATTCAAACGTGAAGTCCTTGCGCAGCAGGCGTCCGCCGTGGGGTCGGATCGTGAGGTCCGGCAGGCTCAGCTGCCGGCTGAATTCCGGCACGGCCGTTCGGTTGCCGTTGCCATTGGCCACCAGGAAGGTGATGATGCAATTCCGGCCCAGGGCCTTTTGAAATTCTTCCATGATACAGGGCCCATAGTTTTCCTGAACCCGCTTCTTGGAGAAAAAATTGGGGCAGGCCAGCACGAGGCTGCCAGCCTCGTCCAGAGAACACCTGATCGGCTCGATCCACATCCGAAAACTGTGACCGGGAATCTTGTCCTTGATCGCGGCTTTAACCTGGCTCCAGACGGTTTCCATAGGGTTCGGCACTCTGATATGTTAGATATTTGTTAAAGAAATGGTGAGTAAGATACTGTTATGTCAAAGTTAATTTTGATAAAAAAGTCGATATTAAACGATGGGGGAGATTTAACTTCAATTTTGAGGTGCCGGAAAATTTGATGTGCGAGTCATAACGTCTTTGCGAACAGGGTGTCAATCCGAATGGTCGGTGTTTGTGTTCTGAACCCAAAACGTTTATAAACAATTTATAAATTAACGGGATCCTTATTATTTTACGCAATCAACCCGTCAACTCCCCTGAAATACGAATGTTTTTTATGTTAGGAGTTTATTCAAGCATTCTAAGCATATCGCCCGTCAGCAGGCCGGTGCATACAAAAAAGCAATCTTTGAATTCCTCTTTTTTTCCGATTTTTTCTCTGATTTTCATAAAACCGGCGCTCCGAAATACCATCCGCTGCCGGGCGGGATCGATCGGACCGCAATCCTGATTCACAGGCTCTTAGGATAAAGCCTTTGGCAGGCCCGGTGGGAGGAGGCTGTGGCGTGCAATACGCCGACGACCGGTATCACGGCCAAAATCTTTATCTTGACGTCTTTGGTTTGAAAAAATCGCAAAGATCTGTAGTATGCTGAAAATTTACCGCCAACCGGAACGGAGCGCAGCGATGGACGCGCACACACCGATTGTCATTCGTGGCGCACGGGTGCACAATTTAAAAAATGTCGATCTCGATTTGCCGCGCAACCGGCTGATCGTGATCACCGGGCTCTCGGGGTCGGGCAAATCGAGCCTGGCCTTCGATACGCTGTATGCCGAGGGCCAGCGCCGGTATGTGGAATCCCTTTCGACCTATGCCCGCCAGTTCCTCGAGCGCATGGAAAAGCCCGCGGTCGACCTGATCGAGGGACTGTCGCCGGCCATCGCCATCGAGCAAAAAACCGCCAGCCACAATCCGCGCTCCACGGTCGGCACCGTCACCGAAATCTACGATTACCTGCGGCTGCTGTTCGCCCGCGTCGGCACGGCCCACTGTTATCGCTGCGGTGAACCGATCACGGCCCAATCCATCGACCAGATTGTGGACCGGATTCTGGCCCAGCCGGCCGGCACGCGCCTCATCATCCTGGCGCCGCTGGTCGATAACCAGAAAGGCGCCCACGAAAAACTCCTCAAACGCCTGCGCAAGGACGGCTTTGCACGGGTGCGCATCGACGGTGAAATCCTCGAGATCGAAGCCGTCGCCGCGCTCGACAAGCGCAAGGCCCACAGCATCGCTGTTGTTGTCGATCGTCTGGTGGTCACGGAAAAAATCCACAATCGCCTGGCCGATTCGCTGGAGCTGGCCCTGGCGCTCTCGGAGGGCAAAGTGACCGTCGAGATGCCGGGCCGGGGCCCGATCCGCTTCAGCGAGAAAGCGACCTGCCTGCGCTGCGGTATCGATTACCCCGAATTCACCCCCGCCAGCTTTTCGTTCAATTCCCCCCAGGGGGCCTGCCCCCGCTGCGACGGCCTGGGGACCACCACCGAATTCGATCCGGATCTCATCGTGCCGAACCCGGAACTGTCGCTGCGCGAAGGGGCGGTCGCGATCTGGGCCAATCGCAACACCATGCAGTTCATTGAATTCCTGGATGCCCTGACCCGCCATTACGGGGTCGACATCTACACGCCCTACAAGGATCTGCCGGATCACTTCAAAAAGGTGCTGATGCAGGGATCCCGCCAGGAGTTGATCCCGTTTTACTTCGAACGCGGCGAGCGCCGGTACACCTATAAAAAGCCGTTCGAGGGCATCATCCCGAAGTTGCAGCGCCGCTACGCGGAGACCGATTCCTTCCAGGTCCGGGAAGAGATCAAGCTGTTCATGAATTTCAAACCCTGCCCCGAATGCGGCGGAACGAAACTCAACCGCGAAAGCCGCTCGGTCAAGGTCGGTGGCCTGGCCATTCACGAAATCACCGCCCTGCCGATCGCGCAGGTGCAATCATTTCGGGCCGGCCTCGTGCTGGAAGGCCAGCGCGCGGTGATTGCCGAACGAATCCTGAAGGAAATCGACGAGCGCCTCGGTTTCCTGGACAATGTGGGGCTTTCCTACCTGACCCTCGATCGGCCCGCGGCCACTCTTTCCGGCGGCGAAAGTCAGCGCATCCGGCTCGCCACCCAGATCGGATCGAAGCTGACCGGGGTCCTTTACGTGCTCGACGAGCCGAGCATCGGCCTTCACCAGCGTGACAACCGCCGCCTGCTTCAGAGCCTGATGCAGATGCGCGATCTGGGCAACACCGTTCTGGTGGTCGAGCACGACGAGGAAACCATCCGCACCGCGGACTACGTGGTCGACATGGGGCCGGCGGCCGGCGTCAACGGCGGCCGGGTGGTATTTGCCGGCCCGCCCGACCGGCTGCTTGCCGATGGCACGTCCTTGACCGGCCAGTATCTCTCCGGCCGCAAGCGGATCGAGGTGCCGCGGCACCGTAGAAACGGCGATGGTCGCAAACTCCTCATCAAGGGGGCCTCGGCCAACAACCTCAAGCACATCGATGTGTCTTTTCCGCTCGGCACGCTCATCTGCGTGACCGGCGTTTCCGGATCCGGGAAATCGACCCTGGTCCTGGAGACGCTCCATCACGTCCTGGCCCAGCGGATTTACCGCGCCCGCATTCCGGCCGGAGCCCACCGGGCGGTCGAAGGCCTGGAGCAGGTCGACAAGGTCGTCAACATCGACCAGTCCCCGATCGGCAAGACGCCGCGTTCCAACCCGGGAACCTATACCGGTGTCTTCAACTATATCCGCGACCTTTTCGCCCGTACGCCGGAGGCGCGTGTCAGGGGGTATAAACCCGGCCGGTTCAGCTTCAACGTCAAGGGCGGCCGCTGCGAGGCCTGCGGCGGTGACGGTATCGTCAAGATCGAAATGCATTTTCTGCCGGACGTCTACGTGACCTGCGACGTCTGCCGCGGCCGGCGCTACAACCGCGAAACCCTCGAAATCCGCTACAAGGGCAAGAATATCGCCGAAGTCCTGAAAATGACCGTCAACCAGGCCCTGGCCTTTTTTGACAGAATCGGCAACATCCGCACCAAGCTGCAAACCCTGGTCGATGTCGGGTTGGGCTACGTGCAGATCGGCCAGCAGGCCACGACCCTTTCGGGCGGAGAAGCCCAGCGGGTGAAACTCGCCCGCGAACTGAGCAAGAAAGGCACCGGCAGGACCGTTTACATCATGGACGAGCCCACCACCGGCCTGCATGTCGACGATATCCGCAAACTGCTCGAGGTCCTCAACCGCCTGGTGGAGGCCGGCAACACGGTGGTGGTCATCGAGCACAACCTGGATGTGATCAAAACGGCCGACTACCTCATCGACCTGGGGCCGGAAGGCGGCGACGCGGGCGGCTTCGTGGTGGCGTGCGGCCGGCCCGAGGACATCGCCGCCTGCGCGGCGTCCCATACCGGCCGCTGGCTGAAGAAGGTCCTCTGAGGTTCACGGTCCATTTTGGTAAAAATAGAGTCTTGATTTTTTCCGTGGCTGGATTAAGGTAGAGGTTTTGCTTCCGATAACCGCACGGCATCACCGCGAGCAAGGAGAGTCACCATGCCGATTTACGAATACCACTGCCTGAAATGCAACCAGGATTTTGAAAGACTGGTGCTGGGTGAAGAAAAACCCGACTGCCCGGCCTGCCGCAGCGCCGATGTCTGCCGCCTCATGTCGACCTGCGGCTTCGTCAGCAAGGGCGGCGGCGGACAGACGGTGTCCAAGTCGGCCGGCTCCTCCTGCAGCGGATGCTCGGCAACCAGCTGTTCGAGCTGCGGCCACTGACCATGAAAAACGTTTTGAGGATCGGGACCAGAAAAAGCGCCCTGGCGCTGTGGCAGGCCAACTGGGTTCGGGCGGAACTGCTGCAGCACGATCCCTTGCTGTCGATTCAGCTCGTCACCATCACCACCAAAGGCGATAAAATCCTGGATGTGCCCCTGGCCGCGGTCGGCGGCAAGGGCCTTTTCGTCAAGGAGATCGAAGAGGCGCTGGCAGAGGGCCGCATCGATCTGGCCGTCCACAGCATGAAGGACATGCCGGCCGACCTGCCGCCGGGGCTTTGCATCGGACCGATTCCCGCCCGTGAAGATCCCGCCGATGCGCTGGTCGCCGCTCATGACACACCCTTTGACCGTTTGCCGCGCTCAGCCCGCATCGGCACCAGCAGCCTGCGGCGGGCGGCCCAGCTGCGCAGTGCGCGCCCCGACATCGAGATCGTCGCCCTGCGGGGCAACGTGGATACCCGACTGAAAAAGCTGGACGATCCGGCCGAAAGGCTCGACGCCATCGTGCTGGCCGCCGCCGGGCTCCGGCGGCTCGGGCTGGCGCAGCGCATCACCGCCCTGCTCGAACCGCCCCTCATGCTGCCGGCAGCCGGCCAGGGGGCCCTGTGCATCGAAATCCGGCAGGATGACCGCACCATCGCCGACAAACTGGCGGTGCTGGATCACGCGCCGACGCGCCAGGCCGTTCTGGGCGAGCGGTCTTTTCTGCATCGCCTGGAAGGCAGCTGTCAGATTCCGATTGCGGCCCACGGCACGATCGGCGGCGAGCGTTTGACCCTGGAGGGGCTGGTGGCCGACATCGACGGCCGTACGGTATTCCGGGATCGTCTCGACGGACCGGCGCAGACCGCTGCAGCCATCGGGCGCGAACTCGCGGAACGGCTCCTTTCGCGGGGCGCCGACAAGGTTCTGGAGAAACTGGCCGGTTATGAAACATAATACATCAACAGGCATGGTTTATCTCGTGGGCGCAGGTCCCGGTGACCCGGGCCTGATCACCGTCAGGGGGCTCGATGTCATCGGTCACGCCGATGTGATCATTTACGATTACCTGGCCGCACCGGCCCTGCTGCGGCACGCCCGCGACACGGCCGAACTGATCTATGTCGGCAAAAAGGGCGGCGACCACACCCTTTCCCAGGACAAGATCAACGCCCTGATCGTCGAAAAGGCCCGGCAGGGGGCCAAGGTCGCCCGCTTGAAGGGCGGCGACCCCTTTATTTTCGGCCGCGGCGGCGAAGAGGCCGAGGCTCTGATCGAGGCGGGCATCGCCTTTGACGTCGTGCCGGGCGTCACCTCCGCCATTGCCGCCCCGGCATACGCCGGCATCCCCCTGACGCACCGGAAATACACCACCACCGTGGCCTTTGTCACCGGCCACGAGGATCCCGATAAAGAAACCTCGAGCATCGACTGGGCCGCGCTGGCCCGGGGCATCGGGACCCTGGTCTTTTTAATGGGCGTCAAGAACCTGCCGCAAATCGTCGCGAGCCTGATCGAACACGGCAAGCCGGCCGACACGCCGTCGGCTTTGATCCGCTGGGGCACGACCGCGCGCCAGCAGACGGTTGAGGGCACGCTGGCAACTATCGTCGAGCGCGTCCGCCAGGCCGGCCTCAAGGCCCCGGCCATCATCGTGGTCGGCGAGGTGGTGCGGCTGCGCGAGAAGATGAAATGGTTCGACAACCGGCCGCTGCTCGGTAAGCGCATCGTGGTGACGCGCGCGCGGGCCCAGGCCAGCGATCTCATCCGGCGGCTCGCGGAACTGGGCGCCGACTGCCTGGAATATCCCACCATATCCGTCGAACCGCCGCTCGACCGGGCGCCCCTGGATCGGGCCATCGATCGCATCGAAGACTATGACTGGCTGATCTTCACCAGCGTCAACGGTGTCAAGTTCTTCTTCGATCGCCTGTTCAGCCGCGGCCGGGATGTCCGGGCGCTGGGCCATATCGGCACCGCCGCCATCGGTCCGGCCACCGCCGCCGGGCTCCTGGCGTTCGGACTGGCCAGCGACATCGTTCCGGAGACCTATCAGGCGGAAGCGGTGATCGCCGCCTTCGAAAAGAAAAATATCTCCGGCCAGAAGATCCTGCTGCCGCGGGCCGCCGAAGCCCGGCCAATCCTGCCGCAACAGCTCGGAAAGATGGGGGCCGCGGTCGACGAGGTCCCGGCCTATCGCACGCAGCCGGCGACCGACGGGGCACAAGACCTGGCCGCACGGCTCGCGGCCCGCTCGATCGACATGGTCACCTTCACCAGTTCATCGACGGTAACCAATTTCAAATCACTGCTGCCCCGCGACCGCTTCGAGGACCTCATCCGGCCGGTCACCATTGCCAGCATCGGCCCCATCACCTCGGAAACGGCCCTGAAGCAGGGCTTCGAGGTACACCTGACCGCCGAGAGCTTCACGATTCCCGGGCTGGTCGCCGCGATTGTGCGGCACTACACAAACCTTGAAACTTGATGTTCCACACCCGCAACCCGTAACCCGCAAACAAGGACCAAGCACAACCCCCCATACTCAACCGGCCGCCACCAAGGGCCGCCCGTCGTATGGCTGTATCGTCCAAACACCAGACACAAAACACCAAACACCAAACACAAAACACAAAACACCAAACATACCCGTAACCCGTAACGCGCCTTCACCGTTTGACACCACCGCCAAGCGGCGCTAATTTCAGCCTGAACCGTTTAATTCTGGGGACCTTATGCTGATGCCGCCTCACCGGCTCATCGACCGCTTTAACCGCCACCTGAACTACCTGCGAATTTCAATCACCGATCGCTGCAACCTGAGGTGTATCTATTGCGTCCCGCCGGATCGCATCCCGCGCCTGGGCCACACGGATATCCTGCGCTACGAGGAGATTTTGCGCATCGTTAACATCGGCGTCGCCCTGGGCATCACCAAAATCCGGATCACCGGCGGCGAGCCGCTGGTCCGCAAAGGGGTGGGCGAATTTCTGGCCGCCGTATCCCGCATCGGCGGTTTGGACGAAGTCACGCTGACAACCAACGGGGTGCTGCTCGAGGAAAACATCGGCCGCATACGCGCGGCCGGCATCCGGCGGATCAATATCAGCCTGGACACCCTGCGTCGCAAGAAGTTTTTCGAGATAACCGGCCGCGACGATTTCAACCGAGTCTGGAACGGCATTGCCGCCGCGAGGCAAGCCGGCATCGATCCGATCAAGCTGAATGTCGTCGCCCTGCGCGGCATCAACGATGATGAATTTCTCGATTTCGCCCGCCTCACCCTCACGCAGGCCATTCATATCCGTTTTATCGAATACATGCCCATCGGAAGATCGCGCGTGGCTTCCGAAGCGCCGCTGCTGGTGCCGGAAATAAAGGAGCGTATTGCTGCGATCGGCTCCCTGATTCCGATCGAAAAAAAAATTGCCGACGGCCCGGCCGAGCGCTTCCGGCTAGCGGGCGCCGGCGGCGAAATCGGTTTCATCAGTGCCTTGAGCCACCATTTCTGCAGCAGCTGCAACCGGCTGCGCCTGACGGCCAGCGGTCAGCTGCGCCCCTGCCTCCTGTCTGACCGCCAACTCGACCTGAAGGGTCCTCTGCGCGCCGGGGAGCCGGATGAAAGCCTGGCGCAGGTCTTTCACCGGGCGGTTGAAAACAAGCCTGCGGATCACACTCTCACCGTCAACGACCCTTCCGGCGTTTGCTGCCAGATGTCCTCCATCGGCGGTTGATCCGGCCCTGAGCGATGCACGCCCTATGCGCGGCCCGCACCGCCGACCGACCGTCATCCCACAAGAGCGGGACCGACCGCCGCCGATGCCGCCCGACCAGTGCCTTTCCCACCCTGCGATTCACACGATAACCTGTTGACCTTTATCGTCATTGCGTATTATGAGAGATAGTAAAGCACCTTAATCGCATTCGTCACCAGCCGCAGAAAAGCACAGGGAGGTTACGCGATGTCGACTGCACCTTTCACTAATTGCCGGAATCTTGTTCTCGCAGGCCTCATCTTCGCACTCCTGACGGCCGGCTGTGCGCACAGCCCTGCGGCACCCGCCGAAAAAGAAGCCGCCGACGCCGCAACACTGCGGGTCGGGGTGACCACCACCTCGCCCCCCTTCGCCTTCAAACAGTCCGGGGAAATCCAGGGGTTGGAAGCCGAGATGGCGCGTGAGTTCGCGCACTATATCGGCAAAGACCTTCGCTTTGTCGAACTCGAGTGGGACAACCAGATCACCGCCCTGCTGGACAACCACATCGACATCATCATGTCGGGCATGTCAATCACGAACCTGCGCCGCATGACCATCGACTTCAGTCAGCCTTATTACCGGTCGGG
Organism: Desulfobacterales bacterium; assembly: GCA_049281435.1. Taxonomy (GTDB): domain Bacteria; phylum Desulfobacterota; class Desulfobacteria; order Desulfobacterales; family SG8-13; genus JARFQH01. The sequence goes on from JBAPSB010000370.1 coordinate 21,869, forward strand.
CCTGATGGCCATGGTTCGAAAATCCGAGGCCGATCGTTTCCCCATATCCTACTTCGGCCTGCTTGGGCAGGCACCCGCCTTGCGTTTCGGGGTCGTCAAGGGCACGACCGGTGAAGTCTACGTCAAGAACAGCTTCGCAGCGGCCCAGAAGATCAGGACTTACGAGTCGACCAGTGAGGCTCTCGATGCCCTGACAACGCCATTTTTGGTGAATCGGATCGATGTGTTCGTTCACGACGGCCCGATCCTGCTCATGCTGCTGGCGCAAAATCAATCGGCGGAATTGACGGTGTTGCCGTCACCGCTGACCGACGAATACCTAGCCTGGGGGATCCGCAAAACCGACCCCGGCCTGAAGGAATCCGCCGACCGGTTTCTCGAGATTATCTCCAGGAATGGTCAACTCGAACGCATCGTGCGGCGCTGGATCCCTTACTCCGAGCAGTAGGGCCGCTGCGGGGTACGGGGGTGCGAGTTTCAAGTTGCGGGTTGTGAGTTGCGGGGCGCGGGATGCGAGTTGCGGGATACGGGGTGCGGGTCAACGGTATCAACTTCAGGAAGTTCTTTTTAAGTCACTCCTTGAAGAAGGGGTTAGGGGGATTTAACTAGTTATGGCCTCTGCCGCACATCACTGGGTGCGTCACTTGTTGTTTCTCACGGTTGCCCTGACGGTCTCCACCGGAATTGTTACAACAGGCCTCGAGACCCCGCGGGCGAACGCCGCTCAGAAAATGGTGTTTAAGCCCCAAAAGGATAAACCCAAAGAGGCGCCGTCGGATGCCGCTCGACTGCCCGACCACATCGAGGCCGACAAGGTCGACGATTTCATGGCCGCCCTGAGCGACGAACAGGTGCGGCGCCTGTTGATCGAGGCCCTGAGAAGACAAGCCGCCGCGGAAGCCGCGGCAACACCCGCCAAAAAAGAGATGACCGGCCTTGCGGGTTTCATTTACGATTTCAAAGCCAAGTTCGACCTGATCCTGGTGCGCTTCGAAGCGCTCAACTCAGGCGCGGATACGAAAGTTGCGAAAATTCCCTCCCTCTATTCCTACCTGGGCACGGGGGAACGGGACTCGAACGCCACCCGGGTCATCCTCGGCGCCGGCGCTGTTTTCCTGTTGGCCTTCTTCATCGATTTCCTGTTCAACCGGTACACGGCCGCCGCCCGCCGGCGCATCGAGGCCACGCGGCCGGCCGACTGGAGGGCAAAAATCGGCGCCCTGGTTCTGCGCGAGCTGCTCGATCTGGCCTCCATCTGCGTGTTTGCAGTCGCCGTTCTGGTCATCTTTCATCTATTCCCGGACCGCTCGACCCCCAAGCGCGTACTCGTGGCCACCTACTTGGCGGCCATCCTTATCGTGCGGGCGGCCCATCTGCTTTCCCGGCTCCTGCTGGTACCCAGAGTGCCGCTCCTGCGCATTCTACCAATTGCAAACGAAACGGCGCTGTACCTGCACCGTTGGATCATGGCCATCGTCGCGGTGGGCAGTTTTGGACTGTTGACCTGCGGAATTTTCCGGCTGGCCGGCACGTCTGAAGCAACCCACTTTATCATGGTTTCCCTGGTCAGTCTGACGCTGGCCTTGATGTTCATCGCCATGATTTTGAGGAAGCGCGAAACCGTCCGGCAGGCGCTTACCAAAAACCGGCCGGAGACGAACCTGCGTGCCCGCCTGGCGCAATACTGGCATCATTTCGCCATCGCCGGCGTCGTTCTGCTCTGGATCTTTGCGGTCCTCAATCGACTGCTGGCCGGAGACCAACCCGGTTATTTCGCGTTGAAGACACTGCTCATTATTCCGCTCTACTTCCTGCTGGACTGGATTTTAAGGCAAATTCTAAAAGTGGCTTTCGGTCTGGTTCATAAATCCGGCGAACCGGATCCCGGCGTCCATGCGGCCATCGGCAGCGACCCGGGCGCCATGGTCGAAAGCGGGGCCGGGCCCGCGCTACCGGAACCAGCCCCGGAGACTGCCGCCAGCCCTCTGGACATCGATCGTCTCAGAAACTTTGTTCGAACCGGCCTGCGAGTGGCGCTGGGATTCTTGATGTTTTTCTGGATCCTGCGCATCTGGGGCGTCAACCTCCGCATCGGCCAGGAGGTGGCCCGGGCCGCCTTCGACATCCTGATCGTCGTGCTGGTCTGTTTCGTGGCCTGGGAACTGATCAATGCCGCCATAAAGCGCCGCCTTGCCAAGGAGATGTCCAACGGGGAGGATGAGGACGACGAAAGGGAGGAAGGCGGCAGCGGCGGTTCGCGCATCGCCACCTTGCTGGTGCTGCTGCGCAAATTCATGCTGGCGGTCATCATCGTGCTGGCCGCCTTGATCATCCTGTCTTCCATCGGCGTCAACATCGGACCGTTGATCGCCGGTGCCGGTGTCATCGGCCTGGCCATCGGATTCGGCGCCCAAACGCTTGTCAAAGACATCATCTCCGGGATGTTCTTCCTGATCGACGACGCCTTCAGGGTGGGAGACTACGTGGATACCGGCAAACAGAAGGGAACGGTGGAGCAGGTTTCCCTGCGGTCGCTGCGGCTGCGCCATCCGCGCGGGATGGTCTACACCATCCCGTTTGGCGATATCAATTCGGTCACGAACTTCAGTCGCGACTACATCATCACCAAGCTCGACTTCCGGGTGCCCTTCGACACCGACGTCGACAAGGTCCGCAAGATCGTCAAGAAAAAAGTCCATCAGGAGATCATGAAGGATCCCGAACTCGCGAAAAAACTGCTCAGCCCCATCAAGAGCCAGGGCGTCAGGGAACTGGACGATTCGGCCCTGATCGTGCGCGTCAAATACAAAACACCGCCCGGTGAACAGTTCGCCATCCGCAAGCATGTCTACCGGTTGATGCAGGAAGCATTTCAAGAAGCCGGCCTCCATTTTGCCCATCGCAATGTCACCGTCTCCCTGCCGCCGGATATCGAAAAATCCCTGGCCCATGCGGACCCTGAAAACCACCGGAAGATTTTAGAGGCCGGCGCCGCCGCCGCCGGAGCGGCGATCCAGGCCGAGGAAGAACAAAAAGCAAAAAAATAAAGGGCATTTCACCCGCAAGCGGTGAAATGCCCTTTCTA
>JBAPSB010000371.1:0-58908 GCA_049281435.1 Desulfobacterales bacterium
GGAGACTGAAAAAGCAGATGAAAACACTTGAAGAAAAGAAAGCAGATTTATTGAAAATTATTGGAGAATAAAAATCGATAAAAATTCAATTATGAAAGATTTGCCGAACCATGCAGTTCAGTGGACAGCCAGTATCTTGCCGCATCATATTTGATATAATAGAAACCGTCCTCATCTTAAGTCAAGGGCAACGAATATCTGGCCGCCACTGACCGCCACGTTACGTTTCCACGTGGAAAGATTTGAGACCCATGAATATCCGAGAAGCCACAAGAGAAGACTTCGACCAAATTTGGCCGATCTTCCACGAGATCGCTGCAGCTGGTGAAACCTATGCGTACCCGCGGGACACCACAAAGGAGCAAGCCTTAAAGCTTTGGATCGATGGTCAAAGAAAGACCTATGTTTTCGAAGAGGACGGAAAGATCCTTGGCACGTATTACATCAAGACCAACCAATCAGGTCCGGGGGACCATGTCTGCAATTGCGGCTACATGGTTTCATCCGCAGCCATGGGGCGCGGCCTCGCCACTGCGATGTGCGAACACTCCCAAAAGATCGCAAAAGAGCTTGGGTACAAGGCTATGCAGTTCAATTTCGTGGCGTCCAGCAATGAAGGCGCTGTAAGACTTTGGAAAAAGCTCGGTTTCGCGACCGTGGGCCGATTACCCAAGGCCTTTCATCATCCTTCCAAGGGTTATGTTGATGCGTTGGTCATGTATAAGTGGCTGGGAATTTAACCAATGCTTCCAGCCGACGCCCTTGTCTTCGGGGCTTCGCCCCTGCGGCAGGGCTGCGATTGATGAGGAGCATTCGCAGGAAGAAATTATGAAAGCAGCGAATACGTATTATAAAGCGCCAGGTTGGCGACAAGAAATGAGAGTTAAGATACGAAGAAAAACCCCTCATGCCGGCCGCTAACGAATCGCAGACAGGAGAACAAAATGAACATCGCTGATATAAAAAGATGAGCACGGCTGAGCGTTTGCAAACTATGGAGGCGCTCTGGGTATCCTTCTGGCTTGTGGGAATTCTGAAATGGAGTTGGCACCAATTCACAGAGCCGACGATTTGGTACAGCCTGCCGATCAAGCTCAAAAGAACCAGAAAAGGGACCAGGACAGATCCGCGGGCGGAGTCCGGGACGCAAACAAATAAATAGCTTCTGCTGATAGCCGCCTTGAATTAGCGTGGTGTCCGTGTTATTGCGTTTTCATGATAACATCATTTGAATATCAAGTCTGAAGCCGACGAGTTGAAAACCCTTGAACCAGTAGCACCTCTACAAATCTCTCTTCATTAAGTTTTAAAATGGAAGGTACCTCGCTGCTTATTTGGGCAATGCTATTCGGGTCAATCGGCCTCGGATTCTTTGTGTATGGCAAAAAACAAAAGGCCGTCATTCCCCTGATTTCAGGAATCGCCTTGATTGTGTTTCCCTATTTTGTATCGAACGTCACCATACTTGTCATCGTCGGCGTTATTTTGGTGGTGATACCCTATTTTGTCAGAATATGAGGCATGTTGGCCTGCTGTGGAAAGGGGGTATTACCCGTGAAATCGAGTGCTGCCGTGCACTGATAGGATCAATTATGGACCACGCCAAATGACTGAGGGGGGAGTCGCATGTCGTCCAAGGAGAAGGGCCCTGATTCCGACCGGCTGGAGCGTATCGTCGCCGAAGCCCGGCGCGACCGGGAGCGCCAGGAAAAAACCTACCGCGGGCGCGCTCTCAAAATCTTTCCGTGGATCTGTGCGCGGTGCGGGCGCGAATTTTCAGGCAAGAAAGTCCGGGAACTAACGGTCCACCACAAGGATCATAATCATGACAACAATCCGCCGGACGGCAGCAACTGGGAGTTGCTGTGCATCTACTGTCACGACAATGAACATTCGCGGCATCAGGTGGCTGACTGGTATGGCCAAGCGACTCCAAGTGCTGTCCAGGAGCCGCAGGGCGGCCATAAACCGTTTGCGAACCTGAAAGACCTGCTGAAGGGTAAATAGTAACGGCATCAAAAAAGTCATGAACGACATCCTTTCGTATCACCAGCGGCGACCGCGCAGGAAGTAAGCTCGTATGATCCCTGAAGCGCAGACGAATTTGGCCTTGCCTTTTCAAGCGATACCGCAATATTAGGTGGGTCGACACGAAAATAGATTTTCAGGCACCGTGGCGATCTAAAAGGTCATGGTCTTTAACACGGTCAAACCATGCGAGGAGCCCCATGAAACGTCAGCCGCTTAAACTTCACTGTCTGGCCCAATCGATCGTCTTGCTCTTGTCGATCGGTCAGGCCACCGTTTTTGCGCAAACCCGCCAGGAACATGTGCACCAGACGGCCCAGCGGGTCATGCCCTTCGACGTGGCCAAGACCGTCCATATTTTCGAAATGACCCAGACCGGCGGCGTGATGCGGGTCATCGCCAAAGATGCCGGCGCAGCGGATCAGGTGGCGCTCATTCGAGAGCACCTGCAACGCGAGGCCGAGAAGTTTCAGAAGGGCGATTTCGGCGACCCGGCAAGCCTGCACGGGGCAAACATGCCGGGGCTCAAGGATCTTCAGGCCGGAGCCGCGCGTATCAAAGTGACGTATACCGAGCTGCCGCCGGGCGCCGAAATCACTTTCCTGACTCCCGATCTTCAGTTGTTGACCGCGCTGCACCGGTGGTTCGGGGCGCAGCTTTCCGAGCACGGGACCGACGCCAGGGCCGAGTAAGCGATTACGGCAAGGCTCAATTGACACTCATGGCCGTAGTGCCGTTCCAAAAGGGGCGGCTTCACGGATCAAGGAGGAAGCATGCAGGCCGCGTTTATCGGGTTAGGGATCATGGGCAGCCGAATGGCTAAGAATCTGTTGTGCAAGGAGGTCGCCCTCAAAGTGTTTAACCGGTCAGAAAATCCGTTGCGGGAACTCGAGAAATTTGGTGCCACGGTGGCGCAATCACCTAAAGAAGCGGTCCGGGACGCCGATGTCGTGTTCACGATGCTGTCCTCTCCCGAGGTCGTCGAAAAGATCGCGCTGGCGGAAGAAGGCTTCGTTGCGGCGATGAAAGACAATGCCATCTGGGTCGATTGTTCGACGGTCAATCCGTCGTTCTCGCTAAAGGAAAGCCGCGTCGCCCAGCGGCATCATGTCCGGTTCGTCGATGCGCCGGTAGCCGGGTCGAAACCCCAGGCCGAGAAGGCCGAACTGGTCTTTTTCGTTGGCGCAGATAAAGATACTGTGACTGACATCGAGCCCTTATTGAAATTCATGGGCAACAAGATTGTATACGTAGGAGAACCCGGGAAAGGGACGTCATTTAAGATGCTGGTGAATTCTCTTCTCGCGCAGGCGATGCTGGCTTTTTCCGAAGCTCTCCTGCTGGGCGAAAAACTGGGGTTACCAAAGGAATTTCTGCTGGACACCCTGCCGAACTTGCCGGTTTGTGCGCCATTTATCAAAGCCAAGGCGGAGATGATTCGCTCCGGTGACGACGAGGCGCATTTTCCCCTGGAATTGATGCACAAAGACCTGCATCTGGTCGCGGCCACCGCTTATGAAAATAACCAGCCGCTCATGGCGGCAAATCTGGCCAAGGAAGTATACGCCGATGCGAAGCGAAGCGGTTATGGCCGAAAAGATTTTGCATCGATATACAAGTTCTTGCGCAAATAGTCCGGTTGGAAACCCAGCCCGCTTGAAGACCACTGTCATTACTTGAGGACTGCCTGTGAAAATAATGGCCCCAGCTTTGGCTTCTCCGCTCTGGCTGACAAAGTGGATGACGGATCACGGGATTTTTGTCTGGGGGGCGGCGGACCTGCGCGAGGTTGCAACTCCAATAGATGATGCCGGAAAGGGGTTTCCCGGCGCGCTGTCATATGCGATTCCCATGAATCCCCGCATCATGGCCGGGATCCAGGACGGCCCTACCCGCGCCTATGCCAATGAGTATGCCGAAGTCAATGACCGCATCGATGAATTATCGGTTTCACTGGCAGCCGAAATCAATGCCAGAGGGTTTCGATCCAAACCGCTGGCGCCCTCGGAGCGTACCGACACGATAAATATCAAGGGTGATTTTCCCCACAAAACCGCCGCCACGAAAGCCGGCGTGGGCTGGGTGGGACGTCATTGCCAGCTGATAACGCGCCGGTATGGATCGTGGGTGCGGCTGGGGACTGTTTTTACCGATATCGAACTTCCGTGCGGGCCGGCCATGGAACGGAACTTCTGCGGCCGCTGCCGGCGCTGCGTCGATGCCTGCCCGGCCGGGGCATTGACCGGAAACGCCTGGCATCCGGGCCTGGCGCGGGAAGAGATACTGGATGTGCGGGCCTGCGACCGGTGGAAGAAGGACCACTATTTTCAGTATCACAAAGGGCAAAACTGCGGAATTTGCTCGGCGGTCTGTCCTTACGGATTAAAAGTTCTGAAAAAGAAGTCCGGCAAAAGTTGAAAGCAGCTGCCGGGCATGGATATGACACTTAGAGATGTCTTGCAAAGGAAGGTGAGCACGTGGCAAAAACATTCGGCGGCACAAAGACGGCAAAATTGGGCACGGAGAAGCGACCTGCGATTGTCAGAGTTCAGACCGAGGAGAGACTGCAGGAGGTGGCGGCCATATTCGAAGAAAACGGCTGGAAATTCACCATTGGACTGGAACCGGACGAACCCGAAGATATCACCGATTTGGAAACCTTGCTGAATCCGACGAAAACCAGACGGGTCGAAAATAAAATCGGGCGTAACGAGCCCTGCCCGTGCGGCAGCGGGAAAAAGTATAAAAAATGCTGCGGACAGTAGAAGGTTGGCAACAGGACGCCATAGATGGTAGCCAATGATGTTTCGTCCGGCTTTTCATCTGGTGCTGCATGTCGTCGTGCCGGGAGTTGCCGCCAAAGCCGCCTATGCCGAGCGCTGGAAGAGTGCCTGGCTGGTGATGCTGGCCACGATGATCGTCGATCTGGACCACCTCATGGCCGTGCCGGTGTACGATCCAAACCGCTGCGGAATCGGTTTTCACCCGCTGCACACCTACCCGGCGATCGGCTTTTATTTTCTGTTGCTGCTGATTCCCGGGATCCGGTTAATCGGTCTGGGCCTGCTGATTCACATGGCATTGGACAAGATCGATTGCCTGTGGATGCTCGTCAGGTAGTGTTCATTCATAAATGGTCCTTTTTCCGCTGGGCGGCCGGTCGCAGCGGGTTTCCGGCTGCGGTGTACATAAAGTACGCCTCGCCGCAAATCACGCCTGGCGGGACGGCCTTGCTCAGCGAACAATTCCACATTTATGAATTGGACGCATAATGGGGCCTAAAAAGGTCGCGGATGGGCACTATATAACACATCCCCGCAAGGAATCCCGCCGCAGTCCGCTCAGAAATATTTTCGTCAGTTCCCGCGCCGTGGCGTGGCGGTAGATGTCACCGGCTGCGTCGATGCCGCGCAGCTGCCCATCGAAAAGAAACCAGCGCAGCAGTTGGATACCGGCCAAGCGTCGATCCTGGGGGGTCACCCGTGTACCGGCCGTGAACTCTTGGGGCTCCGGAATCCCGGCGCCCTGATCCAGCAGGGATTTCATGAAATTGAGGAGGCGCCCCAACCGCAGCAGGGTGGCGACCTGCCGACGGTCGGTGGCATGAGATATCGGCAAGGCGCTGGAGCGCATCAGCGCAAAGTCGGTCGGCAGGAGCCCCAACTTTTCGCAGGTTTGATAATCGGGGCTTCCCGGTGCGGGATAGAAAACAGAGACCCCGGCCAGCACCCGCCGCCGCGCCAGGTAGAGAAGATCGGCCACGGAGTCCGTCGGCGACTGGTGCGGTGCGCCGACAATCACATAGCCCACGCAGTCGAGACGATATTTTTGGGCCGCGGCCAGCGCGGCATCGAAGGCCGCACGGACATCCGGCCGCCGAAATTTCTTCAATTGTTCCGGATGGCTCGATCCCAGTGACAAATTGAGGGTCTTGAACCCCGCCGCCGCCATGGCGGCGATGACGTCGTCATTAAGCGACGGCGGAAAGAGGCCGTTCATTGCCCGCAGTTCCGGGCCGGCACGACCGAAGCGGGTCGTGATGCCACGCAGAAGGCATGCAAACCAGGCGCGGTCGAGCGTCAGGTTTTCGTCTTCGAAATCGATAAAGCCGGCGCCGTCCCGTTCCACGGCGCGTTCGATCTCGTCCAGAACGGAGGATGCTGACCGTCGACAAAAGGTCCGGTCGCGTGAGCGGCGCATGGCGCAGTAAGAACACCGCATGGGGCAGCCCCGGCTGGCCACGACGACCGCACTGGCCTTTTGGCCCCGGCGATAGTGACGGTCCTTGATCAAATGGGTGGCCGGCAGCTGCAACCCATCGAGGCCCCCCCAGTGGGCCGGCGCACTGGTCCGAAGCGTTCCATCGGCAGCGCGTAACACGATGCCGGGAATGTCATCCGGATTGCGCCCGTCTTTCAGCGCGGTGGCCAGCAGCGGCAGGGCTTCCTCCCCGTCACCGCGGATGACATAGTCCACGGCCCGGTTTTGCATGACGCTTTCCGGCAGTTCCGTCGGGTGGTGACCTCCCATCACGATTTTGCAGGACGGCAGAGCGGCCTTGATCCGCTGTGCGGTTTCGAGCGCTTCACCGCTGTAGGCGGTAAAAAGGGACGATATGCCCACCAGGAAAGCACCGGAGCGCGCGGCTTGCCGCGCCAGGTGGTCGAAGCTGTAGCCATAGTGCCGGAAACGGTGAAAGAGGGCAAACGGCGACCGGTCCTCGCGTCCATAAAATTGCCGGAGGTATTCCATGCTCACCGGCCAGGGGATGTCCCGCGAACGGGATGTGGCCAGCCCGTCGAGAATTTCCACGGTAAAGCCGGCCTTTTCCAGGCCGGCCGCAATACAGGCCAGTCCGTAAGGCACAGTGCGTTTGGCCGTCAGGTAAAAATCCCTGATGGGCGGCTGCACGAGCAGGATATCGGGCATTTCGACGGATACCTTCGACAGCGAGAGGTTCGCGGAGTTTCACACGCGTGAGTCAAAAAAACAGCGGGCGAACCGGAGGACGATGGGAGATTATCACGGAGATTCAAAATTCACCAGCGTAGACCCGGCAGTTATCCGGTGGTAAGGGAAGGCTATCGGGGAAGAAAAAGGTTTAGTGGCCGGCAGCGCGGGATATGCCCGGTGCTGCCGGCCCCGTCGGATATGGTCAAGGCGACCTGTGACAGGTCACCAGGGAGCGCGGAATGCTATTTGACTGAGAGATACCACCTCCGGCTACCGGTCCACGGTGCTGGTCAGCTCTCCGGCCTCCTCCAGCTTGAGGTGTTGCGAGCGCCAGATGTTGTTCTGGTTGGCATAGGTTTCGATGTTGACATTCGACAGGTGGGTGACCATTTCGATATCTTCCGTGGCCCGGTCCTCATTACCTATGATGGAGTGGAGATTCGCGCGACTGTAGTAAGCGGCGCCATATTCCGGATCGAGTGCAATGGCCCGATCGAAGTCTTTGAGGGCCGCCGGGTTGTCGCCGGATTTTTCATTGACCAAACCTCTCAAATGGTAGGCTTTGGCATAGTCAGGATGGTTTTCGATGACCCGGTCGAATTCTTCGCGGGCCTCATCGAGGCGGCCGAGCTTCATGTAAGCTGACGCGCGGCTCAGGAGCACGATTTTATTTTGCGGATCGATATCGAGAGCGCGGCTGAAGGCCGCGATGCTCTTGTCGTAGTTTTGGCCGACGAATTCGGCCATGGCTTCGTTGAAATGTGTATCGACTTTATCTTTGTCCGTCATTGGTATTTCCTTTCCAAGGGGTTACATTTTTTGAAGACAACTTCTACGGGGCGGGGTGAAAGCCGATATCAGCAGAACAGGATCCAGGATGAAAGCTTTGGTGATGTTCAGGCCAAGCTATGCGATCGGGTTTGTCCCGACAACCAGAAGTTAAGTATTCTAAATGGGGTGTCAATGGAGCAGACCCGCCGCAGCGACACCAATACCGCCGGCTGCCTTGGGCTTTAGATACGGGTTGTGGCAAAACCGCGACCCGTCACGTCAGTTTGCCGCTCGACCTGAAGGAGTCGATGCTCTCTTTTTCGATCAGAACGGCCCCCCTTTTTTTGACGGCACGAAGTTCCCCGAATTCCAGCAATTGATAAACGATCTTACGGCCGACGCCAAGGTATTTAGCCGTTTCGCCGACCGTCAGAAGCGGCAGCGAAACGAAGTCGGGATCCCTGGATGCCATTGGTGAAGTCCTCCTCCTGTTTTTATGGTGTTCCCTCGCCGCCGGAAGCGCTATTTGCCGGTGGCAGTGTCCTGGGCCCGCAGAGAGGGGCCATGAAAAATCCGTCAGCTCCCGTAACGGCGAGACACTGCAGCAACAGCATTTCCTGTTCGCCGGACGGTTCAACCCATTGTGAGATGACCTGAATTGAGAAACGGATCAAGTAAGTAAATAAACATTTTCGGCAGGACTGCAACCATAAGTCCGGCTGCGGCCGAGGGCAGAAAATGCAGAAAAGAAAGGATTAAAGGGGATTGAGTGCGTCAGAAAGCCGGTTTCATCAGCGGGAATCCGGCTGGTACCTGGGGAGCAGGCGCATGATGGTTTCCTGTTCCCAGCGGGCGGTATACCGCAGAAACGCCTCCATTCCGATGGACCCCGGAAGACCGGCCCACAGCGAGGCGCCGAAGAAGTCGAAATAGGAGGTGTGTGTCACCCGCGTGCCGCCGCCGACGGCTTCGAGCTTGATAAAGCCGTAGTTGAATTTTTGCCCGCAGTCCTTGGGGTTGAGAAGCACATAGCCGAGGCCGTGGACCGACGGATAGAGCGTGGTCTGCCATCTGAAAGCGACATCCGGCGAGCCGGCATAGCGGGTTTCCGTCACGACGGTGTCGTTTATCCGGCGGACGAGGCGGCTGGAGGCAATGTAGCGGTTGGTGTCGAGAAAATCACCGTCGAAGTCGGTTTTAAATTTCCAGAAAATGTTGACCGGTACCCCGACGACGTAGACCAACTTGACCGCACGGCCGCCTCTCTCCGCAGGCGCCAACCGATAGATGGCGGTCTGTTCATCGTCGCTGCCGGCGCCGGCGCGCTGTCCTTCAGCGGCTTCGAGTGAGACGACGGCGATCAGTAGTGAAACGACGGCCAGCGGGACTGACGGTTTCAGTCGGCATAAGCATGGCATGGCCAGGATTCCGGACTACTGTATCTTGTCACACATGAATTGTCCAAATGGCCGCCACCCCAAACCTCAAGTAGCTATCATTCGTACACCCTGTATGTTGAACCGGGAAGCTTAGGGCTCACTCAAAAATAACTTCACATTTCAGATGTCGATCCATCCCGTTCAGCGGCGTTGCGAAAAATTGGAATATCCAGATATTCCTGCGTTTTCGCGCCTTGCCGGCCGGTCGCCTCAACACCTTAAATTGCAAACTTATTTCTTCGTGAACCCTTAGGCGCAGTCACTTGCTTCGTTCAAGGCAGTCGAGATTCTTAAAAAATAACACCACACCAGGGTCACCCGTCCGAATGAAGACGCAGGCGGTCAGGTCGGGGGGATGTCGGCACAAGGGATATGATGATGTTTCGCATACGGCTGTTTATTCCAGCATTTGTTCACCCGTCCCGCTTTCCGGCGGTGCGACTTCGGGATGGCGCATGATGATCCGGGCGCAGGTGTTCCAGCGCAGCAGCGCATCCTGATTGCCGGGCGAACAGGAATTGAGGGCGGTCTCGTACTGGGTCATCGCCTTGTGGAACCATTCGTAGGCCAGCCGCCCGGAACCCGGGCCGCCGCGCTCGAGATGAATCTTGGCCCGCCGTTCGGAAATGATGCCGCCGTAGTAGGCCTTGCAGTATTGATCGCTCAGGTTTTCCAGAACCTCATGGGCCTGGTTGAAGGCGGTGCTCAGATTCTGCTTGAATGTGTCGGTCAGCGCCAGCAGCAGGATGATCAGCGCCTGCTGGTTGCCGGGTTCCGCCGCGAGCACGTCGCGGCAGATGCTTTCGGCTTCCAGGGGTTCGTTCAGGAGGCGGTAGCGTTCGGCTTTTTCCAACGCCCCCGGTATCGCCGCCTTCGACAGCGTTTTTAACGTATACATGGGTCGTTCCTCTTTTTCAGTCGATATGATTTTCTGCCGCCGGCTGTATCTTAACCATCACGACAACGGCGATGCAGTAAGATATGAGCTTTTATGCACTGTTTGCTTGCGTCGAGGGCACAAAAAGTTTTGTCTGCGCAGGTGTTGAAAGATACGGCTCAAGGTGATGACGATACCCCAGGATGTCAAAAATTACTCGATCGGCCCAAGGGTCGCCGTGAACCAGTTCCGGTTGTTGCCCCATCGGCCGTTCAGGCGTTTTTCTCCGTCTGTTTTATGGCGCGTTTGATCTGGCCGATGCATTTTGTCACGGGGATTCCCTTGGGGCAGACATCGGTGCACCACCACATGGTCTTGCAGCCCCAGGCGCCGTCATCGGTGTCAAGCTCGGCCAGGCGGCTGCCGGTGGCGGTGTCGCGGGAATCCTTGATGTAGCGGAAGGCGCGCAACAGCGCCGCCGGCCCCACGTAATTCGGATTGGCCCTTGAAATCGGACAGGACGAGGTGCAGGAGGCGCAAAGGATGCAGCGCAGGGCCGGTTCGATCACTTTTTGTTCTTCAGCGCTCTGCAGCCGTTCCTTTTCCGGTGCATCCGCATCGTTGATCAGGTAGGGCCGCACGTAGCGATGTTTCTCGAAAAACGGATTCATGTCCACGACCAGGTCCTTGATGACGTTGAACAGCGGCAGCGGTTCGATGACGAAGTTGTTGGCCGTTTTATAATCCCGTACCAGCTTCTGGCAGGCCAGGCCGACGTGGCCGTTGATGACCATGGCGTCCGAGCCGCAGATGCCGTGCGAACACGATGCGCGGTAGACCAGGGTGGGATCGAGGTCCCAGCGAATCCGGTTGAGGCAGTCGAGGATCTTGTCGGTCGAGTCGACCTCGATGGCGTACTCCTGGTAGCGGGGCTGTTTGTCGACCGCGGGATCGAAGCGAAAGATGACAAAGGTGGCTTTCATCTCAGTACTTCCTCTCTTTGGGTTCAAATCGGGTGATGGTAACCGGCTTAAAGACCAACTGCGGCTCGGCCTGCTCTTGGTAGCGAACCAGGGTGTGAATCAGAAACCGTTTGTCGTCCCGTTCGGGGAAATCCTCGCGTGAATGGGCGCCACGGCTCTCTTCACGGTTGAGGGCACCCATGGTCATGACCTCGGCCAGGTCCAGCATGTGGCGCAGCTCCAGGACATCCAGCAGCTCGCGGTTAAAGCAGGAGCCCTTGTCGTGGACGCCGATATCGTGGAAGCGTCGTTTCAGCGTGCGGACGGTTTGCAGCGCCTCTTCGATCGTCTCCCGGTGGCGAAATACTGATACGTTGTTCATCATCACGGCTTGCATTTCCTGCAGGATCGGCCCCAGCTTCTCGGTGCCGTCTTTTTCCATGAGGTATCTGATCTTCGCGGCTTCCAGGTCTTCCAGATCGTCGGGAATGTGGCACAGGCCGTTGGCATTGATGAACCGGTGGATCTCGATGCCCGAGCGGCGGCCGAAAACAAGGGTGTCCAGCAGCGAGTTGCATCCGAGCCGGTTGGCCCCGTGAACCGAGACGCAGGCGCATTCACCGGCTGCATACAGGCCGGGGAAGGGGGTGTTTTTCTCGTCCATTATGACCCGGCCGTCGGCATCGGCGGCGATGCCGCCCATCATGTAGTGGCAGGTGGGTTGTACCGGGATCGGTTCCTTGCGGGCGTCCACCCCGCCGTATGTTTTGGCGAACTCGATGATTTCGACCAGTTTTTCACCGATGACCTCGGCCCCCAGATGGGTCAGGTCCAGGTGGACGTAATCCTTGCCGTCGATGCCGCGGCCGGCGCGCACTTCCTTCAGGATGCAGCGCGAAACCATGTCGCGCGGCGCCAGATCCTTGATGGTGGGGGCGTAGCGTTCCATGAAGCGCTCGCCCTCGCCGTTGAGCAGGATGCCGCCTTCACCCCGCGCGGCCTCGCTGATCAGAATGCCCAGCTTGTAGATGCCGGTGGGGTGGAACTGGATGAATTCCATGTCTTCCAGCAGGGCGCCGGCGCGATAGGCGATGGCCATGCCGTCGCCGGTCGAGGCCATGGCGTTGGAGGTGGTTTTGAACACCTTGCCGGCCCCGCCGGTTGCCAGCAGTACGGCCTTGGCGTTGAACACGTGGATCTTGCCGGTGGCCAGCTCATAGGCCGTCAGGCCGCAGCAGCGACCGTCCTTGACGAGCAGGGAGAGCATTTGAAACTCATCGTAAAAATGGATGCCACGCTGCAGGCACTTTTCCCAGAGGGTGTCCAGGATGACCCGGCCCGTGCGGTCGGCGGCATAACAGGCCCTCTTGATGGCGGCCTTGCCGAATTCGCGGGTGTGGCCGCCGAAAGCGCGCTGGGCGATCCGGCCTTCCGGCGTGCGGTTGAACGGCACCCCCAAATGTTCCAGTTCGTAGACGATTTTCGGCGCATCGCGGGTCATGATCTCGATCGCATCTTGATCGCCGAGGTAGTCGCTGCCCTTGACGGTGTCGAACATGTGCCATTCCCAGTTGTCCTCTTCCTCGTTGCCCAAGGCGGCGCCGATTCCGCCCTGGGCGGCTCCGGAGTGGGAGCGGGTTGCAAAAACCTTGCTCAGGACGGCAACCCGGGTGCCTTCACCCAGCTCGAGGGATGCCCGCAGGCCGGCCAATCCGGCACCCACGATGACGACGTCATACTGGTGTTCCATAGTCGACTCCCTGTTGAAAATCCGGTTAAAGGTTGGGCGTGACCGTGCTTTGGAGAGAAAGTCTTTCGCTGCGACACTCCGGACTGCCCGACGGTGGCGGACCTGGAATCAAATTAGAAAAAGCGTTTCTCTTTGTAAAGGCTTTTTTATACACCCCGGGAAGGGCTGGCGGCAGGTATGGCCCGGAATCTGCGGGGGGCCCTTCGCGGACGGAAACTAAAAACCGACGGCCTGACCGTCCTTACGGTGGTCCGAGGCACCGCAGTACCCCTGCGGCAGGCAGGCGACAAGCTGGGCGCCGCCGAACAGGCGGGTCGGCGGATCGGGGATCAGGCGGTGGCCGCGGGCGGCCAGCTCCGAAGCGACGCCATCCGGCAGACCGGCTTCGAGGGCCAGGCTGAAGTCTTGTGCCAGATACCAGCGCGGCGCATCGCAAGCCGCCTGCGGGTTGAGGCCGTAATCGACCATCCGGACGATCATCTGCAGGTGACCCTGCGGCTGCATCAGGGCGCCCATTACGCCGAAACTGAGCAGCGGGCGGCCGTCGCGAGTCACGAAAGCGGGAGTGATGGTGTGAAAAGGGCGTTTGCCGCCGCCGACGCAATTGGGGTGTCCCGGCGCCAGGGTGAAGCCCCGCCCGCGGTTTTGCAGGCTGATGCCCATGTCGGCAACGACGATGCCCGATCCGAACCCCATGTAGTTGGACTGAATATAAGACACCATCATGCCGTTCTGGTCGGCCGTGCTCAGGTAAACCGTGCCGTTTTCGGGCCGGATCACGGGCTGCGGCGCCAAGGCCCGGTCCATTCGAATTCCGGCGGCGCATTGGTCCAGAAAGGAATCGGTCAACAGGTCTTGCGGATCCACCACCATGGCGGCCGGATCGGCGACGTGGCGCCAGGTTTCGGTAAAGGCCAGCTTCATGGCTTCGACCTGCAGGTGGATGCTGTCGGAGCTATCCGTGCCAAAGCGGCGAATGTCGCGTCGGCGCAGGATCCCGAGTGCGATGAGGGCGGCCAGGCCCTGACCGTTGGGCGGTATTTCGCACAGTTCGATGCCGCGATAGGTCTGGCGGAGCGGGGCGACCCATTCTGAGGTGTGCCGCTCCAGGTCTTCGAGCGTCACGGCACCCCCGTCGGCGGCCGCCTGGGCGGCGATGCGCCGGGCGATCTCGCCCCGGTAGAACGTTTCGCCACCGGAAGCGGCGATTTTCCGCAGGGTGTCGGCCTGCTGCGGGCAGGCGAAGGCTTCGCCGGCGCCGGGCGCGCGGCCGCCGGGCAGAAATGCCCGCGCGAATTCCGCATACCCCCGGTAACGCGCGGGCGCCTCGGCCCAGATGGACGCCACCGCGGGTGTTACCAGAAACCCGTGTTCGGCGTAGCCGATGGCCGGTTCAAAAAGTTGTTCGAAGGGCAGTTTTCCGAATCGCCGCGACAGACAGGCCCAGGCATCCACCGCGCCGGGAATGGTGACCACCTCCCATCCCAATTCGGGCATGTCGGTCCAGGCGGCGAAACGCTGCGGCGACCAGGCCGCCGGCGAGCGGCCGGAACCATTGAGGCCATGGAGTTCGCGGCCGTCCCAGATCAGGGCGAAGGCATCGCTGCCGATCCCGTTGCCGGTCGGCTCGACGACGGTCAGGGTGATGGCGGCGGCCAGGGCGGCGTCGACGGCGTTTCCACCGCGGCGCAGCATGTTCAGGCCGGCCTGGGCCGCCAGCGGCTGAGACGTCGCCACGATGTTGCGGGCCAACACCGGCACCCGCCTGGAATGGTAAGGAAAATTCGAAAGACTGTCTGTCCGGAAAAATGTCATGATTTAAACCGGCCGTGTTCGGCCCTAATCCAGTCCGCGGCGGCTGTTCGTGGGGTCGCCTTCCGTCACCATCGCCCGCATGACCTCTCTTTCGGCTGGACCCGGCAGAATTCCTTTCAGATCCGCCTCCAGAACCACCTCGTCTTGCTGATTGGTGTACACGGCTTTGCCGGCAGCACGGCCGCGGGCGTCGATCTGCCCGATGGTGACGGTGCAGGTGATGGTGTCGTCGATGAAAACGGGTTTCTTGAACTTGAAATTCATGCCGGAAGCCAGCCAGCCGATCTGGCCCCCGATCTGGGTTATCATGCCGGCCACGAGCAGGCCATGGCAAATCACCGCGGGCATGTTTTTGGTACGGGCGAATCTTTGGTCGAAGTGAACCGGGTTGAAGTCGCGCGTGAGATCGGCAAACTGCGCGACGTCATGTGCGGTGAACGTGCGGGTGACGCTGAACGCATCGCCGACCGCTAAGCCCCGGATGGCCCGCCGGCGCATGGTGGACATGGTGGAAACCTCAAAAAACAGTGGTGGCGCAGGGTGCCAGAGGGCCGGCCGCCGGGTTCTTTTTAAGTCAGTCGCGGCCCAGCCTCTTTTCGACCGCCGCGATTTTTTGCTGCAGCCCGGCGGTGCGTGCCTTGCGGTAGTCCGCCTTCAGCGTCAAGTACACGCGATCGCAATCGGATGCAAGATTTTTAAAGCACTCGTCGACCACCGCCATGACGGCCGGCCATTCACCTTCGATGCAGGTGGCCATGGGGGTCAGCACGTACGGCAAACCGCTTTCGTGGATGATGGCAAGGGCCCGGGCCACATAAGGGCTGACACTCGCGCCTTTGTCCGTGGGAAAGATCGACAGCTCGATGATGACACTCATGCGCAGGTCTCCCCTTAACCTCGATTCGATCCGGAAAATGTTTAAGGCTGCCCGACCTTGGGTGCCGCGTCAAGTGCCGAACGGACGGCCTCGGCCAGTTCGCTCATGCCGAGCGGTTTCACGATAAGGCGGCTGATGCCCAGTGCGGCCGCGCGTTCGATTTCGAACTCGTCGCAATAGCCGGTGCACAGGATGATCGGGATGTCGGGGCGTATGGTTTTGATTCGCTCCGCCAGTTCAAAGCCCGTCATGCGCGGCATTGTCTTGTCGGAAATGATCAGGTCGAAATCCCGGGGATGCGACCGGAAGGTCTTCAAGGCTTCGAGGCTGTCGGTCCGGACGGTGACCCGGTAACCGAGGTGTTCCAGCATCTGTTTTCCCATGGCGGTCAACACGTCTTCGTCGTCCGCCAGCAGGATCCGCTCGGTACCGGTGGGAGCCGCCTGCCGGTGAATGAGCGCCGGTTCGTCGCCGCCGGTGATGCAGGGCAGGCATACATGAAATGCCGCCCCGCCGCCCGGAGGGCTGTCGACCGTAATGGACCCTTTCAGGGTCCGGATGATGCCGTGCACCACCGATAGCCCCAGGCCGGTTCCTTCGCCCTTTTCCTTGGTCGTAAAATAGGGGTCGAAAATGCGCGCCAGGATCTGCGGTTCGATTCCGGTCCCCGTGTCGCCCACCGTCAGGCGCACATATGGCCCCGGCAGCAGGTGCGAACCGGCGGCGATTTCGCCGGCCTTGACTTCGGTATCCGCCAGGTTCACGGTCAGAATGCCGCCGCAGTCTTTCATGGCCTGAGCGGCGTTGGTGCAAAGGTTCATCAGGATCTGTTGAATCATCGTGGGGCTGCACAGAATGCGGGTGTTTTCGGCCGTGATGCAGGTGCGGATGTCGATGGTCGACGGCAGGGAGGCCCGCAGGAATTTGAGGGCTTCCTTGAGCAGCGGCACGATATGGATCGGCTTGAGTTCCTGCTCCGTCTTGCGACTGAACGTCAGAATCTGCCGGACGAGGTCCTTGGCCCGGTTGCCGGCATTGATGACCTCGGCCACGTCCTGGCGGCCGGGACTGCCGGCCGGCATTTCGTAGGCGGCCAGCTCGGCATATCCGAGAATGGCCGAAAGGATGTTGTTGAAGTCATGGGCGATACCGCCGGCCAGCGTTCCGATCGCCTCCATCTTCTGCGACTGGATCAGCTGCCGCTGCAGGTGGTTTTCCTCGGTCACATCGCGTGCGACGCCGACGTGGTTGCAGACGACTCCGGTCTTATCCCTGACCGGGACGATAACCGCTTCGGCCGTGCAGGGGGCGCCGCATTTGCGGCGATTGGTAAAACGGCCCTGCCAGGTTCGGCCGGCCGAGATGGTGCGCCAGAGGTCATGGTAGAAATCCGGATTTTGAAGACCGCTTTTCAGGAGTTGCGGATTGCGCCCCAGCAGCTCGTCGCCAGAAAAACCACTGATCCTTTCCAGGGCCGGGTTGACGTATTCGATCGTGCCGTCGCCATTGGCGATCAAGACGAATTCGGTGGCCTGCTCGACAGCGGTTTGAAACAGACGCCTCTTCTTTTCGTTGCGGGCGCCGGCCCATGCCAGCGCAATGATTCCGGTCAGCGTCTTCACCACATCGACGGACGTGTGCGCCAGGTGAAAATTATTTGCCTTGAAATCGATGCCGAGAAATCCGGTTATCGCCCCACCGCTGATCAACGGGGCCAGCAGGCTCGAATACTGAACGGTCCGGTCGGCGGACGAATTCTGCCAGCCGGCCGGCCCCGAAGGCGAGCGGCCCGTAAAATGAACGATTTCACCGCGGCGCAGGCGCCCGAGGTGCCGGTTCGATAATGCGACCGGCAGCTCTTTTACCAGCGCATGGTGGGAAGGCGAGCCGGCGCGCCACTCGACGCGCTCGACAATGGTGTGTCCCGATTCATCCACGGCGCACGCAAAGCAGCGGTCGCTCCGAAAGAATGCTCCGATCCGCGCCAATATGCGCGGCAGGGTGCTGTCGAAATCCCCTATGGGTGCATCCGCACAAAGTGCGACGGTGTCGGCCACCAGATCATCCGGTTTTTCGAACGCCGCGGCGGAGCGGATTTCCGGCTTCAGGTGGCTGCTGCAGGGATCACTGATCGAGTTCATATTTTTTCATGCGCGTGGGTGATGCGGTTTTTAAGCCGGAGACGGCTAATTCGTGTCGAGCGGAAGTAAACGGCATTGAGAAAACAGGATTACATTGAAAAAGTTTATGCACGGGACGACGAATGGC
Source organism: Desulfobacterales bacterium (assembly GCA_049281435.1). GTDB lineage: Bacteria > Desulfobacterota > Desulfobacteria > Desulfobacterales > SG8-13 > JARFQH01. The sequence goes on from JBAPSB010000371.1 coordinate 17,741, forward strand.
CATCAATATATAACTAATCGATAATAATTGCAAGAAGTTGCTGAGTCGATCCTAGTTCGCTGCATTGGGTGGCTTTAGCGGTACACAGTGTCCATCCATAAATGGTCTTTTTTCCGCAGGGACCCGCCGCAAGCGGGATCTCCGCGGGTTTTCCGGTTGCGGCTTACATAAAGGTCTCCTCGCCGCAAATCCCGCCGGGCGGGAGGCGGCCTTGTCCAGCGAACAACTCCCCATTTAGGAATCGGACTCAGAAGTACAAAAAAAAGATCGCGGATGGGTACCGAGTAAAAAAGAAGCGGTGGTTGTTTTGGGTATTCACGCCGCCGGTGGCCGGCCAAACCGGTTCGCGGCGGGTCTGGTGCGGATAAAATCGACGGGTTACCCTTATAAGAGCTTGATTAAAATAGAAATTTTTATTAAAATAGATGATGGTGTTCTTTCCGTTCGAGACACCGGCATCAAGCATGAAGAAATTGAACGGCCCGTTAACAGGGAACTGCCCGATATGAGAAGCAAATGCATCCTTTTCGGTGTTCCCGGCGCGTGCGGGCGGTGAAGGGGCTTGTGCTGCCGGCACTCCAGAGACTCAGGCCGGTTTCCATGATCGAACCCTACAGCTGAGGTAGACATGCCAACTGGCGCCGACATACTGATCGTCGATGACGAACCGATTGTTTGTGAAACCCTGCAGGGCCTGCTCGATTTCCAGGGCCACCGCGTGGCGACCTGCAGCAGCGGGGCCGCGGCCCTGGAGTGCATCCGCCGCCGGAGTTTCGACCTTGTTTTTCTGGACATCCGGCTGCCGGACATGGATGGGTTCCAGATCCTGGCCGCCATCCGCAAAGAGGCGGCGGGCGTTCTGGTCATCATGATCACCGGCGACGCCACCATCGAAACGGCCGTGGAGGCACTCAAAAGCGGGGCTTACGGCTACCTTGGCAAACCGGTCCGGGTCGAGGAGCTGACCAAGACGGTCAAAAACGCCCTCGACCACCGTGAACTCGATCAGGCCCGCCGTCGTTCGGAAGCCGCCCTGCGGGACAGCGAGGAACGTTTCCGGACCCTGGTCGAAAACTCGCTGATCGGCATCTGCATCCTCCAGAACAACACCATTATCTATCAGAATCCCGAACACAAGAAATTGTACCGGTCCTTCGCCACGGTCTCACCGGAGACATTGATCCATTTCATTCACCCCGATGATGTCGCAAAGGTGACCCGCTGCTACCATGCGCTCATGAGCGGCAAGCAGAAATCGGTGGAAACCGATTTTCGGATCTACCCCTCGGGCAGTGAAAAGCAGGATGCGGATATCCGCTGGCTGCAGTGCCGGGCCAGCCTGTTTCCATACCGGGGCGCCGATGCCGTCCTGATCAACCTGATGGACATCACCCGCTCCCAGGAACTCGAACATTTCCTGCGGGTGAAAAGCAAAATGATTTCACTGGGACGCGTCGCGGCCGGTATCGCGCATGAAATCAGAAATCCGTTGACCGGCATCAATTCTTACCTTTTTTCGCTGGCGGACCTGCTGAAAGCCGAAGAACTCGATGCCGAAACGGTCGGGATGATGAAAAAGATCGTCGACCAGGTTCAGGGGGCTTCCAACAAGATCGAATCGGTCATCAAGCGCGTGCTCGATTTTTCACGGCCCGGTGTTCCTTCCATGGCCTTGATCAGTATGAACCGGCCCCTGCAGGAGGCGATCAATCTCTCGGCGGTCAGTCTGCGCAAGAAGGGGATCGAGATCGTCATCGATCTGGATTCAAATTTGCCGCCGAGTTACGGTGATGCCAGCCTGATCGAACAGGTGGTGTTGAACCTGATCGACAATGCCGTGAAGTCCATGGAGAAAAAAGCCGCCGAAAAGCGGCTGACCCTGCGCTCGTACGCCGCCGACAACAACATCTGTCTGAGTGTCTCGGACACCGGGGGCGGGATTCCACTCGGTATCCGCGAAAAGATTTTCGACCCCTTTTTCACGACCGAAACAGACGGGTCGGGCATCGGACTGGCCATTTCGCTGCGGATCATCAACGATCACCGCGGTGCCATTACGGTCGAGGGCAACGAGTCGGGCGGGGCCCAATTTACCATCGAACTGCCGATAGAGAAAAGGATGCAGGTCCAATGACGCCGTACACGGTTTACGTGGTGGATGATGAAGAGGTGGCCCGGGAGGGCGTGGTGCTGGCCTTGAAAAAGCTTTACCGGATCAGGGGCTTTGCCAATGCCGAGGACACCATCGAAGCGGTTCTCGTCAGCCCGCCGGATCTGGTTCTTCTGGATATCGGTCTGCCCGGCATGAGCGGTATCGAGGCGCTCAAAAAAATAAAAGGCCTCTATCCGGAGGTCATCGTGATCATGATCACCGCTTACGAGGATGTTCAGACGGTGGTCTCCGCCATGAAGCAGGGGGCCTATGACTACGTGGTCAAACCGCTGCAGATGAACACCCTGATGGTCACCGTGCGCAACGCCCTGGAAACGATCAAGCTGCGCAAGGAGATCCAGCTGCTCCACGAAAAATATCTCAAGGAGAACCTGCCGGGATTCATCGGCGAGAGCGACGCCATCCAGGACGTCATGGAAGTGGTGACCAAGGTGGCCAAGAGCCCCGACACCTCGATCGTCATCCTGGGCGAAACCGGCACGGGCAAGGAACTGATCGCCAAGGCCATCCACTACCGCAGCCCCAATTTCGAGGGGCCGATGATCAGCGTCAACTGCGCGGCCATCCCCAAGGACCTGATCGAGAGCGAACTCTTCGGGTATGAAAAGGGCGCTTTCAGCGGGGCCGACAAATCGGGCAAGGAGGGCCTGGTCGAAAAAGCGGCCGAGGGCACCCTTTTCCTTGACGAAGTGGCCGACCTGAGTACGGAGGCCCAGGCCAAGCTGCTGCGATTTCTGGAGGAGGGTGAATACTACCGGGTGGGCGGCACCAAGAAACGCATGGCCCAGACCCGCATTGTCGCCGCTACCAACAAGAACCTGGAGGAGATGGTCGCCGCCGGAGGTTTTCGGCAGGACCTGTACCATCGTCTGGCGGTCATCAAGATCGAGATTCCCTCCCTGAACCAGCGGCGCGAGGACATCGTGCCCATTGCCAAGCACTACCTGGTCGAATTCGCGGCGAAGTTCGGCAAGCTTTATACCGGCATCAGCGAGGAGGCTGAAAAGGCCTTGAAGAACTTCAAATGGACCGGCAACGTCCGCGAGCTGAAAAACCTGATCGAACGGGCCGTCCTGCTCGGTGACGGTCCCCTGCTGGACCTGCGCGACCTCGGCGTGACGCCGGGGTGCCAGGGAGCGGGCGCCGCGGCTGCCGGACTGCCGGTCCTATCCCCCGCGGGCATCGACCTGCCCGAGGTCATGGCGCAGATTGAAAAAAAATACTACCAGGATGCACTTTGGATGGCCGGCGACAACGAAAGCCGTGCGGCGCGCGCCCTGAATGTCAGCCGTGACACCTTTCGGTATCGACGCAAGAAACTGTTCGAGTAAATGGAAACGGGCCTGGGTCATTATTCCCACCATGGCTGCGTTTTTTTCCCCAATCCGGGCCGGCGCCCTCGCAGCCGGATCTCCCCTCCTGACAATGTAACTATTTGAATTGGCGTGAAAAATATAAGTAGAGGCCTTCTGGCACACTATTTGTTTTAAGCAGGCATCGATACCACGCCAACATTCATCCATCAGAGGGGAAACAAAAAAAATGGTTACCAATCCCAAGCTGAAAAACATCAAAACTCTTCTGGTCGACGACAACGAATTTATCCGGAATTCCATGGAAATCGCCTTTCGCCAGAAAGGCTACCCCCTGCGAACGGCCGCCACCGCCGAGGACGGTCTGCGAAAACTGGCCACCGATCACTTCGAGATCATCATCAGCGACTTCAAACTGCCTGGAATCAACGGCCTTACCTTTCTCAAACATGCCGGCGGCAACCGGACGGACCTCATCAAGATTCTCATATCCGCCTGCGGTGATCATGCGACCATCGCCACGGCCTATGCCATGGGCGTGCACGATTACCTGCAGAAACCTTTTACCCTCGACACGCTCTGGGCGACTCTGGCCCTGCATGTCGAGAGATTGGGGAACCGCCACCGGGTCATCGACTTGCGAAGCCGGCGGGCGGCTGCATTGACGCAGGAGCAGGTGCACGGCTGCACCAATTTGAAACGCTAACGAGTTCCACATTCCTGCCCGGCGCCTTTCGACCCGGGCCGGCATCCTCGCGGTTTGCAGTCCGGCCCATCCGTCCTCGGTAAAATTTCCTGCGGCGCCGGGCCGCAACAATATCCATCGTTTACCGAATGGCGCCGGCCCGGCCCGTCTTGAGATCCCATGTTTCCCGCTGAAGCCCCCGGCCGCGTATCCGCCAATCCCGCCTTGTGATTTTTACCATTCTGTGTCACAGAGATACCTCCTTTCGCCACTTCGCAGCCTTGGAGGTTCAATGAACGATTTCAATCCGATCCACTATCATCTATCCCTCACGCCCGATCTGACCGGGTTCAAATTCACGGCCCACGTCGAGATCACCGGTGAGTTTGCAGAAGCGCGGGAAGAGGTGATCCTGAATATTTTAGAACTGGCCGTCTGGCGCTGCATGCTGCGCAGCGACGGGCAGACCGCTGTCTGCCCCTTCAGCGTCGAGCCAGGTAAAGAGGAATTGCGCATCCGGCTGCCGCGCGCGATGGCCGGAAAACTGACCGTGATTGTCGAGTACGAAGGCCAGATCAACGATCGCATGGCGGGCTTTTATCGCAGCCGGTATCAAAAAGACGCTCAGACGTGCTATATTGCCGTGACGCAATTCGAGGAAAGTGACGCCCGGCGGGCGCTGCCCTGCATCGACCATCCCCTGAAGAAAGCGACGTTCACGGTCGAGATGGTCATCGACAGCACCCTTTGCGCCATCTCCAACACGCTGGTCGACACCGAAGAGGCGCTTGAGGACGGGAAAAAGCGGGTCCTCTTTCAAAAGACGCCCATAATGTCGACCTACCTCTTGTTCTTCGGCGTCGGGTATTTCGACTCCGTGGTGAATTCAAAAGATCCGCGGGTGCGGGTCGCCACCACCCCGGGCATGACGCCCTATGCCGGCTACGGTCTCGAATTCGGCCGCCAGGCCCTGGCCTACTGTGAAGACTACTACCGGATCGCCTACCCGTTGACGAAGTTGGACCTGATCGCCATTCCGGATTTCGCTTTCGGCGCCATGGAAAACTGGGGGGCGATCACGTTCCGCGAAAATCTCCTGCTGCACTATCCGGACATGACCTCGCGGGCGGGCGAAGAGCGGATTTGCGAAGTGATCGCCCACGAAATTGCCCACCAGTGGTTCGGGAACCTCGTCACCCCCTCGGACTGGCGCTATTTGTGGCTCAACGAGAGTTTCGCCACTTTTTTCGGCTTCGGGGTGGTCGACCATTACCATCCGGAGTGGGGCATCTGGGAGCAGTTTATCGGCAGTCAGACCGAGGGCGCGCTGGTGCGCGACGGGCTGCACGAGACCTTCGCGATCGAAATTCCGGGCGGCGAGCACATCGTGATCAACACCAGCACGGCGCCGATCATTTACAGCAAGGGCGGCAGCATCCTGCGCCAGGTCCTGGGCTTTATCGGCCCGGAGTTGTTCCGCGACGGTCTGCACCGGTACCTGAAGACGCACGCCTACGGCAACGCCGCCAGCCAGCAGCTGTGGGAGGCCTTCGAATCCACGTCCGAAAAGCCGGTAACCCGGATGATGAAAAGCTGGATCGAACAGCCCGGGTATCCGCTGGTCAGCGTCGAGCGCCGGGACGGGCAGCTTCACCTGCAGCAGCAGCGGTTCACCTACCTGCCCAACACCTCCGGGCAGCTCTGGGAGGTGCCGATCACCGTGCGGCTGATGGATGGCAGCGGGGGGCAGCACGTCATACGGCAGCTCATGGCCGGGGAATCCGCGGTGATCGAGCTGCCGGCCGACACGACGGCGTATAAAATAAACGTCGATCAAACCGGGTTCTACCGGGTGCGGTACGTGAATTCCGAGGACCTTGCAGCACTCGGGGAAAGGGTCCGTGACAAATCCTTGTCGACCGAAGACCGCTGGGGGGTGCAAAATGACCTGTATGCCCTGGTCAGATGCGGTGCGGCCGGGATCGACGCCTACCTCGATTTTATCGACTATTACCGGGATGAAGTGGCCTTTTTGCCCTTGAGCAGCCTGTCCGATCACCTGTTTCAGGCTGCCAGCGTTCTTTCCGGAACAACCGCGGTGCGGCTGAAAGAAAGCGGCCGATCGCTGCTCGAAAGAGCGCTGGCCGCCATCGGACTGGCGCCGCAAGCCGGCGAACCTTTCACGGCTTCGTTGCTGCGGGATCAGATCATGCTGCCGGCCGCGGTCTTCGGCGCCGAGCAGGTTATCGAGTTCGCCGGGAAACAGTTCGCGCGGTTGACCTCCGGTGAGACCGTCCACCCGGACATCCTGAAGAGCACGCTTCAAATCGGCGCCCTGACCGGCGGCAAGCCGGTTCTTGCCTGGCTTCAGCACCGGTTTCGATCCACCATCAGTGAACACGAACGGCTCAACATCCTGGCGGCCCTGGGCTGGTTCAGGGACGAAGCCGATATCGAGAGCGCCCTGCGGTTTGCCCTCGACGAGGTGCCCGACCGCAACAAGTTCATCCCGATCGTTGCGGCCACCGCCAACCCCTATGCCGTCGACCATCTCTGGGACTGGTATCTGACGCATCTAACTGAACTCGAAACCTTCCACCCCCTGCTCTACGAGAGAGTGATCGCCGCGATCGTGCCGACGGCCGGCATCGAGCGGCCCGAAAGCGTCGGCGCATTTTTCAAAAAATACGTGGCCGACCATCCCCAGACCAAAGATGTGGTCCGGCTGGCGCTCGAGCATCTCGAAATCAACATAGCAATGCGCAGCCGATCCGTTTAAGCTTTCGAGCATTCAGATTTTTTTCCCACACAGCGCCGGACAAGCTTCTTTGCGGTGCCACCAACGACACCAAGGTCCCCTTTTCAAGGTCATGATCCAAGAAGAACTGCTGAAGCTGGCGGCGGGATAAGCATGTCAAGTACGGCAGGCCAATTCTGGACGGAAAACTAACTGAGGCCGAACCCCATGGCGGCATACTCCCTAATTTTCGTCTTGGCTTCCGAAACCGTCTGACCCAGGCTCCAAGGCGTCATGAACCCTTCGAGCATCATCTTCCAACCATCGGGATCCTTGTAAATACTGGCCTCGGAGCATGAGACCCCGCAGCCTTCCTCTCCGATGACATCCATCAATTCCTGCAACAACTCTTCGCGTTCGCTCATTTCAGCCTCCTCGGTATCGTGTGCCGATCGGCCGCCGGTTTCAACCCTGAAACCGCGGACCGGCGTTGTTGTTATCTATCTGACAAAATATCTAATCATCGAGGTATCGGGAGTCAATCGAAGGAAGGCGCCCCCCGCGAAGAGCATGCCGGGAGGCTGCCTTTAAGGTGAGAGGCCGGGTTATTGATGCCGCGGCGTCAACAGCCCTTGACACCTGAACTATTATTTATTACTCGAAGGAGACGTCCAACCCATGCCGCCCCTGACGGTGCCGAAGATCCGACCGGCCACACACCGGTTTGTCGGGGCTCGGGTGCCGGCCGATCGAAGCGGATGGCACCCCGTGCATCACCTCCGGCGTGAACATCGTGGAGAACACTGTCACATGAATCGACGCACCTTTCTGAAGCTTCTCGGTATGGGCAGCATGTCGATCGCCGCCGGGTGTTCCCCCGATTACCAGGGCGGTCCCCATCCCCACAAAACCCTGTTTTCACTGGTACGGGCCCCCGACGACATGGTCGTCGGGGAACCCGCCTGGTATGCCTCGACGTGTCGCGAGTGTCCGGCCGGCTGCGGTGTCCTGGCCAAGAACCGCGAGGGCCGGGTGATCAAGATCGAGGGCAACCCGCAGCACCCGATCAACCGGGGCCGGCTGTGCATGCGCGGCCAGGCGGCCCTGCAGGCTATCTACAATCCGGACCGCATCAAAACGCCGCTCTTAAAAGACGGCGACCGCTGGCGTCCCATCCCCGCCGCCGAGGCGTTCGACCGGCTGAAGCAAAAAGCCGATGCGGCCGCGGCGTCCGGAAAGAACCGGGTCCGGCTGATCACCGAGGTCGCGGGGGAGACCCTGCTGACCCTCTTCGGGGAATCCCTCGACCACTGGAATTCGGGCGGCCCCCTGGTTTTCGAGCCGTTTGCCTACGAGTCGCTCAAACTCGCCAATGGGAGGGTTTTCGGCGTCACCGGGCTGCCGTCCTACCGCCTGGAGCAAGCCGATGTGCTCGTCTCCTTCGGCGCCGATTTCCTCGAAACCTGGCTCTCGCCGGTCGAATACGCGCGCAAGTTCAAGGACATGCACGCCCTCAACGCCGGGCGCAAGGGCCGGTTCATTCACATCGGCCCCTACCGGTCGCTCACCGGCGCCAATGCCGACACCTGGCTCGCCTGCCGGCCCGGCAGCGAGGCGGTGGTTGCTCTGGCCCTGATCGCCGAGGTCATGGGCGGGAAGGCGGCCGAGGGTCAGCCTGCAAATTTGCGCCAGGGCCTGGCAAAGGCTTGCGGGGGGTACACCAGGGAAAAGGCCGCCGAGACCGCGGGAATTCCGGTCGAGCAGATCGAATCTGTCGCAGCGGCCTTGAAGCAGGCCGCCAAACCGCTGGTTCTCGGCACCGGAACGGCAGCCGGACCCGCGGCGCTGACAACCGACCTTGCCGCCAACTACCTCAACCTGATTCTCGATCCCAATCTTTCACTGATCGATTTCGCGCAGCGCCACCGGGTGGAGATCGCCGCGTCGCGAGCGGAGGTCCGGGCGGTTTTTGACAGCCTCGGCCAGGGGGCGGCCGATGTCCTGCTGCTGAACAACGTCAATCCGGTTTACGCCATGGCCTCGTCGCCGGAGATCGAAGCGGTGCTGACGCAGGAATCCCTTTTCGTGGTCTCCTTCAGCAATTTCATGGACGACACCTCGGCGCTGGCGGATCTCATCATACCGGCCGGCCTGCCGCTCGAGGTGTGGGACGAGTACGGCGGCAGGAAGGGCATCGCCGGCACCCTTCAGCCGGCCATGGGTGGCATGACCGCGGCGGTGAATATCGGGGATATTTTTCTCGCGGCCGCCTTTGGGAAAATCCGCTCCGAAGAGACCTACAAAGCCTACCTGATGGCCAAAATGGTTTCCGGGGGTCTCATCCGCAGCGAAACGCAGTGGCTCCAGGGCCTGCAAAGAGGCGGAATTTTCGAAGTTCCCGCCGCCGGTAAACTCGCCGGCGCCTTCAACTCTCCCGGGGCCGTCGCGCCGGAACTCGCCTCCGCACCGGCCGCTCCCGCACCACTCGGCTTGACCCTTGTCGCCGCCCCGTCCATCCGCTTTTTTGACGGCCGCGGCGCCAACCGGCCCTGGCTGTGTGAAGTGCCGGACCCGGTCACGCGCGTCGCCTGGCAGACCCCGCTGCTCGTCCATGCCGATGTCCTCAAGTCCCGGGGGCTCGTCCAGGGGGATCTGGTGCAGATCGAAAGCAGCCGGGGCGCGGTGGTGGCGCCGGTCTACGAATCCCCGTGGCTTAGGCCGGATGTCATGGTCATGAGCATCGGCCAGGGGCATGCGGCATACGGTCGGTATGCGGCCGGAAAAGGCGCCAATCCCTTGCGGCTGATGCCGGTCGAAACGGTTTCGGCGACCGGCGGTCCGCACTATACGGCGGCGGGAGTCGAGCTGAAAAAGGCCGGGCGCAGCGTGGCGTTGGCCCACACCGACGGCAGCCGCGACCAGCACGGCCGCAAGATCGCCCTGACGGTGCCCTTCGGCGCGCTCGACGAGCTGAAGAAAGCCCGCAAGGCCGGCTTGGCCATGTGGGACTTTCCCCTGACCCTGCCGCTGCCCGAGGGCTACGATCCCAAGCGCGATTTCTACCCGCCGATCCACTACGAGGCCTACCGCTGGTCGATGGTGGTCGATCTTGACCGCTGCATCGGGTGCGGCGCCTGCGCCGCCGCCTGCTACGCGGAGAACAACATCGGCATCGTCTTCGAGGAGCGGATCGCCGCCGGACGTGAAATGGCCTGGCTCACCGTCGTGCGCTACGAGGAGCAGGAGCGTCCCGGGCAGATCATGTTTCTGCCGCTCATGTGCCAGCACTGCGACAACGCCCCCTGCGAATCGGTCTGCCCGGTTTACGCGCCGCATCACAACAAGGAGGGCATGAACAACCAGATCTACAACCGCTGCATCGGCACCCGCTTCTGCTCCCAGAACTGCCCCTACAAGGTCCGCCGCTTCAACTGGTTCACCTGGGAATGGCCCGCGCCGCTCGAACAGCAGCTCAACCCGAACGTGACCGTGCGGACCAAGGGTGTGATGGAAAAGTGTTCCTTCTGCGTGCAGCGCATCAAAGAGGCTCACGGCTGGGCCAAGAACGAAAACCGTCCGATTCGCGACGGTGAAGTGATGCCGGCCTGTGTTCAGACCTGCCCGACCGGAGCCCTGACGTTCGGAAATCTGATGGATCCCGACAGCCGGGTACGCCGCCTGGCGGATGACCCGCGGGCCTACCAGATCATGGGCTACCTGAACACCAAGCCGGCGGTGATCTATTTGAAGAAGGTGACGGTTTAGTCCGTTGTGCCGGTTTGCCGGTTAACCGGTTGAAAAATGGACATTTGATTTGGTGGACTATCGGTTAAACGGGTTCAATCCCGCTACAGCGGGATTATAGGTTTTAAGATAAAGATTTTGGCTGCGTTATCGGTCGTTGGTGTATGACACTACAGCCGCCTCCCTCCGGCCTTGCCAAAACCTTCATCTTAAAGCCTATAACCGGCCAACGGACAAACCGGCAAACGGGTTAACGGGTAAACCGGCTAACGGGCCAACGGCCTAACCGGCTCAACCAACTGGACAACACCATGACCGAGCTGACCTTTGACAAAATCGACCGGACGGTTCTGGACACCTTGACGCCGGCCCGGCGCAGTTACTGGCTGGCCGTCGGGCTATTGTTTCTGGGAGTTATGCTCGGGGCGGCCTGCTGGACCTACCAGATATTCACCGGTATCGGCGTCGGCGGGCAGAACATTCCCGTGGCCTGGGGGACTTACCTGATAAATTTCGTGTTCTGGGTCGGTATCGCCCACTCCGGGACCCTGATTTCGGCCATTTTACACCTGTTTCGCGCCGGCTGGCGCAATCCGATCGCGCGGGCGGCCGAAACCATGACCGTTTTCGCGGTGTGCACGGCCGGGCTTTTCCCCTTCATCCACCTCGGCCGTGTCTGGCTGGTCTATTACATGCTGCCGATTCCGACCCAAAGGACCCTGTGGCCCAACTTCACCTCCCCGCTGGTGTTCGACGTGGTGGCGATCAGCACCTACCTGACGGTCAGCTCGCTGTTCTGGTACACCGGTCTGCTGCCGGACATCGCCCGTGTCAGGGACTCCGCGGTCGGGGTCCGCAAAAAGGTGTTTACCTGGCTGTCGATGGGCTGGACCGGTGCGCACGAGCAGTGGCGCCATTACGCCCGGATTTATCTTTTCTTTGCGGCCCTGGCCACGCCGCTGGTCATCTCGGTTCACAGCGTGGTGTCCTGGGACTTCGCCCTGGGCGTCGTCCCGGGATGGCACACGACCATATTCGCCCCCTACTTCGTGGCCGGCGCCATCCATTCGGGCCTGGCCATGGTGCTGACCCTGATGATCCCGCTGCGCAAGATCTTCCACTACGAGCAGATCATCACGATGCACGTGCTGGAAAGCGTGGCCAAGACGATCATCTTTACCGGCCTGATTGTCGGTTTCGCCTACGGCACCGAATTTTTCATCGCCTGGTACAGCCACAACAGCGTCGAAGAGGCCATTTTCCTGTACCGCATTTTCGGCCATTACGCCTACGGCTTCTTCATCATGCTGGTCTGCAACACGACGGTTCCGCTCCTGTTTTTCTTCAAACGCATCCGCACCTCGATCCCGTGGCTGTTCGGGATATCGATCCTGATCAACATCGGCATGTGGTACGAGCGCTTCGTGATCATCGTCACCAGCGTCGCGCACGATTTTCTGCCCAACTCGTGGGGCCTCTACCAGCCGACGCTGATCGAGATGGGCATTCAACTGGGGGCCTTCTGCCTGTTTTTCTTTTTCTTCGTGCTGTTCGTCAAACATATGCCGTCGGTGTCGATGACCGAGATGAAGGAAACCGTTGCCCAAGGAGAAGGCCATGGCCACTGATGCTTACGTCATGGGTGTTTTCAAGTCCGAGGACCAGGCGGTGGCCGCCGTGCACGATCTGAAGAAATCGGCCTGGCAGCTGATCCGGGCCCACAGCCCCATCCCGAGCCATAAACTCGCCGCGGCGCTGCAGGTGAAGAAAAGCAAAGTGGGCTGGTACACCCTGTGCGGTGGCATCATCGGGTTTTTCAGCGGCTACAGCCTGGCCATCTGGACGGCCGAACGCTGGGACCTGATCGTGAGCGGCAAACCGGTCGTGGCCCTGATCCCGTTTGTTATCGTCGGCTTCGAATTCACGATTCTGTTTGCCATCATCGGCAACCTGATCGGTTTTCTGCACCAGTCCAAACTGCCGCGGCTGGCCAACCTGGAGCACTACGACCCGCGCTGCTCCGGTGAACATTTCGGCGTCCTGGCCGCCTGTGTCCCCGACCAGCAGGACGGCCTGAAGGACCTGTTTCGAAAAAACGGCGGAGACATTACGGTTTTCGATGACCAAACCGCAACCAACGGACGATAGCCGGACTGCCATGGAAAAGAAAACCCCCTTCCACCTGATTTTCGCAGCGCTGATCGTCGTCGGCCTCGGCGCGTTTATCTATGGCGTCATGGGCCGTGACCCCGCGCGGGCCTGGCAGGCCTACCTGATCAATTTTCTGCTGTGGTCGGCGATCGCGCAGGGCGGGTTGCTGTTCTCGACCATCATGACCACGACCCGCGCCAAGTGGAGCGGCCCCCTGTCCGGGCTTGCGGAGGCCTTTGCCGGATTTTTCCCGGTATCCTTCGTCCTGTTTCTACTCCTTTTCTTCGGCGCGCCGCACGTTTTTCCCTGGCTCCACAGTCACGAGCTGCACGGCAAGGAAGTTTGGCTCAACCTGCCCTTCCTGTTTGCCCGCGACGGCATCGGGCTGTTGATCCTCTACGGGCTGGGGTTTGCCTACCTGTACTACTCGCTGCTGCTCAAGGCGGGTCCCGAGGCTTCCGCCGGTGCCGTCCGGGCCCTCTTCAACCGCCTGCACGGCGGCCGGCAGCGCGACCTCGAGCACATCCGGCAACGCAAGGGACAGTTCAGCGTCCTTTACATGCTGGCCTTTGCGCTGGTGCTCTCGCTGATCGGATACGACCTGGTGATGAGCAGCGATCCGCACTGGGTCTCCACTCTTTTCGGTGCCTATACCTTCGTCAAGGCCATTTACGTCGGGCTGGGCGGCCTGATCATCATGGCCGCGGTCATGCACCTCTACCCCGGAAACGATTTCCGCCTGGCCGACGCGCATTTCCACGACGTGGGCAAACTCTTCCTCGCTTTCTGCCTGGTGTGGGCCGACTTCTTCTACGTTCAGCTGGTGGTGATCTGGTACGGCAACATCCCCGAGGAAACCGCCTATGTCATCGAACGCACCATGGCGGTGCCCTGGCGCTACCTGGCCTGGTCCATTTTCGCCGTCTGTTTCGTCCTGCCGTTTTTTATTTTGATCAACAAGAAGGTCAAGACCATGCCCAAGTTCATGATCCTGCTGTGCGCGAGCATCATTGCCGGCATCTGGTTCGAACACCTGCTGCTGCTGGGGCCGGCCTTTCATCCGACGGCGCACAGCCTGCCGTTCGCCTTCAGCGACCTTCTGATCAGCCTCGGCTTCATGGGGTTGATGCTGGCGGCGGTCAGGTTCTCCTTCCGGCAGTTTCCGGAACTGGCGGGGATCCACACGGGCGAGGTGCGTTGATGGATATTCTTTTCACGTTGACCATTCTGACGATTTTAACGCTCGTTGCGCTGTTCCTCTTGTACAGATACCGGAACTTTTTGACCCGCAACCTGAAACTGTTGTCGCTTTCCATTCTCAGTGCCGTGCTGGTGGCAGGTTTTCTGTACACTTTTTACAATTCGCCGGCGACCGACATCGGGGTCGAGCAGCCGATACCCTTCAGCCACCGGATCCACGTCAACGTCAAAAATATCCAGTGCCAGTTCTGCCACCCATACGTGGGCCGGTCGATCAACCCGGGGCTGCCGCCGGTGGAAAAGTGCCTCTACTGTCACAACTACATCATCGCCAATTTTCCGCCGATTCTAAAAGAGCACCAGTACTACAACAGCGACACGCCCACACCCTGGAAAAAGGCGAACTACCTGGCCGAACACGTGCTGTTCAACCACCAGCGGCACATCCGTAAAGAGATTGCCTGCCAGCAATGTCACGGCGAGATACAGAACATGGACCGGATAAAGGGCAAGGTCTTTTTCATGGCCTTCTGCATCAAGTGTCACCGCGAACGCAAGGCCAACATCGATTGCTGGCTGGCCTGCCACAGCTGACAGGCTTTAGAATACCGGTTTGGGGCGGAGTTACCGGTCGTGCCGACAACCCGTACCTTAATAAATATCCGTCAGCATGCCGGCCGGCAACGATTTAACCGTACAGCCTATTGAAGGAGTGCCGAACTTGGCGGTTTCCACACATCTGACAGCGCAGCGCTACCCCACGGCCGTGGCCTTTTTGCTGACCTCGGCTTTCTGGATGATGATCGCCACGGCCTTCGGACTCATAGCCGCCACGGAACTGATCGCACCGGATTTGACCAGGAACTTCTCCTGGCTGCTGTTCGGCCGCATACGCGCCGTTCACGTCAACCTGGTTCTCTTCGGCTTCGTCACCCCCGGGCTGCTGGCGGCCGCTTTCTATTACCTGCCGCGCCTCCTGCGCTCCGAAATCTACAGCGAGAGGCTGGGGATATTCACGGTCTTTACCTGGAACATTTTCCTGGTGGCGGCCGTGGTGAGCCTGGCAGCGGGGCACAGCCAGGGGCGGGAATACGCCGAGTTGATCTGGCCGATCGATATCATGGTCATCCTCGGCTTCGGCCTGGTGTTCATCAACTTGGTGATGACCGTCCGCCGCCGTAAAGAGCCGCTGCTGTACGTTTCGGTCTGGTATGTTCTGGCGGCGATGGTGTTGACGGCCTCGACCTACGCCCTGGGCAACGTCATCTGGCGACCGGACACCGGTGCGCTGGCGGGCATTCCGGACGCCATCCTGCTCTGGTTCTACGGCCACAACATTTTCGGCCTTCTGCTCACGCCCCTTGCCGCCGGGGTGGCCTATTACGTGATTCCGCGCGCGATCAAGGCGCCCCTTTACAGCCACACCCTGTCGCTGCTGGGCTTCTGGGCGCTTATCGTCGTCTACACCCACATCGGTACCCATCACCTGCTGCAGGTGCCGGTGCCGACCTGGCTGAAAGTGATCGCCATCGTGGACAGCAACGCCATGGTCATACCGGTCATGGCCTTTCTCATCAACATCTGGTACACCTCGAGGGGCAAACTGGGAGAGATCCACGCCGACATCGGCGCCAAGTTCGTTTTCACCGGCACGATCATGTATTTTTTCGTCAGCATCCAGGGTTCGATGATGGCGCTGCCCGTGGTGCAGCGCATCACGCACTTCAACAACTGGACCGTGGGGCACGCCCACATCGGCGTGCTGGGGTTTGCCGGCATGATCGCCCTGGGCGGGATCTACTACATCCTGCCCAGGATTGCCGGCAAGCCGCTTTACAGCCGCCTGCTGGCCGATGTCCAGTACTGGCTGGTGCTGATCGGCGTAGTGGGCTTCACGGTGGTTCTGACCATCGTCGGCCTGGTGCAGGGCAATTCCTGGTACAACGGCGAGGTAGTATATCGTATCCTGCCGGCGGTTCACATCTACTACGTGATCCGGGCCGCGCTCGGTGTGATGATTTTTAGCGGGGCGATTATCGGATTCTACAATATCGCCCGGACTCTGCTGCTTAAAACTGGAGAACAGGCATGAAAATGACGCTCCACGTTGTGGTCGTCGGCAGTCTCATGATTCTGGCGGCCGTCGTTTTCGTGGTCGTTTACATGTCCTACGCCACGCGGGATGAGACCCCATCTGAAATCTTTCGCGCGCGCACTGCCGACGAAGCCGCAGGGCGCCTGCAGTACATCGCCAACGGGTGCGTCTACTGCCACACGCAGTCGATCCGCGCCATCGACTGGGGCTTTGGCGCCGAACGGATCGCCCAGGCCGGTGACTACGTCGCCGATCGTCCGATCCTGCTGGGCTCGGAAAGAACGGGCGTGGATCTCTCGCAGGAGGGCGGCGAGCATCCGGATGACTGGCATCTGGCCCATTTCCACAATCCGCGCTACACGCGGCCCAACTCCATCATGCCGCCCTTCGAGGTTCTCGGCGAAGAAAAGATCCGCAAGCTGACCACCTACGTCCAGAGTCTGGGACTGCAGGCCGCCGACCGGCGCGTGGCGCGCCAGACATATTGGAAGAAGGAAGCGGTCAAGGCCTACGAGGCCGGACCGGAAGAAAACATCCAGTGGATCAACGCGCACGTGCCCCAGGGCTGGCGTGACATTCCCAACCCGTATCCGACCTCGGCCGCCGGCCTGGCCCGCGGGCACAAAATCTATCAGGACAACTGCCTCGGCTGCCACGGGCCCGTCGGCGACGGCGTGGGTCCGGCCCAGCCCTGGATCTATCCGCCGCCCTTTAATTTCACCATTTTAAAAAACCGTGAAATTTCGGGCGGCATACTCTACTACCAGATCATGAACGGCATCACCGGCACGGCGATGCCCTATTTCAAGCGCGAACTCGAATCGGAAAAGATCTGGGACGTCGGCAACTATGTGGCGGTCTACTTCATCAACCAGTCCGATGCCGACACCGAACCCAAAGGCATCGATGCCGCCTATGAGCCCTGAGCTTGAACATAGAAACTTGGTGGTTGAAACTCGAAACTGGAAACTCGGTATTTGAAACTGGACACTCAATGTCGTTAACTTAAAGAATTCCTTTGAAGGTCCTCCTTTGAGAAAGGGGGATTTAGGGGGATTTTAAATGATCACAAGAAATCCCCCCTGGCCCCCCTTTTTCAAAGAGGGGAAGATTTGGCCTCAAGTTAATGGCATTGAATAGACACTTTTAACGCAACACCATTAACCCGGAACCCGTAACTCGCAACCCGCAGCCCGTAACACCAAAAACCAAATACTAAACACCAAACACTAATTACTTTACAAACACAATGTACTTCCCCTACTTCATCGCCTACATCGCCATCGGCCTTATTCTCAGCGTGGCGGTGTTTGTCTGGGCCGTCAGGAACGGGCAGTTCAGGGAGCAGCAGCGGGCGCGCTTTCTGCCGTTGGAAGACGGGCCACAGGCCGCGTCGCCGAAAGCCTTTAGAATCGGACGACTGGAAATCTACGGACTGTTTTTTTTGGCGCTGGCCGGACTATCCGCCAGCGTCGCCATAGTGATCTTTGCGATCATTTTCGCAAAGTAAATTAGCGGAGTAAAACCATGCGTTTCTTCGATCTGCTCAACTTTCAGGACATCATGGTGTACCTTTTTTCCGCGCTGATCTTCATTCTCGTGTTCGGACTGTTTTTAGCGTACAGCCATTTCCACACGCATGATTCCGAAGAGCGAAAAACCAGGATCCAATACCGCTTTCCGGCCGGGATCGGCGACCGCTACGCCCCTTTTCCGCTGGCAATGGGGCTGACCATCATCGGGACCGTCCTCTGGGCATTTCTCTACATCCTCTTCACCGGGCTGCTGGAGGTGAAAATTTAGCATGGAACCAGAACTCGAAATAGAGCCGGTCCTGCCGAAAGAGCACACGCTGGGGATCTGGATTGTGATCGCGCTGCTGCTGGCGTTGATTCTGGGCAAGGGCCTTTTTTCCTACTATGTCGTCGGCGACCTGGGGATGCCGGAATGGAACTACGGCGCGGTAAAGGATGTTCCCGGGGAGTCGCCCTATGCGATTTACGCGCCGTTGCCCCACCCCCAGCATGTCCGGGGCGCCAAGGGTGAATAAATGAAAATGGCCTTGCTGCTGGTCGTGGCCGTGGTTGTCCTATTGGTCTACAACCTGCTGATGTTTTACGACAACTACTCTCCGTTCGGGCGCATGCGCGAAACCCCGGCCGTTAAACCTTACGAGCAGCCGCAGCCCATCATGCCGGCCGGCCTGGTCCCGGTCGACGGTGGCGAAGCGCTTTACCGCGCGGGCGCGCCGGAATCCCTGACCTCGCCTTTTTCTCCGGCCGATACCGGGGTGATTCTGGAAGGCGCCACGCTCTACTTCACCTATTGCCAGCAGTGTCACGGGATCAACCACGACGGCAAGGGCACCGTCGGGCAGAGTTTTGCGCCGCTGCCCCGAGACCTGAGAAGCGCCGCGGTTCAAGCCAGGACCGAAGGGGACATTTTCAAAGAGATCAGTTACGGGATTCCCGGGGGGCGGCAGCCACCGCTGGCCACCACGATTG
Source organism: Desulfobacterales bacterium (assembly GCA_049281435.1). Taxonomy (GTDB): domain Bacteria; phylum Desulfobacterota; class Desulfobacteria; order Desulfobacterales; family SG8-13; genus JARFQH01. The sequence continues at coordinate 36,343 of JBAPSB010000371.1, forward strand.
CCGCAGCCGACCGCTGGAAAATCGTGGCTTTCGTGAAGTCGCTCGGCCGTCAATAGACCGCCCTCTTTCCCTTGCGGCGACAATATTCGTGGAGTGAAAAAAGTTCCGCTGCGGCGGGACTTTTTTTGTCTGCGCCGGATTTACAAAGGACGCTTATGCCCGAGGCCTGCGATTTGTGCGGCTTGAGCCTGCGCAACGGATGTTGCACCCTGGACCACGCCGGCGGTCGGTTCCGGTTCTGCTGCCTGGGATGCAAACAGGTCTTCAGCATGCTCTGCGATGCCTCGGGCACGGCCGACCCGGCTGCTTTCCGCGAGACCGAACTCTTCCAGCGCTGCCGCGAGCTTGGCGTCATCCCGTCTTCCGCGGACGATCTTGCCCGGGCGGCTCCGCTGTCCGCCGGTGTCGGCCTGTCGCCCGCAGAGTTCTCTCCAACCCCCATCGCCGAGGCTGCCGGCGAGTCGCTGCCTCTTCAGCTGAAAATCGGCGCCATGTGGTGCCCGGCCTGTGCCTGGGTGATCGATGCGTCGCTGGCCAAACTGCCGGGCATCCTGCACTCCGAGTGCAGTTTTTCGACCGACCGCCTGCGCTGTGACTACGACCCGGTTCAAACTTCCCCGGACCGGATTATAGAGTTCATCAATCACTTCGGCTACAAGGCTTCATTGCCGGGGCAGGAGGACCGCGACCGGGAGCAGCGCCGGGAAACCTTGCGCTTCGGCATTTCGGCCTTTCTGACCATGAACGTGATGATGATCTCGTTTGCGCTGTACACCGGATTTTTCAGCGAGCTTTCGCGCGAGGCGATCGCCAGTCTTTCGTGGCCGGTGGCCGTGATGGCCACGGCCGTTTTACTCTACGGCGGCCGGGATATCTTTCGGAAAGCCTATTATGGCTTCATTTCGGCCGCCTTCAGCATGGAGGCCCTGGTCGCGCTTGGCGCTGCCGGTGCGTATCTTTTCAGCGTCTACAACCTGCTGCGCGGCAGCATCCACCTTTATTTCGACACCGCTGCGATGCTGATCACCCTCGTGCTGCTGGGCAAGCTTCTGGAGCGCGGCGCCAAGGCGAAGGTGCTGGAAGACCTGGAGGCTTTTTTCGCGCTGGTTCCCACCAAGGTGAAAATCTGCACGGCCGACCAGCCGGCCGGGCACTACGTGGCGGCGGATTTTCTGCGCGCCGGCGACCTTTTTTGCTTGGCAGAAGACGAGATCTCGCCGGCCGACGGTCTCATCATGAAGGGGGCCGGCCTGGTGGACGAGTCCTCTCTGACCGGAGAAGCCCGGCCGGTCGGCAAGGCCGCCGGCGACCGGATCCGCAGCGGCACCCGCATCAGCCGCGGCGACCTCACGGTCCGGGCCCTGGCCGTGGGCGATGAGTCGATCCTGGGCCAGATGATGCGCATCATCGAGCAGACCCTCGCCCGGAAAACCGACGTCGAGGGGCAAACGGACCGGCTCCTTAAAATATTCGTGCCGCTGATCATTCTGCTGGCGGCCGGCACGGCCGTCGGTGGGTATGTCCGCGGACTGGAGCCCGCCGAGGCCCTGATCCGGGCGATCACGGTGCTGGTGATATCCTGCCCCTGCGCGCTCGGCGTGGCCATCCCGCTGGCGCGCGTGGCCGGCATTACGGTCGCCGGCCGCAACGGCATTCTGGTGCGGGATTTTGCGGCCTTCGAGCAGGCCCAGCGTATCGACACTTTCGTGTTCGACAAAACCGGCACCCTGACCGAAGGCAATTGGCGGCTGCTGGCCATCCGCCCTTTGGCCGGGATGACGGCCGATCGCCTCGTGGCGCTGGCGCTGGCGCTCGAACAGGAGTCGGATCACCATGTCGCGGTCGCGCTCAAGCGCTGGGCTGGAGAACACGGTATATTGCCGGCGGCCGTCACCGCTGTGTGCACCGCTCCCAACGGCATATCCGGTCGGTCCGGCGACCTGGCGCTCAAGATCGGCTCCGCGGATTTTCTGGCCGCCGAAATTGCGGCCGGCGCGCCGCCGCCGGCAATGGAGCCGCTGGATTTCGATGCCGAACCCACGTTGGTTTACATGGGCTGCGGCGGCCGGCTGTGCGCCGTTTTCGTTTTCGGTGACGCCGTTAAAAGCGGGGCCCGCAGGACCGTGGCGGAGTTAAAGGCGCTCGGCTATGCCGTGGCGATGGTATCGGGCGACGATGCGGCCGTCACGCAAGTAATTGCACGATCGCTCGGCATCCAGGACGCACAGGGGGCCCTGCTGCCGTCCGGCAAGGCCGCCTTCCTGGAACGCCGGCGCCGGGCCGGGAAAAGACCAGCGATGGTCGGTGACGGGATCAACGACGCCGAGGCGATGGCGGCGGCGGACCTGGCCATCGCGGTCCACTCCGGCAGCCCCCTCGGCAAAGAAGTCGCCGATATTACGCTCATGCGGGCCGAGCCCGAGCAGGTGCTGGTGTTTCTGCGCCTGGCCCGACGGACCCACCGCAAGATCCTGCAGAACCTCTGGTTTTCCCTCGTTTATAACCTCGTCAGCATTCCGGTGGCGATGAGCGGTTCGTTGACCCCCCTGGTGGCCGTGAGCGCCATGCTGCTGAGCAGCCTGACGGTGATTGGTAACACCCTGCTGCTGGTCCGGTCCGACCCATGGACTGTACGATAAAGGGTTTGGCTGCTGGTGTCGGTCGTCGGCGTATTACACTACAGATTCCTCCCTCTGGTCTTGCCAAACCCTTTATCGTACAGCCCATGCGGCGAGGTTACCGCCATTTTACCATCCGAGGTTCAGTGTCGCCCAAACCGGTGCCTGGTCTTGAAAGAGGCAGGTTCCTGCCGGCCCGGCCAAACCAAAAACAGGTATTCACTTGATCATCAATCGGTCAAGGAGTATAATGATGGTTAATTATGCATAATTATCGGCATCTATTGCATGGGGGGCTCCTGATCCGACCCTGAGGCGGTTGACCCGCCGGTTTTGCGTATTCCTGAACTTCTTCTTTTTTTCTCTGCCTGCAGATGCCCGCACGACAGCCCGCCCGACATGCGAGTCGGACCGGGATCCGAGTGTCGGTCCTTGTTTTTTTCTCACGACCCGAACACACCTGCACACACCGGCGTCCAAGTACGTCAACGACTCAAAGTGGGGAGGCAGCATGGCAAATACCACGGAACGCTCACTTCATCATCATCTCGGCGCCGTCAAAGAGGGGCGTCGCAGTTTTGAAAATGCCTTCCAGGGCGTGGCGCGCATGATACTGGAAAGCGACATCAACAAGGTGGTCGTCAACGGCAAAACGACTTACGATTTCAGCATTTTTCGGACCGGTAAAAAACATGTGATCGGCATGTACGACGAGATCAACAGCTTTGTCTCCTACGTCAAGGATGCTTCCGAAGGCGGTTCATCCAAAGAAATGGCCTTTATTCTGGTCGGTGAGCCGGGCAACGGCAAAACTTACCTGGTCGATTTCCTGTGCACGAAATACCGCGAATTTTTGTCCGACGACAAGAACCGCAAATACACCTTCAAGTTCCGCAAGATCGACACGCTGCAAAGCTACGGCCGCATCACGACCATCGAATCGCAGACCTACGAAGATCCGATGATACTGGCCATGAACCTCTTCGAAGAACCGGCGGCCAACAAGGACTACCTGGCCAGGTCAATCGGCTTCTCGGACAACGAAATCGAGACCCTCTACGAAAATTATCGCCCGCTGGGGGCTTGCAGCGGCTACATACTCAACGACATCCGCACCGCGGCCGATGGCGATACCGACCGGATGCTGGAGTTCGTCGAGATCGTGCCGGTGCCGCTGACCGAAAGCCTCGGCACCGTCACGGGCAAATACCCGGCCAAGGACAAGATCACCTCCTCGGCAGTCGATCTTCTGGGTGAGGAATCGATCCAGCGCCTGCTGCATATCACCGACACCAACAATCCCTACCGTTTCGACCTGCGGCGCGGGGCCCTGGCGCGGGTCGCCGGCGGCGGCATCCATTTCAGCGACGAGATCTACAAGAACAAGAAAGACCTGGTGCAGGTTTACCTGGGCGTGATCCAGAACCGGAACATCGAGATCGACGGCTACAAATGGCCGATCGACACCCTGATCGTCGCCACCAGCAACAACTCGGAGTTTCACCGGTTTCTGGCCGAAAAAGAGGAAGCGCCGATCGTCGACCGCTGCCGGATCTGCTATGTTTCCCACAACACCAACTACAAGCTGCAAAAAGATCTCACCCAGTATGCCATCGGCAGCGAGACCCGGACCACCATCAACCGCGAGTACCTGCACCAGGACCCGAGCCTGATCTATGCCGCTTCGGTGGCGGCGGTGCTGACGCGCCTGGCACGTTCCGAAAAGCTCACGCCGGTGGAGACCATGAAGCTGGCCGCCGGCGAGGTGGCCGGCGAAAAGAGCATCAAAACCCTGGCGGAGGTCATCGACACGCTCAACCAGGATCCCGAGATCATCAACCGCTTCGGGCAGAAGGGCCTCGGGCAGCGGAACCTGGGCCGCGCCATCCAGCTTCTAATGGAAAGCTCGGAAACCAACGAGGGCCAGTGCATGTTTGCCTACGACATCTTCAAGGCCTTAGAGCGCGTGATCCTGGATTACGTCACCGATGCCAGCGACCGGGCCAAGTACATCGAGGACCTCAAGATTGCCAAGGGGCTCTACCGCGAGCGGATCATGACTGAAATGTTCAACGCCTACATGGACGAGCCGCTCGCCATCCGCAAGGACGTGATGAACTATGTCAACATGATCATCGGCATCGATGCCGAAAACCTGGGTGCGGACAAGATGTGGAAGTACAAGGACCCGCAGAGCGGGGAGCTGAAGGCGCTCAAAATCGACGAGCGCTTCATCAACAGCGTCGAGGACCGCCTCGGCCTGAAGACCGAAGAACAGCGGGAAACCTTCCGGACCTCGATCCGCAAGATCTACGGGCAAAAGATTTCGGTCGATCCGGACTATGACTTCATGGACAACCTGGAACTGGTCAAGGCCGTCACCGACGTGCGGCTGAAGTCGGATATCGCCGGCGCCGGCAGCCTGATCGGCGCGCTGGCCAACCGGACCAACGAAGAAAACCAGAAACTCTACGACCGCATGGTCGACACCATGCTCAACAAGCTGGGCTATTGCAAGACGTGCGCGCAGAAGACGATTGAGTATTTCTGCACCCAGGAAGACGAGAATTGACGTGCAGGGACGCACCATTTTTCCGACAGGCGGCGTTCTCCGCGGGATTAAGCCTGCGGCGTACTCACGTACGCCTCGGCTTAATCCCTTGTGCGGCCTTGCCTGTCGAAAAAATGGAACGCCCCTGCACGCCAATTTCGCAAAAAGGAACTCAGGTGGTCCCAAATATATTACGCCCGATGGCGACGTTGTCCCGCGGATCGAAATGCTCACGTACCCGATGTACGCTCCGCTTTCAATCGCCGGGACGCCTTGCCCTCGAACGCGATCCAAGGCTTTTGAAGCCACTTTAGAGCCAAGGCGACATTTTTTCCGACAGGCGGCGTTCTCCGCGGGGTTAAGCCTGCGAAGTTTCGAAACTGGAAACTCGCAACGCAAAACCCGTAACACCAAACACTAAACACCAAACCCCATGGCAACGAAAAACGACATAGACGCTGGTCTCGAGGCGGATGGACGAAGTTCCGAACAAGAGCGAATCATCGCCGCGGAACTAAACGATACCCGGCCGCACGAGGTGGCCGGAGAACCGGCGGCGCCGGCTGCGGGCGATGCCATGGGCACGGGTCCGGCGACCGTCTACCAGTTCTACGACCTGATCCACCTGCAGGCCCTGGCGGCGATGCGCGGCACTTACAGCGCGGTGGTGCGCTCCATCGACGAACTGCTGGAACGCGACCGCCTGCGGGAAAAAGACGGCTTTCCGCGCAAGATTAACGTCGGCCGGCTCATCAAGCCGGGCAAGGGCGGCAAGACCAAGGTGGTCATCGTCCCCACGACGGTCGAGGAAAAATTCATCCACGATCCTTCCTTCAAGGACACCGAAAAAGGCGAGGGCGATGCTTCCGGTGGTGTCGGCGATGGCGAAGAGGGCGAGGTCATCGGCGAGCAGCCGGTGCGCTCGCCCGAGGGTCAGGGTGCCGGTCCCGGTCAAGGCGAGGGCGGCGGCCACGAGTTGGAGTCCGACGCCTACGATCTGGGGAAAATTCTGACCGAGAAGTTCGCACTGCCCAACCTCAAGGAAAAGGGCAAGAAACGCTCGCTCACCCGCTACACTTACGATCTCACCGATAAGCACCGCGGCTTCGGCCAGTTTCTCGACAAGAAGGCCACCCTGCGTAAAATCGTCGAAACCAACATCCACCTCGGTAACATCCCGGACCTGGATGACATCGACCCGACCGGATTCCTGGTGTCGCCCGCCGACCGGATTTTTCGGATTCTGTCGCGCGAAAAGGATTACGAATCCCAGGCCATGGTTTTTTTCGTGCGGGATTACTCCGGCTCGATGTCCGGCAAGGCCACCGAACTGGTGGTGGCCCAGCATGTACTGATTTACAGCTGGCTGCTCTACCAGTACGACATGCAGGTCGAAACCCGCTTTATCCTGCACGACACCGACGCCAAGGAAGTCGCTGATTTCTACACGTATTACAATTCCACGGTGGCGGGCGGCACCCAGGTCGCTTCGGCCTACCGCATGGTGAATGCCATCGTCGACAAAGAAAACCTGGAACGGGATTACAACATCTATGTTTTTCACGGCACCGACGGCGACGACTGGGACACCGACGGCAAGGAGTCGCTGCCGGAGCTGAAGAAAATGCTCGTTTACGCCAGCCGGGTGGGAATCACCATCGCCGAACAAGGCACTCGTTTTGTCAAGAGCAGTGAAGTCGAGCGCTACATCAAAAAATCGGGGCTGCTCGAAAAAAATCCGGCCCTGCTGCGTATCGATGTCTTGAAGCAGGATGCCGATGAGCAGCGCTTGATCGAGGGCATAAAAAAGCTGATATCGGAATAATCATCGGCGATCTCAATCCTTTTCGATAAGGTTTCCACGGGCCGACTGTCAGGGGGTGTTAATAATACCGTGATCGATGATTATAAAAATAAATCCAGGGCCAACTAAACGGCCAACGGACTCAACGGGAAAACCGGCCAACGGACAAACCGGCCAACGGGCAAACTGACCCATGGAACTAATCGACCAGCACACCAAGAAGATAATGGAGGGATGCAAGGAACGGGCGCTGGCGGCGGGGTTGCGGTTCGAGAAGGAAAGCCTCGAGTACATCGTGACCAACCGCGACCTGCTGGAACTCACGCCCAAGGTGATGATCCCGACGCTCTACGATTACTGGGTCCACGATGTGGAGGTTCTCAAAGAAAAAGGCCGCTACGAACTTTATCCCAGCAATCCCTACGAAACCGTCATCAACACCCGCCCGGCCATCTCGTATTACAATGACAACAATCCGGACTGGATGAATGTCATGATTTTCTACCACGTGCTGGGACACATCGACTTCTTCCAGAACAATCTTTACTTCCGCCACACCTGGGATTACGATTTCACCGGGCGGGCGCTTTCCGACAAACGCCTGATCGCCGCTCTGCGGTCCGAGAAGGGGCGGTGGGTGGATTACATCATCGAGTTCACCCGCAGCATCGACAACCTGGTGGGCTACCACCACGAACTGTCGCAACTGGACCGCCCGCCCATCATCGACGGCTCGAAGCGGTTGAACTACTATTTCGACGTTTTTTTGCAGGATGTGCGCAACGTCAGGGTTGGTGAATACATCAAGGAAATCGAACGCTACAACGGCTGTATCCGCGACGAGGGCCGGCGGGGGATAAAAACATTTTTTGCCGAAGTCGCCCGAACCCACCCTGAATTCGATTCGCTGTTTAAAAAAAACCTGCGGGAAAAAAACAGCACCAAACCGGACCTGATTCAATATCTGGCGGAAAACTCCGATTTTCTGAACAAGGAAAAAAACAGCTGGATGAAGTCGGTCATGGAAGTCGTGCGCAACACTTCCGTGTTTTTTCAGCCGCAGATCCGGACCAAAATCATGAACGAGGGCTGGGCCAGCTACTGGCATGAGAAGCTTTTTCTGCAGGACGACCGGATCCGGGGGCACGAAGTCGATTTCGCCCGCACCCATGCCGGGGTGACGTCGCTGCCGCGGGTCGGGCTGAATCCATACGCCCTGGGCATGCGGCTTTTTTACTACATCGAGGACCTTGGAAACAAAGGCAAATACACCACCCGCTATCGGCGGCTTAGCGATGCCGGCCAGCGCGAGCGGTATGACGCCCACGCCGCCAAAGGCCAGGAGCTTATTTTCAGCGTCCGGGCGAGCTTCTGCGACTTCACCTTCATCAACACCTTCGTCGACCAGGACTTTGTCAGCCGCAACAAACTTTTTGTGGCCGGCAAGCGCCTGAACCAGGAGCGGATGGTCTGGGAATACTATGTCAAGAGCCGCAGGGCCGTGGATTACCGCCAAATGCTCGTGGACGGCCTGTACCACCCGCCCCACATCACGATCGACCCGAAGAAACGGGACGGGAACGTCCTTTACCTGGTGCACCACTTCGAGGGCAAACCACTGGTCCGGGACTTTATCGGCAACACGATGATCGGCCTCGAATACCTCTGGGGCGGGACGGTGAAACTGGAAACAAGCGAGGTCGTCGCGACCCGGGATGCCGCCGCGCAGCAAGAAAAGGCAGGCCCGGCCGAAATCCGCTGGGAACGGGTGCTGTACACGGTGAAAGACCGCAAACTCGCCCGGGAAGTGATAGCCGATTAACCCTACAATGCAACTTATGAAATTCAACACTATATGTTGCGGTTAACTCTTAAACTCAACCGCTATATATTGATTCAAAAACTGTAAATGACGTTGTAGGGTTAAGGGCTCACTCAATAATAACTTCACATTTCAGATGTCGATCCATCCCGTCCAGCGGTCGGTGCGAAAACTCGGAATATCCGGATATTCCTGCGTTTTCGCGCCTTGCCAGTCGGGCGTCTCAACACCTGTAAATTAAAATCTTGGCGAGTGCGCTCCAAGCCGGGGAGAAAAATCCATGTCCGAGGGCAGTGAATCGATCACAACCGCGCAAGACCCCCCCCCGGGTTCGGGGCCGGAAGGCGAGAACAACGCCGATCGCCTGCAGTCGGCCGTGGCGAACCTCGACCGCAGCCTGAGCTGCCGGGACCAACGGGCGCCCATCTCTTTCGATGCCTACCTGAAGAAGCTCACCGAAATGCCCGAGGTCGTGATCCGCAATATCTTCCAGGTATTTCACGACATGGTGAAGACCTACGTGGGCCGGGGCCACGACGAGTACCCGAACGATCCGGAATCGATCAGCTTTATCTGCTATGACTGCGGCAGGCTCTTCGTCGTCGGGGTCGACCACCCCTTTTTCGCCGACCGCCTTTTTGCCAACCGGTTGATAAGCCTCGTCGAGGCCATGAGGAGCGGGGCGCAGCAGAATAAGATCTACATTTTTCGCGGCCCCCACGGCTGCGGGAAGAGCACTTTTCTCAACAACCTGTTGATGAAGTTTGAAGAATACAACAACACCGACAAGGGGCTGCGCTATGAAACGATCTGGCGGCTGTACCCCAAGATGCTGGGTGATTTTGCGGAAAACCAGGCCGTTTCGCTGGTCGACGCCCTCGCGCCGCTCCAGGAGCGGCTCGGCCGGGAGCAATACGACCTGCTGCGAATGCAGAGCCTGCTGAACCTGAACGACGAGTTCGTCGAAGTCTCCTGCCCGAGCCACGACAACCCGTTGCTGGTGATTCCCAAATCCTACCGGCGCACGTTTTTCGACGAACTCTTCGAAAACGATGAATTCAAGTGGAAACTCTTTACCGAAAAAGAGTATGAATGGGTGTTCCGGGACAAAGCTTGTACGATCTGCAGTTCGCTTTTCCAGGCCCTGCTCGACCGGCTCGACAGCCCGCGCAAGGTCTTCGACATGATCTATGCACGGCCCTACCGGTTCGACCGGCGCCAGGGCGAGGGAATCAGTGTTTACAATCCCGGCGACCGCCCGCTGCGGCAAATCACCCTCAGCAACCCCTTTATCCAGGGCCGGATCAACACCCTGCTGAGGGACAGCAATCAGGTCCGGTACATTTTTTCACAGTATGCCAAAACCAACAACGGCATCTACGCGCTCATGGATGTGAAGTCTCACAACACCGAGCGCATGATCGAACTGCACAACATCATCAGCGAGGGCATTCACAAGGTCGAGGATATCGAAGAAAGCGTCAACTCGCTGCTGATAGCGGTGATGAACCCGGAAGACCAGAAAAACATCGCCGATTTTCAGTCTTTTTCCGACCGGATCGAATACATCAACATTCCCTACGTGATGGACCTGAACACGGAGGTGGAAATTTACCGCAACATCTTCGGCAAGCATATCGATGATAATTTTCTGCCGCGGGTGCTGCATAATTTTGCACGGGTGATCATCTCCACCCGGTTGAACACACGCTCGGATGCAATGCTGGAATGGATCGGCGATCCGGACAAATACCGGCTTTACTGCGACGAAAACCTGCAGCTGCTTAAAATGGAAATCTACACCGGCTATATCCCCAATTGGCTCAGCGAGGATGACCGCAAGCGCCTGACGGCCAAACGGCGGCGTAAAATCATCGCCGAGTCGGAAACCGAAGGCGAACACGGCATATCCGGCCGGGATTCGATCAAGATTTTTAACGACTTCTATTCTTCGTATTCCAAGGGCAACAAGCTGATCAACATGTCGCAGCTTTGCAATTATTTTACGAAGAGTCGCAAGGAACTCAGCGAGATGATTCCGGGGGGATTCTTGGATTCAATGCTGCGGATGTACGATTACACTATTCTTCAGGAAGTCAAGGAATCGATCTACTACTATAATGAAGAGCAGATATCGCGCGACATCCAAAACTACCTTTTTGCAGTCAATTTCGAGCCAGGCGCCGTAGAAACCTGCGCCTACACCGGGGAGCGGCTGGAAGTTTCGGAGGAGTTTTTCGAGAACCTCGAGCGGCGTTTATTGGGATCCAAGGCCGATACGGACGAACGCAGGCGTTTCCGCGCGGACACCCAGCGCGAGTATACCTCGAAGACACTGACCCAGGAGATGATGGTGGAAGGCAAGACGCTGACGGCCACGCGGGTTTACGCGTCACTGCACGAGCGCTATGTCTTCAATCTGAAAGAAAAAGTTTTGGATCCGTTTCTCGAAAATGAAAATTTCCGGCGGGCGATCAAGGATTATGACCAGGAAGATTACAAGACCTATGACAAGAAAATCCGCGATGACGTTAGCTATCTGATCAAAAACCTGTGCAAGAATTTTCACTATGCCGAGCAGGGCGCGCAGGAGGTCTGCATCTACGTCATCGACAATGACCTGGCGCGCAAGTTCAACAAAACCTAAGGGTTCACGAAAAAATAAATTCGCAATTTCAGGTGTTGAGGCGCCCGGCCGGCAAGGCGCGAAAACGCAGGAATATTTGGATATTCCGAGTTTTTGTAACGCCGTTGGACGGGATGGATCGACATCTGAAATGTAAAGTTATTTTTGAGTGAGCCCTAAGCTTCCCCACCGATTTCTTTTATTCCACCCGGCCGCGGCGCCGCAACACAACCAAAGGCATTTTACCACTTACGGCGCCGGGGACCCGCCAGGCCGAATTACTGCAGTTGCTGACGGGCCGACTTCTGCGCCGGCAGGCAGTCGCAGTATTCATCGAAGACATAGTACATGCAGCGCTCGGACCCGTTGGCTTTCTCGTAGAAGCAGCAATTTTTCTGCTGGTGACCATTGCCGGCCGCACACACGGACATCATTTTCTCGCGGCAGTAGCTCAGGTGTCGTTCTTCCACGGTATTTTCCCCTTCATGTTGCGGCGGTGTAAACGTGTTTTAATGCCCCCATCACTTTGGCCTCTTATAGTGTTATTGCCTTTCTGCCGGCAATACTTTAGCGGATCGCCCGGTCGGCTGGTTGCACCGGCTTTTGAAAGTCTCGCCGGGGCCCTTGATTGAAGCAGGAAACATGCCAGGCAGACGGGCGGATTTGTCAAGGGGATCAGCGCGCCGCACGTGGCGTCCGCAGCGGTGCGGGCGGAAGAAAAAAGACGGCCGCTTACCGGTGGTGCGCCGCTGGACGTCAAGAAGGTGACGGCCGCGGCGGAAAACCGCCTAGCCGCCGATCCACACCTTGAAGCGCAGGTGCCAGAACAGTGGTGGCAGCAGCGTGAAAGAAAGAAAGAGCAGGAGCGCCACGAGGATGCGGCCGGCGGCGCGGCGGCTGCGGTCTGAAGCCGCCGGCCGCAGCCGTGGATCTCTTTTCACCGCCAGCGGCAGTAAATAGCCTGTCAGACTCTCGAAGGCGATGACCGCCAGGGCGCCGAACAGGGGCAGGCCGGTCATGCGGTGTTGAAGCAGGAAAAGACACCATGGGCAGCGGTGTTGCAGAACGCCATAATGGTAGGCGGCGAGAATATTTGTCAGGGTGACGGCGGCCACCGGGACCCAGACGGTGGCGGTGACTGCCAGAAAACCGGTGTGGGGCGAGGCGGCGGCGGGTGCCGTTCGACGCACCCGCACCGCCAGACCGAAAAGCAGAAGACTCAGAGCAAAACAGGACGTCAGCCAGAAGCCATCGGCAAGCCCGGAGAAGCTATTGGCTTCGCTCAGCGTGCGGTATTGGTCATACACCACCGCACAGCAGTCCACGGGCCGGTGCGTATCCACTGCTAAGGCGGCACTCACGCTGCGGGTGCAGGCCAATGCGGCCACCGGCAGTGCCAGCAGCAGCAGGCGCGCGCCGAGCCGGGCCAACGGGAAATCCGGCATACGGCGGCCGAGAGCCTCCGCTGCGTTCCAGAACAGCAGAATTCCCAAAAGGGCGCCGTTCAGAACGAGAAAATCGGTGCCGGCGCGCCCCATGGCCTGCAGGACGCCGGTTCCGCACATGGCACCGGGAATCAGGGCGGGAAACACATTGGTGATTCCGAGGACCATCAGCGCGCTGGAGAAGAGAAAGGTCCCCAGAGCCCAGCGGCCCAGGATGACGGTGGCTTCGGCCTCGATTTCGAGGGCGAGCTGGGCCCGGTCGGCGGCGGACGGGTCCCAACCGGTGAGGATCCGAAAAGATTTTGCCGCAGCCGCCGCCAGCAGCAGCAGGCCGATGAGCTGGGCCGTCAGGGCGGTCAGCAGCAGCGGGTGCCAGATCATGCCCGCGCCTCCAACCGGCCGTGAACGAGATAAAAACGGTCAGCCGGCGTCGCCGTCTCCAGCAGGCGCGGATCGTGCGCCGTGACCACCACCACCGCGCCCGCAGCCGCCGTCGCCGCCAGCGTTTCCAGGATCTCGCCGGCGCGGGTGCCATCCTGGTGGGCGGTCGGCTCGTCGGCAAAGACAAAAGAGGGCCGGGAAACCAGTGCACGGGCGATCGCCACCCGCTGGCGTTCACCGCCGGAAAGGTTGCGGGCGGCCTCCTGGGCCAGCGGGCCGACATTCAGCCGGTCGAGTGCCGCCAGGGCGGCCTGCCGGCATTCCGCCAAATTGCCGCCCCTCGGAATAAGCGGCAACAAAACGTTTTCGACCGCGCTCAGGTCTCCCAGCAGCCGGTCGTGCTGGAAAACGATGCCGACCCTTCGCCGCCAGCGATCCCTGAAGGAACTCACCCAGCGCGAAACGGCCGCGCCGTCGATCACGACCTCACCCTGGCTCGGTCGCAGGATGGCGGCCAGAACATGCAGCAGGGTGCTCTTCCCGGCCCCGGTCGCCCCTGATATCAAGGCCATGCGCCCGGCTTCGAAACGGGCCGACAAATCGTGGAGAACCCTCTTTTCCCCGCCGTCCGATGCGCGGCGGGCGACCGTCAACCGGCGGCATTCGACGAGCCCCGCCATCAGAAACTCGTCCTTTCGAGCATTTCCTGTGGGTCGGCCACCGCACAGCGGAGCACCGTGCCAAGGGCGGCGGCCAGAAACGGCAGCACGACCAGGCCCGTCACCTCCAGGAAGATCAAGCCGGCATCGCCGGCAGTGAAAAAGAGGCGGGAGGCCAGGCCCTGCCATTCCGGACCCAGCCGGCCGAACCAGTTCGCCTGCGGCCAGAACACCAGCGCAACCGCCAGCAGCAAGCCGCCGGCCGCGGCCGGGATGACGACCAGAAGGGCGCGTACGGCCTGCAGGCGGACGATGTCGCCGGTGGTCCAGCCCAGCGCCTTGAGCAGGCCGATCTCAAACCGCCGACCGAACCGGTCCCTGACGGTTACGGTCACCAGGAGGCTCAGGGCCAAAAGGGCCGGGACGAGAAGTGCGACCGCCATGGCGCTCATTCGGGCGAGTGCCGCGGCATAGATGCCGGCGGTCTGCGTGCGGGTCGTAATCCGTACCGTCCAGGGAAAAGCGGCGGTCAGGTCGGGCAGGATCGCCGTCTCCTCGGCCGGGTTGAAAACCTCGAGCGCCAGATCGCTGGCGTAACCGGCCGGGATTTCCAGCAGTTCGCGCGCGTCGTCTATGTGAAGCCCCACGACCTTCGGCTCGGCGATATCCGCCTGTGCATCGAGGCGGCCGATCATCTTGAATGTGACCGCTTTGCGGCCGGTGAGGGTTAAAAAGGGCTGTGCGCGATCCCACGCGACATCGGCGCCGGCCACGGCTTCGCCCCGGCGCGGCAAGGCGGAAGATGGCGGCATGGCCGGCAGGCGGGGATCGATGCCGACCACCGTCAGCGGCCCGGCGGGACCGGCGACACGGCCCCAGATCCGTGGGCGGGCGGCGACGACACCGGCGACGCTTTCGGCCAGAGCGACGGATCGGTCTCCAGGAAGGGGGGTCCAGCCCAGAGCGTCGTATTGGCGGACGACCAGGGCAGGGGCGTCTTTTAACATGCGGTCGGTGGCGGTCGTCGTGGCTTGGGCCAGCAACAGCGGGAAGGCGGCTGCGGCGATGGTCAGCAGCAGGGCGGCGATAAGCAGGACGCTCTCCAGCGGCCGGCGCTTCAGATCACGAAACGCTGCTGCCAGAAACGGCCGTAAATCCGCTGGCGTCATTGGGCGGCTTTTCGGCCGGTAATGGCAAACCACTTGTCATCAGTCAGCGCCTTCATTCGGAATACGTCCTGGCCGCCATGGCGCCGCTTAAACGCCTCCAACCCCTTTTCACCCATGACGGGAACCAGCGCCGGGCCCATGGGCCCGACGACATCGGAGCCGGCGACCCAGAAGACCTCCCGGCCGTCCACCTGTTCTCCGGTGAAATACTCCTTGACCAGCGGCGTCTGCAACCGGTCCCTGTCAACGGCCAGAAAGATCTCCGGGTGCAGCCAGGAGCGCAGCATGCAGCCCGTGCCGCAGAAGTAATAGGTGGTGCCGTCCGTCAACTGGATCGCACTGGAGAATTTGGCGTGCTCGGCCACTTTCATGCCACACACCGGGCATCGGTCCCCGGCGCTGACCTGCATGTGCCGGTTTTCGTCCAGCGGGTGGCGGCCGGGCTCAGGGCCGGCCGCCCGCGCGGCGGCGGCGCTCCAGATGATCGTTACCGGAATTGCGGTCAGGCAAAGGGCGATGCGAAAAAGGGGAAGGGACGCCAGGCGGATGGACATTATCGTTCTCCTTTCGACAAAACAGGGAAGGCTGAAAACAGACTGTAGGGTGACCCGTTCAGGGTTCTGGGTTCAAGGTTCTGGGTTGACCGGCTCAATCCCGTTGCAGCGGGACCCCCCCGAACCAACGGATTTCCATGCTCCGGGGGTGGGACCGGCGAACCAGCAGCCATTAACACCTAAGGAAAATCACATGGACTGTCAATCGCAATTGTTTTATACCGGGCCCAGCCATGGGTGATCTCGATCTGATATCGCTTTTTCTGTTGGGCCTGCTGGGCACGGGGCACTGTGTCGGGATGTGCGGGCCGCTGGTGGTGGCTTTTCCGGGGCGCACCGGCCGGTTCGCACCGCATCTCTTCTATCACCTCGGGCGGCTCGTCACCTACGGCGCGATCGGTGCGGTTATGGGCGGCGTCGGCCGGGGCCTGGCACTGGTATCCGCCGTCACGGGATCCGATCACCTGCAGCTGGTCGCGCGCCTGCAGGTCGCCATGTCGGTCCTTTCGGCCGGGTTTCTGCTGTACTTCGGTCTTTGCCAGCTCGGTTTTTTCAGGCAACCCCGCTGGATGACGATCGCGGCTCCGGAAAAGATCCCGGGCTACCGGCGCATCATCCGCCTGGCCTTCGTGAATCAAGGGGCGGCTGAAATGGTGTTTACCGGGCTCCTGATGGGGTTTTTGCCCTGCGGCCTTTCTTTCGCGGCTTTTTCCCGGGCGCTGGCGGCCGGCGGCGTTGGGCAGGGGTTTCTGCTGCTGGCGGCCTTTGGGATCGGCACGCTGCCCGGGCTCCTGCTGATCGGAACCGGAGCGACCACCCTGGCCCGCCGGTACCAGCCGCATTCCGACATCATTGCCGGGCTGCTGATGATCGCCATGGGGCTGTCTCTGGGTCTCAAAGCGCTGGCGGCCGGATAAGAGGGCGTCCGGCTGGCGATGAAAAACCTGGATCTCCGCGGCCGGTTTTGATATATCGGCCGAATCCGCAGCGTTGCAACCGCCTGACCACCGAAGGGGTGTCGCATCATGGTGTCCAGCAAAAATTTCTGGGGAAGCGAACAGGACCGCCAATACCATCTCGACGAGAGGATCCGTCGTGAAAAAATGGCCAATTACGGGTATCGGAAAGTGCCCGAGGATGAAAAGACAACCTGGGTGCTGCGCCATTTCAATTCGGTCGCGCGGCAGTACGATTTCATGAACACCCTGCTGAGTTTCGGTATCCATTATCTTTGGAAGCGCACGGCCGTCGCCATGCTCGGGCTCAAAGCCGGCGAACGGGTGCTCGATGTCTGCGGCGGAACCGGCGACCTGGCCATCCTGGCCAAGCGGGCCGTGGGCGCCTGCGGGACGGTGGCGGTTTACGATATCAACCGGGCCATGATCGAGGCCGGACGCTCCAAAAAGACGAACGCTCCCATCAGAGGCCAGATTTGCTACGTCCAGGGCAATGCCGAACACCTGGCCTTTCCCGATGGGCATTTCGATGCCGTGACGGTCGGCTTCGGCATCCGCAACGTCACCCACATGGAGCAGGGTTTCAGGGAAATGCTGCGGGTGTTGAAGCCGGGCGGCCGGATGATGTGCCTGGAATTTTCCAAACCCTCTCACCCGCTTTTTCGCCGGCTCTACGATTTTTATTCTTTTTATATCATGCCGCTGTCGGGCCAGCTGCTGGCCGGCAGCCGCCAGGCCTACACCCACCTGCCGGAATCCATCCGCCTGTTTCCATTACCCGAGGAGTTGCAAGCCATCCTGGAGCGTATCGGCTATGTGCAGGTCTCCTGGCGGCGCCTGACCAACGGCATTGCGGTCGTTCACACCGGCCGCAAGCCGCACCCATAGCAGACTCTTGACATCCGGCGACCGCTCCGGCCGATCGCCCGCCACGCCAGAGATCCCGCCGCTATCTATAACACCGGAACCGTTGACGTTACCACCCCACTCTGATAATATATCTAATATTATCAATTTTTTATAATTATATTCATCTGCCCCTTCTTTTTGCGATACCGCTGGGGCCATTGCGGTGTGTTGCAGCAAAAGGACCCGGCGCAACCTGATTGTCAATCTCATCGGCATGATGCATGGATCGAACTGAAAAGCACTCCCGATCGCTTACTAAACAATTTATCAGAGAATATCTTTTTTTTTCTCTCATACCGGTCGCTATTTTTTTTATCTGCGTGCTGGTGGGCGTTTTTTTTGCCCAGAGGTACGTTGCCGGTCTCATCCATCAAGCCACCCGCGAACTCAATGAAGGCACCCGCAAGCAGTTCGAAGACATCGGCCAGGCGATCATCCGTGACAAGGCGCGGGAGGTTGCCAAGCAGGTCGATATTTATCTCGGGCTCAACCCCGGCATCGACATAACGAGTCTTCAGCAAAGCGATGAATTCAAAAAACTGGCCCTGCAAAAAGTCGGGCAGACCGGCTACACCTGCCTTTATGAAGCCGCTACGGGCACCATGCGGATTCATCCCAATGCGAAGCTGATCGACCGGGAGATGCGGTTTCTGGCGGAGAAATTGCCGTCCTGGTGGGCGATTTTCGAATCTACCCGCTCCGGTGCCGAGGCGTCCGGATATTATGACTGGATCGAGCCCGACGGCCGGATCCGCCGGAAATACATGACCATGACACCGGTCGAAACCAAACTCGGCGGACAGACCCTGATGATAGCGGCCACTACTTACATCGATGAGTTTTCGGCTCAAATACGGGCGATGACGGCCACATCAGGGGAGATAAGTTCGCGCTACCAGAGTTTCGTCACCCGGCAGAACCTTATAATCGGCGGCGTCATGGCGGCGATCCTGGGCCTGACCGCTATCGTGGTTTATTTTCTGGGCCGGCGGTCGGCCCGGCGGTTCATCGTTCCGATCGTGGGTCTGGCCGGCACTGCCCGGTTGTTTGGCGAAGGCAACTGGGAGGTCGGCGGCGACCCCGCGCTGCTGAGGCGAGACGACGAAACCGGCGAACTGGCCCGGGCTTTCGACCAGATGCGCCTGCAGCTCAAGCAAATTTTTCAGGAACTCGTCGGCAACCTGACCGAACTTAAGTCGACCCAGGAGGCCCTGCAGAAGAGTGAGTTCCACTATCGCAGCCTGTTTGACGGCCTGCCCGTCGGCCTTTACCGTACGACGCCGGACGGCCGGGTGCTGGATGCCAATCCGATGCTGGTGCGGATGCTCGGGTATCCCGACCGCGAAAACTTTCTCGCCCAGCGGGCAGAGGCCATGTACCTGAATTCGGAAGAGCGCGTCAAATGGAAACAAATGATCGAGAGCCAGCAGTCCGGCAAACCCTACGAATTTCAAATGCGCCGCTATGACGGCAGCGCCATGTGGGTCGAGAATCAATCGGTGGCGGTGCGGGACGACGCGGGGCTGATCCGCCATTACGAGGGGACCCTGAAGGACATCTCCGAGCGCAAGGCGGCCGAAGCGGCCCTGCGCAAAAGCGAGAAGCAGTACCGGGAGCTGTACGAAGAGGCCAAGCGCGCGGAGGAGTTGTATCGCTCGCTGCTGCATTCCTCGGCGGATGCGATCGTCATTTACGATCTGCAGGGGATGACCCGCTACGTCAGCCCCGTTTTCACGAATATGTTCGGATGGGCCCTGGAAGAAGTTCAAGGGAAAAGAATCCCCTTTCTGCCCGATTCCGAGATGGAACCCACGCTGGCCATCATCAAGCGCCTGGTGGAGAAAGGGCTTTCCTGCCACGGATTTGAAACCCGGCGCTTCACCAAAGACGGTAAAACGATCGATGTGAGCATCAGCGCGTCACGGTTTGAAGACCATGTCGGGCAACCCGCCGGGATCCTCGTTATTTTACGCGACATCTCCGATCGCAAAAGGCTCGAGGAACAGCTTCACCTCGTTCAGCGCATGGAGGCCATCGGCACGCTGGCCGGCGGCATCGCTCACGACTTCAACAACCTGATGATGGGCATACTGGGCAATATTTCCCTGATGATGTGCGATCTGGATGCGGCCAGCGCCCATTACCGGAACCTGAAAAATGTCGAAATGCTGGTCCAGAGCGGCACGAAGCTGACCGGACAACTGCTGGGCTACGCCCGTAAAGGCAAATACGAGCCCAAGGCCGTCGATCTCAACCGCGTCATCCGCGAGAGCGTCGAAACCTTCGGGCGCACGCGCAAAGAGGTCACCATCGACCTGGACCTGTCACCGGAGCGAATCGTCGCCGATGTCGACCGGGCGCAGATAGAGCAGGTGTTGTTCAATTTGTACATCAATGCCGCCGACGCGATGCCGCGCGGCGGCGAACTGCGCGTGCAAACCACCGTGGTCGACCACGGCGATTTGACCGACAAGCCGTATTCTCCCAAACCCGGGCGCTACCTGAAACTGCAGGTGACCGATTCGGGCAGCGGCATGGATCCCGAAACCCAGAAACGCATTTTCGACCCCTTTTTCACCACCAAGGAGATCGGCCGCGGGACCGGTCTGGGGCTGGCGTCGGTTTACGGTATCATCAAGTCGCACGGCGGGTACATCGATGTCGCGTCCCGGCCGGGCCGGGGGTCGACCTTTTCCATTTACCTGCGGGTGTCGGCGGACGTCCTGGTCGAGGCCGCCGAAAACAAACCGGAAGTCAAAAGGGGAAAGGGCACCGTGCTGCTGGTCGACGATGAAGAAATGGTCGCCGATATCGGCGCACGGATGATCGAGAAAATGGGCTATGATGTCATTTCCACCCGCAAGGGCGCCGAGGCCCTGGAACTGTACGCCGAGCACAAAACCCGTATCGATCTGGTGGTCCTGGATCTCATCATGCCGGGCATGGGGGGCGGCGACACCTTCGATGGGCTGAAGAAAATCGATCCTGAGGTCAAGGTCCTGCTCTCCAGCGGATACTGCATCGACGGGCAGGCCCGGGAGATCCTGAACCGGGGCTGCCGGGGCTTCATTCAGAAGCCTTACAACCTGGAGGCATTGTCGCAGAAGATAAATGAGATTTTGAGCGCCCGTTCCGCGTGATTCCGCCCTCGTTTTACCATTTCACCTCCCTGGATAAAAAGCTTGAAATATGGTGTTGGTAATGATTATTATCGACACCGGATTTTCAATCGACCCTGCGAAGCATCCAGCGGAAAAAATTCTCATGGTCCCCGAGACCCGTTTAAAGGTTGCCTTTTTCACCGTCGCCGTTCTCTTATGGGGACTGACGGCCGGTCCCGCCGCCGCCCCGTTCCGGGCCGGCGCTTCGATGTCCACCAAGCACGTTCTGGTTCTCTACTCACAGGACGGTCTGACCGTTCCGGCCTACCGGATGCTCCACGAGGCGATGAAAACGGTATTCGATGCCGGGATTAAGGAACAGCTCTATCTTTTCAACGAATGCCTCGACCTCGCCCTTTTCCCCGCAGAGGTCGATCAGCGGCGCCTGGCCGAGTATTACCGCGCTAAATACACGCGGACCCATGTCGATGTCGTCGTGGCCGTGACGCTGCCGGCGCTGCGTTTCGCGTTGCAGCACAGGGAAACGGCATTTACCGGCCTGCCGATCGTCTTCTGCCTGCTCACCGCCGATGACCTGTCTACGTTGGGCCGCACCTCCAATGTCACCGGCGTCGCCCTGAAATTCGACATCGCCCGTACGATCGAGATCGCCGGGAAGATTCAGCCCGGTCTGAAACGCCTGGCCATCGTGGCCGGGACGGGTCCGACAGACCGTTACCTGGTGCCGGTCGCCCGCCGGGCCTTCGCGGCCTTCGAAGGCAAACTGGAATGGATGGACCTGACGGGACTGCCGATGGGGGACCTTTTGGAGCGGGTTTCCCGGCTGCCGGCAGCGACGGCCATATTGTTCCTGACCCTGGAGCAGGATGGCGCCGGAAACCAGTTTGTTTCCGTTGAAGCGCAGCAAATGGTCTCGCGGGCCGCCAATGCGCCGCTCTACAACTTCATCGACATCAGCCTCGGTTACGGAAATGTCGGCGGATGCATGGCGTCGATCGAGGCCAACGGCCGCAAGGCGGCGGAGTTGGTGCTGCGGGTCCTCTCCGGTGAAAAAGCCGGAGAAATCGAACCGGTCATCCTGCACGACAATCCGGTCCTGTTCAACTGGGGCGAGCTGCGGCGCTGGGGCATCGCGGAGAGCGCCCTGCCGTCGGGCAGCATCGTGCGCTTCAAGCAGGCGTCCTTCTGGGAGTCTTATAAATGGTGGTTGGCCGGCATTTTGTCGTTTCTGATGTTCCAGAGTGTGCTCATCGTCGGAATGGCGATAAACCTTTCGAGGCGCAAGCGGGCCGAGGCGGCCTTGCGGCTCAGCGAGGCCAATCTGAAGAGCACTCAGCGAGTCGCGCGCATCGGCGGCTTCATATTCGATATTCAGCACGACACGCTGACGTGGGCTCAGGGGGCGCAGCAGGTTTTCGGGGTGCCGGCCGAATCGAAGCTCGGGTATAGGGAGTTCCTGCGGCTGGTCCACCCGGATGACCGCGAGTATGTGGATGCGATCTGGCAGGCGGCCCTGAAAGGGTCTGCCTTCGGCACTGAATACCGCGTCAGTGTCGGCAACGATACCAGGTGGATCAAGTCGATGGCCGAAGTCGAATTCGACCGCCGGGGCCGGCCCCTGTTGGTGAAGGGGATCGTCCAGGACATTTCCGAACGAAAAAAGTCCGAAGAGAATGCGGCCCGGCTGCGCCACGATCTGGCGCACATGGCCCGGGTGTCGACGGTCGGTGAACTCAGCCAGAACCTGGCCCACGAGGTCAACCAGCCGCTGGCGGCGATTGTCGTCAACGCCGAAGCGGCCCTGCGCCTGCTGGCGGAACCCGAGCCCGATGTCGCTGAAGTCCGCGAGGCCCTCGGGGACATCGTTGCGGATCAAAAGCGCGCACGGGATGTGGTCCAGCGCATTCGGGCGCTGGTGAAAAAAGAGCGGCCGGTGCAAGGGCCTGTCGA
>JBAPSB010000372.1:0-7299 GCA_049281435.1 Desulfobacterales bacterium
TATGATGTCCTGATCAAGGCGCTGGCCGTGTGCATCATCGGCGGCCTGGGCAGCACCGGCGGCACGATAGTGGCCAGTTTCCTGATCGGTTTCGCCGAGCGCTTCACCGATACCTACATCGGTTCCCACTGGACGATGATTGTCAGCCTGGCCGCTATCCTGGTGGTCCTGACCCTCAAGCCCTCCGGGTTGTTCGGAAAGCAGAAAGAACTGGAAGAAAGGATTTAATGCCGTGCGCAAGCGCAGGGAACGGATCGATCGCGGCATCAACGTCAGGTCCGGAGATGTTTTCGCACTGTGCTCCTGGCGGGAAATGCTCTATCTGGCCGGGCCGCGCGTGCTGCCGGTCGTCACGATCCTTGTGCTCCCTCTGGTGCTCGGCATCTACTGGCAGAAGGTTCTGCTCTCGGTGGCCGTTTTCGCCCTGCTGGCGATCAGCTGGGATCTTCTGGCCCAGACCGGGATGATATCGCTCGGGCAGGCGCTTTTTTTCGGCATGGGAGCCTACGTCACGGGTATTCTCAATCACTACTGGGGGCTGCCGCCGCTTCTGACCATCCCGGTGGCGGCCGTTTGCGGAGGCCTGATCTGTACAGCCCTGCTGCTGCCGGTGCTGCGGTTGCGGGGCATCTACTTTTCGATGGTGACGCTGATCCTGCCGCTGATGCTGGTCCGGATGATAGAGGCGACGCGTGTTTTCGGCGGGACCGAAGGCTTGAGCGGCATGGCGCCCCTGCCGTCGAAATGGCTGGAAAACTACCTGATCCTCGGGGCGTTACTGGCAGCGCTCTTCGGATTGCGCCGGATGATGGGAACCGACTACGGGCTGGTGCTCAAGGGCATCCGCGACAACGACCGCTCGGTGATCAACGCCGGAATCAACATCCACTGGTACAAAATCCAGGCGCTGTGGATCGCCAGCACCATCGGCGCCTTCGCCGGCGCGTTCATGACGCACGTCTACATGTTCGTCGGCATGCCGGTGTTTGCGCTCGACTACTCGATCCTGCCGATTGCCGCCGCCGTGGTCGGCGGTCCCGGATCGCTGGCCGGCGCCACCCTGGGCGCGTTTATCCTGGTGCCGCTCTCGGAAGTGCTGCGCGGCATCGGCGGGCTGCGCATCGTGTTCTACGGCGTGTTTCTTGTCATCTTCATCGTGGCGCTGCCGGAAGGCATTTTTCACTTCATTCAGCGCAAATATTCTCAGTTCGAACGCTGGGTCGAGGTGGACACATGACAGCCGCCGTCATTCTGAGGGTTACCGGCCTGTATAAAAATTTCGGCGGCGTGCAGGCCATCAGCAACCTGGACTTTGCACTGGCCGCAGGCGAACTCCTGGGCCTCATCGGACCCAACGGCTCCGGTAAAACCACGGCCGTCAACCTGATCTCCGGCTTCGTCAAACCCACGGCCGGCACCGTCGTGTTTAAAGATCGCGACATCACGGGCCTTGCGGCGCACCGGATCGTGCGGCTGGGCATCGCGCGGACCTTCCAGATGGTCAAACCGTTTTATCAACTCCCGGCCTATAAGAACATGATCATACCGCTCTATTCGCCGCGGGTAAAAAAACTGGTCGGCGGGAAATACGGCGACCGGGATGCCATGGCTTTGGATCTGCTGGAGGAAGTCGGCTTCGAGCGCGACGCCCGGGTGGCCTACAAGGTTGCCGGCACGTTGCCGCAAGGGTACCTGAAACGCCTGGAACTCGCCAAGGCCATCGCGCTGCAGCCGGATCTGCTGATCCTCGATGAACTTTTTTCGGGACTCAGTCTGGCAGAGGTGGCCGGCATCCTGCCCATCATCGAAAAGCTCCGGCTCGAAGGCAAGACGATCATCATGATCGAGCACCGCTTGAAAGAGCTCTTCCGCATCGCCGACCGGGTGGTCGTGCTGAATTACGGCCAAAAAATTGCCGACGGTAAAGCCGCCGACGTCATGGAAAGCGCGGCGGTCAAAAGCGCTTATCTGGGGTTTGAGTGAGGAACTCGTCACAGTGCTGCAAGTAAAGAACCTGATGGTTTTCTTCGAAAACGCCCTGGCGCTCAACGACTTCTCGATGGAAGTCCAGGCGGGTGAATTCGTCGGCGTCATCGGCTCCAACAGTGCCGGAAAAACCACCTTGATGAACGCACTCTCCGGGCTGATCGTCGATATGCGCATCAAAGAGCAGCGCCGGGGGGGCGAACGAATTTCGGTGTATGGGGGCATCCTGTTCGAAGGGGAAGACATCACCCACCTGAAACCGAGTGAACGGGTGAAAAAAGGAATCGTCCTCTCCCGCGAACGGCACCCGGTCTTTCCGGAAAGCAGCGTGCTGGAGAACCTGAAAATCGCGGGTTACCTGCGGACCAAGGTTCAAACGAGCCGGGCCCTTGAAACGGTTTTCGACATGTTTCCGGTATTGCAGAAATTGAAAACGCGCAAGGCTGGATTTCTCAGCGGCGGCGAACAGCAGATGCTGGCCATCGGCATGGCCCTCGTGGTCGGCCCGCGGCTGCTCCTGCTGGACGAACCGCTCCTGGGGCTGAGCCCGCTGGTTCAAAAAGCGGTTGTCACGGCCATCGTCTCGCTGCGCGACACCGCCGGCATTACCATCGTGCTGAGCGAGCAGTTCGCGCGGCCGGTTTTGCCGGTCATCGACCGGGGCTATGTTATCGAAAACGGCATGCTGACCCTGGCGGACACCGGACCGGCCTTGATGAACAATCCGGAGGTAAAATCGGCCTATTTCGGCGTATGAACGACGCCGCCGTGCCGCGCAGAAATCATGAAGTTTTCCCTTCGGAAGGGTGTTCTTGGGTATCGATGGGAAAAGGAACCATAGACGGCTGGCGTAATGGAACAATGGGAGTAGACGGAAGGATGGAATAATGGAATAGCGGGAAGATTAAAGAATGCGGGAATGATGGGACAATGGGGCGTTGAGGAAATGGGGGTTTGGGGAACGATGGAATGATGGAATGATGGAATGGTGGAATTGTGGGGAATAGAAGAAGTGGGGAAATGGAGGAATGATGGAGTAATGGAGCAGTGGAAGTAAATCGAAAAACTAGTCTTTTTTTATCCAAGACGAATCGCTAAATCCAATGTTCCAACATTCCAGCTTTCCCGCCTTCCAGTATCCCAACGTTCCAGCTTTCCAAACTTCCAGTGTTCCAATGTTCCCCCTTTCCAGCTTTCCAGCCCTCCAAGCTTTCCCGCCTCCCAGCCTTCCAGCAACTTTTCAGGACATTCTACCAGATCGCAGCAATGCCAATGACATCACGACGGTTTACCCACATCTATCAAGCCTTTGAAGCCACCGCCAAGCAGCGCGGCGATCACACCGCCGTAATCTATCTCGGCAGCCGGTTTTCCTATCGTCGACTGGCCGAGCTGGCCGAGCGGCTGGCCGCCGCATTGATCGAGCTCGGCGCCGGCGAGGGCCGCAAGGTGATTCTCTATCTCCCCAACAGCATCCAGTGGGTGGTGGCCTGGCTGGGGACACTGCGGGCGGACGGCGTCTGCGTCCCGATCACGCCGATCTACACGCCTCACGACCTGAAGTACATCGCCACCGACAGCGCCGCCGAAACCATCATCTGCTCCGACACCAACTACGGTTACGTCCGCAAGGTGCTGGACGAAACTTGCTTGCGGCGGGTGATCATCGTCAAGACAGCCGACCTGCTGCCCTTGTGGAAGCGCAGTTTCGGCTACCTGTTCGATATCGTGCCGCGCGGCAGCGTGGGGTATGGACCGCATACCCATTCATTTCGAAAATTGCTCCATCGGTACCGAAATCGCAAAGAAGAACTGCCGCCCGTGGGCACCGGCGGGCGCGCCGCGGCCGAAATCCTGTTCACCGGGGGAACCACCAAATTCCCGAAAGGGGTTCCCATCGCCCACGACCTCTTCCTCGTATCGGCCGACGAGCAGATCCGGGTCAGCGCGCCGCTTTTTCCGGCCAAAGAAAATGTCATTATGGGCAACGCCCCGCTGTTTCACATCCTGGGACAGACCTGCAGCCTGGCCACCCTGCTGGTTGGCGGCACGTTGATGGTCCAGCCGCGAATCAACCTCGATGCCGCCTTCGATGCAATCCAGCGGTTCAAGGCCCGCACGATGATCGGCGTTCCGGCGCTATACCGGATGATCCTGGAGCACGACCGCCTCGACCAGTATGACCTCGGCTCTGTCGACTACTGGTACAGCGCCGGAGATGTCCTGCCGGTGGAGGTTGGCGAACGCTGGAAAAAGACCTTCGGCAAACCGATCTACCAGGGCTACGGCGCCACCGAAACCTGCGGGGGCGTCGCCATGTGCCCGGTGACGATCGACAGCCCTTCGCGCAGCGTCGGCCGCATCGTTGCCAGCAAGGAAATAAAAATCGTCGCACCCTCTACCCTGCAACCGGTGCAACCCGGCGAACCTGGCGAACTGCTCGTATCGTCAGACTCGATGGTCACCGAGTATCTCAACAAGCCGGAGGAGACCCGCTCGGCTTTTGTCGAAATCGACGGCCGCCTCTGGTACCGCACGGCCGACATCATGCGCATGGATGCGGAGGGAAATCTCTATTTCGTAGACCGGACCGTCGATACGATCAAGCACAAGGGCTACCGCGTGTCGGCCTCCGAGATTGAATCGGTGCTTCAGGAACACCCGGCGGTTATCGGCACTTGCGTGGTCGGCGTGCCGGACGAAAAAGTCGGTGAGCGGATCAAGGCCTACGTGGTCTTGAAGGAAGATGTCAAGGGCATCACCGGCTATGAACTGATCAAGTGGTGCCGCTCGATGCTCGTCTCCTACAAGGTGCCGCAGTACATCGAGTTCCGCGACATGCTGCCCAAGTCGAAAGTCGGCAAACTCCTGCGCCGCGAAATCAGGGACGAGGAGAAGCGTCGCAAGGAAGGCTGAAGATGGAGACTGGAAACTGGAAACTGGAGATTTGAAACTGGTACACGGTCAATGATACGAATACGCCATGAATTGATTCAACTGACCAAACGGGCCTAACCGGTTCAACGGGCTAAACGGGCTCAACCGGCTCAACCGGCTCAACCGGCTCAACGGGCTCAACGGGCCAAACCGACTCAACCGACCAGGAGTCCAAAATGGATTTCAACCTCACCAAGGAACAGCAAGATATCGTCAAGGCGGCCCGCAAATTCGCCCTGGGCGAATTTCCCGGCCGGGCGGTCGAATTCGACCGGGAAGAAAAATTTGACTATGCCATCTGGAAAAAGGCCTGTGAGCTGGGTTTCGTCGGCGTGTTCATCGACGAAAAATACGGCGGGGCCGGTTACGGCTTTTTCGAGCACTGCCTGTTGAACGAGGAGTTCTGGGCGGTCGACCCGGGCATTGGCAGCGCGATCCTGGCCACGACCTTCGGCGCCGAGCTGCTCCAGATGTACGGCACCGAAGAACAAAAACAGCTTGTTCTCCCGCGCCTGGTGTCAGGCGAAACCATTATGGGCACGGCCATCACCGAACCGGATGCCGGCTGCGATGTTACCGGGGCCGTCACCACGGCCGAAAAAAAAGGCGATGCCTGGGTCATCAACGGGTCCAAGATGTTTGCCACCAACGGCACCGTAGCCGCCTACATGCTCATTTTCTGCCGGACGGATCCGGAAGGTGATTCCCCCCACCGGCGCCACAGCTTCATCCTGGTGCCGACCGCCACGCCGGGCTTCAAAGCCGTCAAGATCAAGGGCAAGCTGGGAATCCGAGCCTCGGACACGGCCGAACTCATCCTCAAGGACGTGCGCGTGCCGGCCGAAAGCCTGGTCGGGGAGCAGGGACAGGGGTTTTACGAACTGATGGAATTTTTCAACCGCACGCGGCTGCACGTCTGCGCGCAGGCGGTGGGCCTGGCACGCGGCGCGCTCGAGGAGGCCGTCCGCCACGTAAAAGGACGCCGCCAATTCGGTCAGCCGCTGGCCGCCTTTCAGGTGACCCAGTTCAAACTGGCCGAAATGGCCACCCGTATCCGCGCCGCCCGCAACCTCTATTATGAGGCCGCCTGGCTGGCCGACCAGGGCAAACCCGATCACGCCCTGGTGGCGATGGCCAAGTGGTTTTCGGGCAAGGTCGCCGTGGATTGCGCCGACGAAGCCCTGCAGCTGCACGGCGGCTATGGCTACATCGATGAGTACAAGGTGCAGCGGCTCTACCGGGATGCCAAGATCCTCGAAATCTACGAAGGCACCAAGGAAATCGAAAAAACGATTGTGGCCCGGTCCCTCCTCTGACAGCGGACCAATAGCCCGCAACGGCCAGCGCCTCAGAAGTTCACAGGGGGCCGGCCCTTTTTTTTAAAATAGATCTTTCTGTCCGCCGCACAACTCGATAAGGTGTGAAAAAGCGCGGGCCAGTTTTTCGCCCTGTCCCACCGCGAAATACACCGGCATCTCGGCGGTCATTTGATGGTCGACCGGCTGGATTTTCGCATTTTGACGGGACTTGACCGACTGCTCGACAAATACGCCGTCGTTGGCCGAGACCAGGTAAACGCTGTGGTCGTCGGCGCCCACATTCGCGGGATTCAGCTGCGCAAGCGGCACTTTCATCGTCTTTTCCAGCATGAGAACATCATTTTCGAACCGGGTTTCCCGGATGGTCAGCAGGCAGTCTTCGATGCTGGCATGCTGAAAGTGCTTTACAACCAGCTTGACGGTTTTGGATGGCGTGCGGATCGAGCTGGTGCCGCCGTCCAGTTTCACGTCGTTGATCCGGGCCAGAATGTAATCGACCGTCTGCGCTTCGGTCGGTACGGCCGCTTCTTTCATCGGGGAGATATCCGCGGCAGAAGCAAGGTGCACAAGCACAAAAAACACGCCAAAGGCAATTATCGCGTACAAAGACTTTCTCATGGTCTACCTCCGTCCAGTATAGAAGTGAAGGGGGCCGCTGACAGTCGCCGAAGCCGCTCAGCGGCGTCCGGTTCAACCGAATTATTCCCCAACCGTCATTGATATCCGAATCATTTGACTGTATCAATAGGGGTGCGATTGTGCAATGGCCAGCAAATAATTTTAAAATCTGGATAAAAAACATATAAGATCGGGATGTTAGGATACGATCGACTTAAATTTTTTTCTGTCCGATCTTCTGCCGGTATCGATCAACGAACGGATTACATGACGATGATAAAAAAAGTTGACCCATCGCAAGGCGATTTTTCCGAAATCGGCGGCATCCTGATCCAGGATGCCGAAATAATCACCGGCATCTGGATGGAGAAGGAACGCAAGGAGCTGGCGAGTTCATCCACCGCCCATCGCCGGGAACTCAGGGATATGATTCCCAAGT
>JBAPSB010000373.1:0-1643 GCA_049281435.1 Desulfobacterales bacterium
GAATATCAGAGTCGCTATCCCCGGTTGGCCTCCGGCGCCCGGCCGCCTGTATTTATCGATTCGCCTCTGGGACTCGAGATAACAAGGATTTATTCGAGCCTGTCGGAATTCTGGGACGATGAGGCTAACGCGCTTCTGAAAACCGGCGATCATCCGCTTGAATTTGAAAGCTTGTATGGGGTTCAAAAGCACGTTGACCATGGAAAGCTGCTAAAGGTCGAAGGGCCGGCGGTGATACTTGCCGGAAGCGGCATGTGTTCCGGTGGCCGGATCGTCAATCACCTGGCGGAAGGCATCGAAAGACCGGAAAATGACATCGTTTTTGTCGGCTATCAAGCTGCCGGGACGACCGGAAGAGCCATTCAGGAGAATGCAGACGGCCACGGGACCGTATTCCTGGAGGGCAAGGAAAGACGAATAAAAGCGGGCGTGCACACGTTAAGCGGCTATTCAGCCCATGCCGACCAAAAAGGGTTGTTGGACTGGGTGGAAAGAATGCCCGAAAAACCAGCTAAAATTAAATTGATCCACGGGGAGCCGAAGGCCCAAAAGGTGCTGGCGGCAAAGCTGATTGAAAGAGGCCACGAGGTATAAAAAAGCTGTCATCACGGCGTTGAAATCATAAATGAAATTAAAATGGTCTGTTTTTCCAAAATAGCCTCTTTTGATATTTCCATCTGGAAAAGGGCATTAATTGAAAACCGCCATGCAGGAGAGCGGCATCGATTGCGTACAGTGGATAAAGTGTTGAATGCCATTGAACAATTAAGTCACTCTTACCAATGGGATGACCTTTATATTTTTGGCTCGGCAACCAAGTCAGAACGGTTTGGAAAAGTTTCAGATATCGATATTGGAATTGCGGGGCTGGATAAGTTTTTGCATTACCGGTTCATTGCCGACCTGTCAAATCTTGTAGAACGAGAAGTCGATGTTGTCAGACTAGAAGATTGTTCCTTTGCGGACACCATCAGAAACCGGGGGATTCGGTGGAAGAAAGAAAAATAGCTCTTTTTCTGGCGGATTTTGATCACCAAGTTTCCCAGATCGAAAAGATCTATAACCTTCTTGACACCAGATCCAATGCCTTGGCCCAAAAAAAGGCAGCGCCGGAGTCTGTTGAAAGCAGCGGATACTGGCTGCACAATCTGTTCTGCGCTTATGAGGACCTATTCAAGATTGTGTCGGCATTCTGGGAAAACGACATTGGAAATGATGGTGCTTTTCATAGAGCATTAATCAGGCGGATGGTGCTGGCCATTGAAGGTGTCCGACCGGCATTGCTGTCCGAAAAGTCATTTCGGCATTTGGACGAGCTTCGAGGATTTCGCCATGTATTTCGGCATGCTTACAGTTATGGGTTAGACGATGAAAGAGTGATCTACCTCCTTAAAAAGGTTTTGAAGGAAAAAAAGAGCGTTCTTGGTGAGTTTGGCGCGTTCAGAAAAAAAGTGGCTTCTTTGCTGACGAACGAAAAATGACTTTGGCAACCCACAACAGATATCCTGCAACAAGCAACCGAAGTAACTAAAGACTATTAACTCGGACTCCATTGCTTTTTGAGAGCGGCAAGGCCGCGTTTCATAAATTTTTCGCAGAAAAATTTATATGGTTAAAAGAATCAATACAATAAAGAAAAAGGT
>JBAPSB010000374.1:0-21126 GCA_049281435.1 Desulfobacterales bacterium
CCGTTCCTGGGTGCGGATTCTTCTTTGCTTTTTCCTGTAATCTCTTCCTTGCCATTGATCGTGCCAGTTCCTCTTGCTTGGAGACGGTAGGCTTCTCGTCTTTTGATTGCTTCGTCATAGATCCTCCTTCAAAAAACTTAAAAATCGTTTATATAATCAATTTGGGATTTATACAGTTCCTTGTTCAATCGTATTTTTTCCAGGGCTTTTTCCGGACCTAAATCCTCAATCCATTCCAAAGTCGTTCTAAAAACCAAATCATAAGTGGAGGATTCAGGTGAATGTTTCTCGAAAACCTCAAGAATGTCAAAGGCTTCCAAAAGTGCAAGAATTGTATCCGCATCCGAAATCATCGTTGATTCTCCTTTACCTCTAAACAGAAAACCCCATTGCTAAAGCAGCAACAGGGTTTCTATCGGCATTTTAGCAACATTCTTTATAGTGGGATGCAAGCATCCGCAAATCAGCCCACTGTGCATATTGTCAGATTACCGCCACTTCGCGGCGCTGGAGGGTCTTTGTTCGGAGGATCACGATTTCTGAAAAGAAAAGACCTCCCGGAGGGAGGTCTGTATAATTTTAACATGTTCAGCCTCATCGTCCCCATTCTGGGCAGGCTTTAGCACATGGCCATTTCTCTGGCATGCTGCTGTGCGATCATCGGGCCTGTTCCCTCACGCACTCTTGATGAATATAGTCAATATAAAAACATATTACAGAAATGTTGTCAAATGAGATGCGGCCGGAGGCCGGGAATTTTTTCTGATGCGATGCATTCAAATTACGTAGCGATAGTCACAATGGTTTTTCCTTTGACACCCAACTCCTGTTTCCTTATATCCTATTTTTGATGTCCGTATCGTTTTTCACCCTGAAGGCCTTGGATCCGTTTTGAAAGACACCCGACTTGTTTATTCAACCGAGACAGGCCGCATCTGCCTTGTGTGCCAGAAGCCGGTCTCCAAATGCACCTGCAAAAAGAATCGGTCTGAGCCACCACCTCAATTCAAACCGGACGGCATAATCCGCCTCCGACGTGAAACCAAAGGGTCGGAAAGGAAAGACCGTGACAACCGTGTTTGGATTCGATCTCGATGATCAAGCCCTAAAATCCCTTGCCAAGGATTTAAAGCGGCACTGTGGGTCCGGAGGAACTGTCAAGGACGGGGTAATCGTTATTCAGGGGGATCATCGGGATACGGTGAGGGGGTTTTGGGAGGTACGGGGAGTACAGGGTTAAAATTGCTGGGGGGTAGGACGATGACAAAAAAAATATTTGTTTAAGTAACAGCTCTCCATATTGACAGTATAAATTGAGTAAATATCATACGTTCAATCGGGATCTATCCACTATTAAGGGTTGATGTTTTAACCGCTATTTCAGTAACATCCATTACCCAACCCCATTCTCATCAAGCCTACCAAATAATATTCAGCGGCTTCCAAACGATTGTTCTGTAGGCAAAACCGCAGATCGGTAACGCGAGTCGAGTTTGGGGATTCTATGATTTAAGGCAAAAAGAATGTTTGAGGAGTGCTTCGTTTGAGGCGGGAGGACCAGAGATCAGAGGGTGGCGCTTTAAGCGGCGTCAGGCTTGAGCCCGGTGAAATTCGCTGCGCTTCTTCCAGACGGAAATTTCACAGGCTGAAGGTTGGAGGAAGGGCCTTCGGCCGTTTGAGGTCTGAGGTTTGAGGTTGGAGGCAAGAAAGGCAGAGATCAGAGGGGCGAGGCTCAAGGTGCAATCATGAAGCTTTTCTTTTTCGATAATTTGTAGATGGAAAAATCCTTGTTATCAAAAGTTGCAATGTGTTGTATGCCTGTTTCCGTGGCCAGGCCGACGATGGTGGCGTCGGCGAAATCCATCGGCAAGTCAGCGTATTTTTTCATCAGGCTTTTGGTTTTCTTAAGACTCTCAATGTTTGAAGGCACAATCTCAACCACAGATTCCAAAACAAAATCCAATGCCGCAATCTGAGCTGTTATGGAGAAATTCAAGATATAGAGGACTTCAGTCAGCACCGCTTCAGTTGAATACAGACTACCGGAAAAATTTTTGAGCCACCGTGCGCATTCAGCGTGCCTTGATTCACTGCGATCGATTAGTGCCACCCATGGACCGGTATCGATAATCGCTATCATTATACGCCTTTAATTTTTTTGATTAAGTATTCACGATGATTTTGGCCGAGATTCGAGATACCGCTTTCAGCCACACCGATAAGATGCTTTGCCTTACTATAAAGACCTGCCTCCTTTTCACTACTGTATTCTTCTATGTATTTTCGTATCGCCATCCGGGTTATGTCTGATTTTTTTAATCCGCTTGATTTTGCAATTTGTTCGATCCTGGAAAAATATTCTTGTGGCATTCTGATTGTGATTTGTTGCATTTTTCATCGCCCTCCCTAATGTCATCTAAATTTAGATGACAACGTAATCTTTCTTGTATTTACTGTCAACAAAAGAAAGTTGGAATGTATTTAGGTTGGAGGAAGGGATTTCGGTCGATGGAGGTTTGAGCCCGGTGAAATTCGCTGCGCTTCTTCCTGTCGGAAATTTCACAGGCTGAAGGTTGGAGGTCGGCGCTTTCAGCGGCGATAGGGTTGAGGGTTGAGGCGAAATGCAGGGATCAAAAGATCCTGGATTTTTATTGTCCTTTACCGGTCACGGTGGCGCTCGGCATGTTGGCCTTTCCTTTTTCGCCGAATATCCCAATTATTACCGAGAGTAATTTTTTTCGATTGATTTTGTCAAGCCGTCGTATTAACGCGGATGCACAAGTTGTCGTTCATCCCTGCAGGTCGGATTTTACGGTAAAAATGGTGGGCACAGCGAGGATCAAGTGACTCTTAAAAACGGTACGACCTGGGATTTGAGCCCTTATTTCTCCGAGTTCGACGGGCCGCAGATGCGCGCTTTTAAAGCCGAACTGGACCGGGACATCGAGCAACTCAAAGCCTCGTCTTCCGGGTTGGCGACTTTCGACGCCAAGACCCTGGAACAGTGGGAAGCGCTCATCCTGACCGCCGAAGACGTCTACCGCCGCCTGGGGCACCTGTCCTCTTACCTTGGGTGCCTGGAGGCGGCCGATGCGCGCGACGAGGCCGTTTCGCTGGCGCGGGCGGACCTGGTGCGCCAGTTTGCCGCATTCGAGAAATTTGAAATCGATGTTCTGGTTGTTTTCAAAAGGGCCGGAAAGGCCGTGTTCGATGCCTTCTGCGACCGGCCGCAGTTAAGGGAAATCGTCTACTACCTGAAGCGCCTGCGGGAGAGGGGCCGCAAAACCATGTCCCGCCGCGAGGAGGCGCTCGCCTCGGACTTGAACGTCGATGGGCTGTCGGCCTGGGGCCGCCTGTATGACAAGGTGACGGGCAAGCTGGAATTCGACTTCATCGACCAGAACGGGAAAAAGGAGCGGCGGCCGATTTCTCAATGGCGGGCGTTGATGTCGGACCCGGATCGCGAGATCGGCCAAAGGGCGTTTACGGGCGGCAACCGGGCCTGGCAGCAGATCGAAGACGTGTGCGCCGCGGCCCTGAATGCCATCGCCGGGGCGCGGCTGACTTTGAACGCCCACCGCCGCGTGGCGCACTATCTGGACCGGGCCCTGTTTCAGGCCGCCATCCGGCGCGAAACGCTGGAGGCGATGTATGCCGCAATTTTTCAGAATCTCGAGACCGCGCGCGACATTCTGCGCGCGAAGGCGGGTTTCTTCAAGCGCGCGGGCATCTGGTTCTTCGAACGCGAAGCCCCGCTCCCGCTGCCCGAGTTGACGCCGCTTGGCTGGCGGCCGGCGACCGAGACCGTCGCAAAGGCCTTTGCCGCCGTCTATCCCGCGCTGGCCGACTACTTCCGGCGCATGCTCCAAAGCCGCTGGATCGAATCCGAAGCCCGTCCCGGCAAACGGCCGGGCGCCTTTTGCACCGGTTCGGCCGTGATCGAGGAGCAGCGGGTGTTCATGACCTTTAACGGCACACTCGGCGACATGACAACCCTGACCCACGAAGTCGGTCATGCCTGGCATGGTCACCTGCTGCGGGGCATGCGTCCCTTTGCCCGCCGCTATCCCATGACGCTGGCTGAAACCGCCTCCATTTTCGCCGAACACCTATTTATGGAGGGCCTGCTTCAGGACCCCTCGGTCGGCGAAGCCCAGAGACTGCTGCTGCTGGATACCGAGTTGACCGATGCGGCGGTCTTTCTGCTGGACATCACCACGCGCTACACCTTTGAAAAAGCGTTTTACGAGGAGCGGCGGGCAGGGGAGATACCGGTGTCGCGCCTCAAGACCCTAATGACCGCGGCCCAGCGCGAGGTTTACGGCGATGCCCTGCTGCCCGACGGCGCCGATCCGTATTTTTGGGCGTCCAAACTCCACTTTTACATCACCGACACCACTTTTTATAACTTCCCCTACACCTTCGGCTACCTTCTGGCCCGGTCGCTGCGCGACCGTTACCATCGGAAGGGGCCGGATTTCCTGCCGAGGTATGAAGCGTTTCTGAGACTCGCGGGCGCCGACACGGTTGAAAATGTGGGCCGGCGGGCCCTGGATGCCGATTTCACGGATTCGGCTTTCTGGGCCGGGATAATCTTGAACCTTAACAAACCACTTGACGAATATCGCCAGCGGCTGGCCGGGCAAACGGCAAAAAAAAGCGCGGGAGGCATCCTCAAATGAACCACAGCCCCACGACTATACCTGAAACCGCGGCCAATGCAAAACCGCGGCTGGTGGTGGTCTGGGATCTGCCGACGCGTCTCTTTCACTGGCTGCTCGTGGCCTTCGTGATCACCTCCTTCGTGACCGTTGAAATCGGGGGCAATGCGATGCGGATTCACGAATGGAGCGGTTTCACGATTCTAGCGCTCCTTTTTTTCCGGGTGGGCTGGGGCTTTTTGGGCAGCCGCACCGCTCGTTTTACGACGTTCGTGCGCGGTCCGAAAGCGGTTTGGATCTATGCCCGAACTCTGCGGGGAAAGGAGTCACCGCTGTATTTTGGGCACAATCCTTTAGGCGGGTGGTCGATTCTGGCCATGCTGACGGCGCTCTTCGTGCAGGCCGGTTCGGGCCTTTTCGCCAACGACGAAATTATGACCGAGGGCCCCCTCTACGGCTGGGTGAGCAAGGCGACCAGCAATATCATTACCCATGTTCACGAGTGGAACCAGGGACTGCTCGTCACGCTGGTCGCCGTCCACGTTCTGGCGATAGTGTTTTATTTTGTGGTCAAACGAGAAAATCTGTTGGCCCCGATGATTACCGGCCGGCGAACCTGGCAGGCAACCATCGAGGCACAGGCCGGCCGCGCCTGGGCGGCGGTGGCGATTGCCGCGGCCGCTGCCGGGGCGGTGTACCTGCTGGTCCGCTGAATTGTCTTTCCCGCCAAGCTGATTTTATTTGCGAAAGCTGTCGTGGCAGCTTTTACAGCTCTTGCCGGTTTCTCCGAATTGGGTCTTGATGGCGTCCAGGTCGCCGGTCTTAGCGATCTCGGCGAGCTTGGTGACTTCGGCTTCCATTTTTTTAGCGTCTTGCATGAACTTGTCTTTTTCTTTGAAAGCAGCGGGTTTCAAGTCGGTTTTGCCCTTGTCGGTGCCGGGAAAGAGGAAGGCCTCCCACGGCAGGGATCCCAGGGTGTTGACGATGGCGGCGTTTTTTTCGAACGCCGCCTGGTCGTAAGGACTCTGCCCCTTGACCACGGCCGCCATGCGGCCGAAGTGCTGGCCGATCACGACCATGACGGACTGACGGTAATCAATGGCGTCCTCGGGCTTTTCGAACTGCGCGGACGCCGTCGCTGCGAAACCAGCGGCCAGGGCTAAACCAATCAACATTTTCACCATTCTCTTCATTTGTTTCCTCCTTGTGGGAAAAACCACTGTCGGCCGGTGGTTTTCGGGCCGGCATTCGGCTGTAAATCATCGACAATTATCCGATGACGGGTCTTTATTCGAGACTCTATGATCCCGGTGATGCCAGGCGGGCCGCCAGGCGAATGGCCGCGATGATCGGCTGGGGGTTGGCGCGGCCCGCGCCGGCCTTGCCGAAAGCCGTTCCGTGATTGACCGAGGTGTGGACGACAGGCAGACCCAGGGAGACATTGACCCCGGCCGTGCCGTCCCAGTCCCCGGTCTTGGCAGTGTATTTGAAGCTGAGGAGCTTGGTCGGGATGTGGCCCTGGTCGTGGTACATTGCCACCACCAGGTCGTACCGGCCGCCCAGCATCATGGAAAAAACCGTGTCGGCTGGCAGCGGGCCTTCGGCGTCGATGCCGTCAGCGCGCGCCGCGACCACCGCCGGTGAGATTTCCTGCTCGTCCTCGCGGCCGAATAGGCCGCCTTCGCCGCAGTGCGGATTCAATCCCGCCACCGCGATGCGCGGCGCGGCAATCTCCAGCTGCAGCAGGGCTTCGTGCGCCAACTGGATGACCCGCAGGACGCGCGCCGTCTTTACCCGGTCGCAGGCCTCGCGCAAGGGGACGTGGGTTGAGACATGCGCCACCCGAAAATCACCGTCGATCAGCATCGTGCCGACGTCGGCAGTGGCGGTCAAGGTGGCGAAGATGTCGGCGTGGCCGGCATACTGATGGCCGGCGACGTTTATGGCGGCCGTGTTGACAGGGCTGGACACCGTCGCATCGACTTGGCCGACCAATGCCATTTCGATCACTTTGGCCACATACTCGAAGGCGGCCTGGCCCTGGGCGGCGGTGACCTGCCCGTGACGCAATTGGTCGAGAGGCATGTTTTTTAAATCCAGCACATCGATCGTGCCGCATTCGTAGCGGCCGTCGGCCGGTCGGTGGCAGCGCCCGATCGTCAGCGGCAGCCGGCAGAACCGCAGCGCATCGATGATAACCTCTGCGTCGCCGACCACCAGCGGCCGGCAAATGTCGTAGATGTCGGGTTCGGCCAAGGCCTTGGCGCAGATCTCCGGGCCGATCCCGCCGGGATCGCCCATGGTGATGGCTAAAAGGGGTTTGGCAGGAGTTTGACTCATCATCACGCCTCTCGTCGGTTGAAGCCGTCGGTTCTTCTGGCCTGTCTGGCCTGTCTGGCCCGTCTGTGTTGTCAGGTTGGGATTCATTCTTGAGGAAGTCGCCGCTTGACGGAAATGCCACAGACGCCGGCCCACCCGTACACCGCTGAGGCATGCGACCCGGATCGGCGAGAGCGCCTATCGGGCAGCCTCGAGGACGGCGTCGATCAGCCGCTGGCCCTCCACAGCATCACCGCCGCCGATGGCCTTGATGACCGCCGGGTTTTCGTAAACCGGGGCCACGGCCTTCACGAAGGGGGCCCGGTCGGGGTGGCTGACCTGCATGCCTTCCCTGACCAGCTCGGCTTCCAGAATCTGGTCGGCTTCCGCCGAAATTTTGCGTTCGTAATCTCGCGCCTGGACCGCGGCATCCACCAGAATATCCTGCTGTTCGGATGTCAGCCTCTGCCACGCAATCTCGCTGATGAGCAGCATGGCCGGAGTATAAAAATGGTCGGTCATGGCGAGGTACGGTTGGACTTCGAAGAGACGTGAAAAATGAATGACGGCCAGGGGGTTCTCCTGCGCATCGACGGTTTTTTGCTCGAGCGCCGCGTAGAGTTCTTCGAAAGCCATCGGCAGCGGACTGGCGCCCAGGGCTTTCATGGTCTGGATGAAAATGTCGTCTTCCGTGACGCGAATCTTCAGGTCATTCATGTCGGCGGGTTTCTCGATGGGTCCCTTCGAGTTGGTGATGTTGACAAAACCACTTTCATACCAGGCCAGAGACCGGATGCCGACCTTTGTCAGCAGGGCGGCGACGCCGGCACCAATCGGCCCGTCCAGGACCTTGTAACAGGTTTCGCGGTCCTTGAACAGGAAAGGAAGAGTAAAAAGGCTTACCTGGGGGACGAAGTTTGTCAGCGGAACGGTAGAGGTGAGCGTCATCTCCAGAGACCCGAGTTGCAGGCCTTCCACCATGTCGCGTTCCGAGCCGAGTTGGGCGGCGGGGAAGAGCTGGATTTGAATGTCATCAACGCTCTTGTCGGCCACTATCCTGGCAAAAAACTCGACTGCCTGATTGTAGATGTGGCTGGACTGGGTGGACGTACCGCATTTGAGGATCGTCTGGGCGGAGCCGGGTGGAGAGGCGATCAGGAGCGCCAGGAGCGATAAATGACCCACAGCGATAAATTTTTTAACGTGAGTTCGCATTTTTTTTCGCGGGCCCCAAGTCGGTCATATCGGCTTTTAGCCGGCAAATACTCCCGGATCGCCGCAGGTCCCACGACTCCTGTCGAAAAGAATCACACCCGGCCGATCAAAGTCAAGTCGAAAAAAAGGGAAGGGCAGCCACCATGGCCGCCCTTCAGGAGGAATACAGAGAAATTGAGGATTTGGGTGAATTTCTCTAAAGTGTTACATTGCAAAATCCATGCACGAAACACTGAAAAAGATATTATTACTTAAAAATCATCTTTTCAGTGCCCATCCGCGGTTTCATTAGAGGCATTGATAAGTTTCAGATCCAGAAATGTGCGATTTTTCGCAAGTTCAAGGAAATCAAGGAATTGCGCGGAGGCATACTGCTGTATGCCGCACAAGCGATTCCGCCGATTGATGCCGAAATTGCGGAAAAGAGCCATTTATGGACGGAAACTATTTAAGTCCGGAAAGAGCCTGGTAGCCGGTGCGATGGCTATGAACTCTACGCCGTGAAATGTCATTCGGGTTACATTTTTTGGATACCCAGGAGCCTGACCCCGAAGCCGGAGACGGTGGTGTGAACGACCCGCCCTCTGAGCATAAACCGGTTGTCGAATTTCGTGCCGGGCACGACCAGTCGAATGAACCCACCCACCGCCAACCGGCCTCTGGTTTCGATAAAGAGGCCGCTGCGGCTGACATCACGAAGCAGCCCTTTGAAAAGGCGCTGACGGGTGGTGAAGTACACCGCGGTCGACAACCGTTTTCTTTCAAATTTCCTCATCTCGGGGCTCATGCCGGATATCAGGTTCAAGTATTCCGGAATGTCGCAGTAATACCGTTCGATGATTTCGGGTTCGCTGCCGATCGGGTCCAGGTGCTGGACCCCGTAAAGATACCGATAGCGGGAATGATGGAAATCTTTGCGCCACCGGATCTTGACCCGGTGGGATTCATGCAGCGGGGCATCGCGGGGATAGGGCGACTCGGATATGCCCAGGACGGCGATGTCGCCGGCTTTGAGGGCGGCATTGGATTCGAAGGAGAACCCCCCCCTGCTGTAATTGTGCATCCGGCCGATGAGGATCATGCCCGTGTCCAGGTTTTCTCGGATTATCGGGCTGTGATACCCGTAACGGTCATCGCGGCGTTTTTCAGTGTGCTGATCTGGAGTTGTCATCCCGGTTCCTTCTGACGATTTTAATGATTTTGGATGGAGACCGGGCAAAGAGTGTGCCACATTGATAAAAACGTGGTTAACATATTAAATCCAGAAGGTTATAAATACGACCCTGTTTCTTTTCATCTTCCGGCCGCGCCGCCGGTGCGCGAAATCGCGCAGCTCTCTGAGGTAATTGACCCAGCGGAAAATGGTGACGGTCAGCGGGGACACCTTGTATTTTTGTGCAAAATACCCTATTGAAGCCGCAGACACATTGGTTCCATAGGCCTGAGACCCAACATTCCGGACCTTTCTACCGGGCAGCGGTGCGCCGCAAACTTTAATGTAAAACTCTATGTTTTCCCGTGCGCCGCAAAGACGGTCGGCTTTTCAACGGAGAAAAACGCTTTGAGCGAAAAGAAACCCGCGGAATATCAAGGAGAGCGGCGCGCCGAGGAAAGAGGCGACGCCAAGGCCGAATGCCATGCGGTCGTGAGGGTCAGCGGCATTCCCGTTCAACAGTTCCGGCTCAAGGATATTTCTCAAAACGGGACCTGCTTTCTGGTCGCCGTCGATTCCGTCGTGTTGCGCAATCTCACAGTGGGCCAGGAAATCGAGATCCAATTTCACTTTGATACCGCCGGGCAGCCCACCGTTTTTCACCGATCTGAAATCACGCACATCACCAAAGCCCCACAGGGCCCTTACGAGGGGAATTGCCTGGTCGGCGTCCGCATTTTGAGCCGGCTCAAGATCTCCTGAGATTCCGGGTGTCAGCGGGGTCAGTGAAGGGATATCTTCGATTCAATCCGCAGAGCGCTTAAAACCCTTTGACCTGTCACGCCCCAGGCGTGAATGACGTCGAAATTGCGAAAAAGGGCCATTTATGGATGGACACGAGCTAAAGGGCGACTCTGACCATCAGATAGATTTCCCATACCACGACGGCCGCAAAGGCGGTGATGATCCAGGGGAAGACCGCGCGGATGGGAAACCGGCCGCTTTTAAGGCCGGAGTTGCTGTAAATGACCAGGATGAAGACCGACAGACTGGTCAAAACATATTTGACAGCCAGAAAGCCATGCGGACCCAGCTTGAGATAATACTCCATCAAAGGGTTGATTTCGACCGCACCCAGCCCGATCAGCCTGACCGTTAAAACGGCATCGGCCACACTTAAAGCCAAAACAGCGATAATGACGCGAATCAGCTTTGGATCGTAGCGATCGAAGTAAACGATCCGCGTGCGGTCGCTGTTGCGCCGGGCGATCGTGCGCTGACCGCTGACCAACTGCTTGACAAACTGGAAGTTCTGGCCGCTGCGCCGCTCTCTCCCCGATCGACGGTCGAGGTTGAAACGGTATTTCGGGTATTTTTTCAACACGACATACGCCTGTAAGATCTATTGTGAGTGTATCACGTCCTACGGCAGGCCTTCAGGCCGGCACAAAAAGTTCACGCTGCTTTAAACGCCGACCGGCTTTTTGTCAAGTTTGCCCTCCGGATTCAAGGAAGGCCCAAAAAACATGGGTCCACAGCAATAATCATGCCCCTGTCAGCCCCTTCTTATCCGGATGTGACATCTGCCGGCCGGCACCCTTTTTTGTTTCTTCTCTTCGGACCGCAGGCCCCACGGCCTCGATGGCCCGGTCATGTCGATTTAAATATGCCGAAAGCCTAACGCCGCGGTAAATAGCCAGACCCCTTGCGCACACCTGGTTTACCGTCGATTGTAACATTTATTACCGACAACTGCCCCCGCCCGCGCCATAGTGCTTTACGATTGCCGACCGGAACAAAAAAATGGTATACTATTTTTTCCCATTGTAAAAGGCCGGCGCCCCCTGCTGCAGGACCGGGGGACAACGTTTCATTCGGGTGGACAGCTTCTGAACTCTGGCGTCGATATAGTGCCCATCCATAAGTGGTCTTTTTTCCAGGTTTCGCCGCAGGCGGGATTATCCGTGGGCTTCCGACCGCGGCGCACATAAAATACGCCTCACCGCAAATCCCGCCCGCGACGGGATGCGGCCTTGACCAGCAAACAACTCCTCATTTGTGAATTGGACTCTCAGAAGTGCCTACAGAAGATCGCGGATGGGCACGATCCATCAGATACCGATATGCGGGACATCAGTATGCGAACCTCAGAGGTGGTTTTCAGGGTGGTCGAGGATGACCAGTGCCCCTGCTATGGCAAGGGGGACGAATTCAAGCTCTCCGGCAATGCCCTTCTGCTGGAGTTGAAGCAGGAAAAAACCTTTATTTCCACCGCTATCGTTACGCCGCCATATGAAAGGAAAGCCTGCCGCACGCTTGTCGGTGACCTGACCCGCATTCTGATCGAGCACGAGAGCATCGACCGCATACCCGAAACCGTCGTGGCGTGCAGCGGGTGTTCGGGGCGCATAAAGATCAAGGCCTGTCTGCGCCATCGTCCCAACGGCGCGAAGGACCGCGCCCGAAATCTCGATGCCGTGGCCGCAATTCTGAGCAATTTTTCGATATTTCAGGCCCTCGATCACCAGAATCTCCGTGAAATGGTGGCCCTGCTCAAGCTCAAGAGATTTGCCCGCAACGAGGTTATTCTGAAGAAAGGTGATCCGGCGCAGAATCTTTACATCATCCTGGCCGGAGCGGTGGACGTGCTCGACGAAGAAGGCGTCCGGCTTTCCGCCCTTCGCAAAGGCGATGTTTTCGGAGAAATGAGCCTGATCAGCGGTGAACCGGTGGGCGCGACGATAAAGGTTGTCGAACCGGCCAAGATCATTTTCCTCAAAGGCAAGGACTTCAAGGAGATTCTCAACAAATTCCCGTCGATTCAGATGTACCTTGCCAGGCTGCTGGCTCAGCGCCTGGCAAAATCGAACCTGGCCGTGGCCGAGGAGATCGCATCGGGTATGCTCGGGCGGCTGTCGGAAATGCCGCCGGCGGAAATTTTCCAGACCTTGAACCTGAACCAGAAAACGGGCCGGCTGTCATTGATGCTGCCGGACGGAACGGCCCGGGTGGCTTTTCGCCAGGGGGAACTGGTCGGGGCGGCCTACAAGAAAAAGCGTGGCAAAGAGGCTTTTTTCGACCTCATGCTGGAAAACGAAGGCCGCTTCAAGTTCCATCCCGACCTTTCTGAAAAAGAAAAATCGGCTCCCGTGCTCGGCACTTTTATGGATATGTTGCTCGAAGGCCT
This sequence comes from Desulfobacterales bacterium, assembly GCA_049281435.1. Lineage (GTDB taxonomy): Bacteria > Desulfobacterota > Desulfobacteria > Desulfobacterales > SG8-13 > JARFQH01. The sequence continues at coordinate 12,536 of JBAPSB010000374.1, forward strand.
GCGGCGCATGGATGAATGCCGGTGCGCGCCGGAATTCACCGAAAAGATCGTGGCCTGAGCGCCGGCCGGATGTCGAGCGAAACAACGAGATGATCATCTACGATCCGCAGCAAAAGATGGGGTTTTACGAGTTCGGCATCCAGATTCCGATCAAGGACAGCCGGGCCGCGCGGACATTCGAAAACCTCAAGACGCACCCGGTGCTCGGGCCGCGGATGGCGGATTGGTTCGTCGCGAAGGACCATCGGCCGCTGGAGCGTGCCGACCTGGAAAGGGTTCACGACCCGGCCTATGTCGACCGGCTTTTCTCTGACGCGCTGGAAGCCGAGATCATCCGGACTTACGAACTGATCGACAGCGAAGGCCGCTATCACCGCTACGCCCCGCGCACCGCCACCCAGCCCTTGACCGGCCTGTTCGCGCGCATCCTGGAGAGGGTTTCCGGCACCTGGCAGTGCGGCAACGTGGCCCTGGAAAAGGGATTTTGCTTTTATTTCGGCGGCGGCATGCATCACGCCCAGAAATCATTTGGCAACGGCTTTTGCCTGCTCAACGACATCGTGATCGCCATCCGCAAGCTGCAGGCTGAAAAGCGCATCAAGACCGCCTGGGTGATCGACGTCGATGCCCACAAGGGCGACGGAACGGCGGCCCTGACGGCCGACGATCCGACAATCGTCACCCTGAGCATCCACATGGGGCGTGGATGGCCGCTCGACGGCCCGGAGCGCGATGAGGCCGGCCGGCTCAATTTGTCCTTCATTCCCAGCGACATCGACATCCCGGTCTTTGCCGGCGAAGACCTTTTATATCTGGTCAAACTCGAAGAAGGATTGCGGGACCTGGCGCGCCGGCCAAAGCCGGACATCGCCGTGATCGTCTCCGGGGCCGACCCCTACGAAAAAGACGAGCTGCCCTCGACCGCCGGCCTGCGGCTGACGCTCGAGCAGCTCTTTGCGCGCGACTGGAGCGTCTATCAGTTCCTGAAGCAACGCGGCATCCCGCGGGCCTACCTGATGGCCGGGGGCTACGGCGAACACAGCTGGGAGGTCTACACCCGGTTTCTGCAGTGGGCGCTCACCGATCACCTGGCCATCACGTGAGAAAACGCCCGCCCGGTCGACGTCAAGGTCCGCTGTCGAGGATGAGCGTCACCGGGCCGTCGTTGATCAAATGAACCGCCATCGTCTCGCCGAACCGCCCGGTTTCTACCGCAATCCCCTCCTGGCGCACCCTTTCCGTGAAATGATCGTAAAGCCGCCGGGCCACTGCCGGCGTGGCCGCCTCCACAAACGACGGCCGCCGGCCCTTGCGGCAGTCTGCGTAAAGCGTAAACTGGGACACCACCAGCAGTTGACCGCCGGTATCCAGCAGCGACCGGTTCATTTTGTTCGCGGCGTCCTCGAATATCCTCAAGTGCGAAATCTTAAGGGCCAGTTCCTCGGCCGCGTTTACCGTATCCTGACGGTGGACGCCCAGCAAAACCAGCATCCCGCGGCCGATGCGGCCGACTTCCCGGCCGTCGACCGACACGGCGCTTTCCGTGACCCGTTGAATAACGGCACGCATGAATCACTGCCTTTTTTCGGGTAACCCCGTGCGGCCCACCGGCCAAAATGCAGAATACCGCCCACGCCGATTGATGCCGCCGGTCTTGTTGCCGTGTAAAGGACCTAACGGCGTTTGCGGCCCAGTGCGTCCGCAAAGGGATTGTGAAAGGGGCGGTTGGTCTTTTTTTCAGGTATCGGTTTGCGTTTCTCGCGTTTAGCGGGGCGGGGGCGATTGATTTTTTCCGTGGAGGCGGCCGCCCGCTCCGGAGCGGTCTTCATGGAGAGCGCAATCCGGTTGCGTTCCAGATCGACATCAAGGACCGTCACCTTCACCCGTTGCTGCACGGAAACGACATCGGCCGGATCTTTTACAAAAGCGTCGGCCATTTCGCTGATGTGGACCAGGCCGTCCTGGTGGACGCCGATATCCACGAAGGCGCCGAACGCGGTGACGTTGGTGACCACCCCGGGCAGGGTCATGCCCGCTCTCAGGTCGCCGATCTGATTGACATGACCGGCGAAGACCACGGTTTCAAAATCCTTGCGGGGATCGCGACCCGGTTTGTCCAGTTCGGCCAGGATGTCCCGCAGGGTGGGCAGGCCGATGGTGTCGCCGACGTAGCGGGCGAGGTCGATTTTCTTGCGGCGCTGCGCATCCCGCATCAACTCGGCGACGTCGCAGCTCTGGTCGCGGGCCATGGCATCGACCACGGCATAGCTCTCCGGGTGCACGGCGCTGGCATCCAGGGGATTGGCGCCGGAGTGAATGCGAAGGAAACCGGCCGACTGCTCGTAGGCCTTGGGGCCCAGCCGCGGAACGCCCAGCAGCTCCGCGCGCGCGGCAAACGGCCCGTTTTCGTTGCGAACGGCCACGATGTTGGCGGCCAGTTGAGGGCCGAGCCCGGCGACATAGGTGAGCAGCTCGACGCTGGCCCGGTTGACATCGACCCCGACGGCGTTGACGCAACTGGTCACCACGTCATCGAGCGCTTGCTTGAGGTCGCCCTGGTCGACGTCGTGCTGGTATTGGCCGACGCCGATCGACTTCGGATCGATTTTGACCAGTTCCGAGAGCGGGTCCATCAGACGGCGGGCGATCGACACCGATCCGCGCACCGTGAGATCCAGGTCCGCGAATTCGCGGCGCGCGGCTTCCGAGGCCGAATAGATCGAGGCGCCGCTTTCGTTGACCATAAGGACCAAAATCGACTTGAGGCCGTCGATTTTGCGCACGAAGGCCTCGGTTTCGCGACCGGCCGTGCCGTTGCCGACCGCCACGGCTTCGATCGCGTAGCGTTGGCAGAGTTCGGCGATTTTTTCGGCGGCCTGGCGGTCCTGCCGCTCCGTCAGGTGCGGGTAAATTGTCTCGTGGTGCAAAAGTTTGCCCTGGCGGTCGAGGCACACGAGCTTGCAGCCCGTGCGAAAGCCCGGGTCGATGCCCATCACGCGCCGGGCGCCGAGCGGCGGGCTGAGAAGCAGTTGCCGCAGGTTGCCGGCGAAGATGCGGATCGCCTGCTCGTCGGCGCGTTGCTTGGTGGCCAACCGCAGCTCGGTTTCCATGGCGCGCGAGAGCAGGCGCCGGTAACCGTCGCTTACCGCCAGCCGCACCTGGGCGGCGTCGGGTCCGTCTCCGCGGACGAAGAGGTCTTCGAGCAGGGCGATGGCGTCGGTTTCGGACGGCCCCATGGCCAGGTTGAGGATGTCTTCCTTCTCGCCGCGGCGCATGGCCAGGATCCGGTGGGACGGCGCCTTGGCCGCCGGCTCGCTCCAGTCGAAATAATCGCGGAACTTGGCGCCTGCGGATTCCTTGTCGGTGGCCACCTTACTGCGGATGATGGCCTTGCGCAGATAAAGGTCGCGCAGGCGCTCGCGCGCCCGCGGGTCTTCGTTGATGGTTTCGGCGATGATGTGGCGCGCGCCCTCGAGCGCGGCCGCGATCGATTCGACGCCTTTCTCCGGGTCCACGAAAGCCGCGGCCAGCTGTTCCGGCTCGTGGCCCGTCTGCTCGAAGAGGTCACGGGCCAGCGGCTCCAGTCCTTTTTCGCGGGCCACGGTCGCCTTGGTCCGCCGCTTGGGCCGAAAGGGCAGGTAGAGATCCTCGAGCACCGCCATCGTCGGCGCAGCCGACACCCGTTCCTTCAGTTCGTCGGTGAGGTGGCCGGTGGTTTCGAGGGATTTCAGCACCGCCGTCTTGCGCTCGTCGAGTTCCGCCAGTCGGCGGAGCCGGTCGCGGATGGCGGTGATGGCCACTTCGTCCAGGCTGCCGGTGGCTTCCTTGCGATACCGGGCAATGAAGGGCACCGTGCCGCCCTGGCCGAGGAGGCCGGCAACGGCTTCAATCTGCCCGGCGTCGAGGCCGAGTTCGGCGGAAATCGTCGCGATGTGCGTCAAATTCAAGGTTCCTTTCCGGTGTGAGCGCCGGGTGTCGCCGGCCGTGCGATACGGACGCCGCGGGGCCGGCGGGGCTGTGGTCGAACCAGGGGTGCTATAGGCGACCGCGCGCGTAAAGTCAAGGGCGCAAGCGGCCATTTTTCTTGAAGAAATCAACGTTATCGGGTATAATTTAATGTCTAGACAGGCGCTTATATCGACCGGCGGCCGGCTTCACCGGTCAGAGGGATCAGAATATGAAATTAGACAAATGGCTGGGCGAGGGGTCACTTAAGGACAAAAACCTGTCCTACAAGCTCAACATCATCTTCGGCCTTTTTTTCCTTTTTCCGGTTTTCGGGTTTCTTTACTTCGGCTACAAGTACGATATTCTCTCCGACCAGTATGTCCCGTTTTTCTTCGTGGGTGTGCTGGCCTTTTCGCTGATCGGCTTCATCATCCTCAGGACCCTTTTCGACAAAATTACGACCATTTCCCGGGAATTGACCAAAAACTTTTTCACCGACATGGCCGGAGAGAAAATAAAGACCGGCGCGGACGAGCTGCAGAATATCGTCGAATCCTTTTCGGCCCTTCAGAAACAGTTCGGCAGCACCTTCAACCAGTTGGAAAAAAAAGCCTCGGAAATATCGATTTTAAAGGAACTCTCGGAGCTGTGCTACGTCACCTTCGATCCGGAGGAAATCCTTTACGTCACCCTGGAACGGGCCCTGATGCTGACCCGCTCGGACCTGGGTTCGGTGCTGACCGTCGAGAAAAAAACGCGCAAGGAATTTGTGGTCAAGGCCAGCGTCGGGCTGGGTGAATTCGTCAAGTTAGGCGACCGCATCGACTTCGACACCAGCATTGCCAAATACGCGGTCATCAACAAGTCGCCGCTGGTGGTCAAGGACATCGAAAAAGACCGGCGCTTCGGCCGCGCCAACCTGCCTCATTACGGCACCAAATCCTTCGTGTGCATGCCGATCAAGACCAGCAAGGAGATCATCGGCGTCCTGACGCTCTCGCGCAAGGACGATGCCCGGGTTTACGGACCCGAAGACATCGAGGTCCTCACGCCGCTGCTCAGCAATGCCGCCTTTACCTTCGATAACCTGCGGCTGATCAAGGAAAACGAGCGCGGTTTTCTGCAGCTGAAATCGATTGAAAAGATTTTCAAGATCATCAACTCCAGCTTTCGGGACAGCGAACTGCTCCAGGCCGTTTTGGGCGAGATGCACACCGTCATCGCCTTCGACATCGCCCTGGTGCTGGTCAAAAACCGCCAGAAGCCCGAGTGCCTGACCGTTTTCGACATGGCGGCCCACGGACCCACCGATGTCACCAAAGGCGCGCAACTCGACTACAGCGAAACCGTCGTCGAAAAAGTGCTCAAGCAGGAGACGACCCTTCTGATCGACGACACCCATGCCGCGGGGGCGATGTCCGGCGGGGACGACGCCGGCCGTGAAGACAGCGGCATCTTGGCGGAACTCTTTTTGAAAAACGGCCGCCGGACCTGTCTTTTGACGCCCTTGCGCACCGACGGGGTGGTCACCGGGGTGCTGGCGTTGTCCGCCAAGACCCGCGGGCTATTCGACGGCCTGCAGAACCTGATCGAGTGGATCGCCAACGGGTTGTCGATCGCTATCGAACGCAACCGCCTGTCGGCCGCCGTCCTCAAGCGCAACCGCGAGCTGGAAACGATCAAACAGGTCGGCAGCGCGCTGGCCTCATCGACCTTCGACATGAAAAAAGTTCTCAAATACACCATGGACATGGTTCGGGTCCTGATGAACGTCGAGGCCGGCTCGCTCTTGTTTCTCGAAAACGGCGAACTGGAACTGGCCGTGGCCTTCAACACCCGCCTGTCGTCGATGAAGAAGTTCCGCCTCAGGATCGGCCAGGGCATCGCCGGCCATGTGGCCGCCCGCGGCGAGGCGATCATCGTCAACGACACCCAGAAATCCCCGCACTTTTTCCCGGGTGTCGATCGGCAAACCGGCTATGTGACGCGGTCGGCCCTCGCGGTGCCCATGATCTCCCAGGGCAAGGTGATCGGAGTGATCCAGGTCCTCAACAAGATCAGCAGCGATTTCTCCCTCAACGACGAAGACCTGCTGCAATCGATTGCGGCATCGGTGAGCATCGCCATCGAAAATGCGCGGCTTTACAAGGAGACGGTGTCAATGGCCGAACACGAGCGCGGTGTGCGCCGGATGTTCCAGAAGTTCGTGCCCAAGGCCGTGCTCGAGAACATTATCCAGGGCGAACGCACCGGCCGCAGCGTGGTCGACGAGGTCAAGACCGTGACCCTGCTCAACATCGACATCCGGGGGTTTACCGAGCTGGCGGTGGAGATGGGCCCGCAAAAAACCGTCTCGCTGCTGAACAATTTTTTCTCGGTGATGGGTGAAATCGTCTTCAAACACAACGGCATCGTCGACAAGTACCTCGGCGACGGGTTTCTGGCGCTGTTCGGCGCGCCGGTGTCGAGCGTGCGGGATGCGGACAACGCCGCCGCCGCGGCGCTGGAAATGAAGGCCGGGATCGCCCAGATCAACAAGACCTTCGAGAAGCAAATGGGCATCGCCTTGAGCATCGGCATCAGCGTGCACACCGGCGACGTGGTGGTCGGCAATATCGGGTTCGACAAGAAAATGGACTATACGGTGATCGGCGATGCCGTCAACACGGTTTTCAGGCTGCAGGAGCTGACCAAGTCCTACCCCAACGGCATCATCATCGGCGAGAATACCCGGCGCGCAGCCCAATCCACGCTTCAGGTCCGCAACCTTCACAACGCCCTCGGCGATTTGAGCCTCTACGAGCTGCTCGGTTGCGAGGAGTGTCAGGGCGCCTCACCCGTCGAGTGTATTACCTCCAATTAAAATCATGCGCACGTCCAGGACATCAGTGTGGGTCGAGCCTGTGATCAGCAGCTCGACGGTTTTTTGAAAGAAATGATCGGCATCGTTGGCCTGCCCCCAGGTAGCGACCGTGGTAGTGGTTGTCCACGACCGCGCCCGTCTGCCGTCGGTGCCGGCGCTCAGGGCGAGGACACCGGCCAGGCCGGCGATGTGAGGTGGCAGCGCCAGCGCACTTTCCTTGCGCTTGCGTCATGCGTTACGGGGCCTCACCGTTGGTCAAATGGTGTCCGGCAGCCAAATCCGGCCCTCCGCGCGCCGCCTTGACAAGCCGAGTGGTTAAAAGTAATTAGGGTCCATTCTGCACGCTTACCAGGTCTGGAGACATTTATGGAAAGCATGATGGGGGGACTCAAGGGCCATTTCCTGATGGCCATGCCCGGGATGCTCGATCCTAATTTCAACCAATCCGTGACGGTTATTTGCGAGCACAACCATGAGGGGGCCCTCGGCCTGGTCATCAACCGCCCGCACGCGGTGTTGACCGCCGCGGATATCTTCAAGGAGCTGAAAATAGACTGTGCGCCCGCGGCGGCTTTACTTCCGATCCACATCGGGGGTCCGGTTCATACCGGCGAGATATTTTTGCTCCACGGCCCGCCCTTCACCTGGGATGCCTGTTTGCCGATCAGCCCGACGCTCGCCATGAGCAACAGCCGCGATATCGTCGAGGCGATCGCCGTCCGCCAAGGTCCGCAGGATCTTGTTCTGTGCCTTGGGTGCGCCGGATGGGGACCGGGGCAGCTGGAGGCGGAGCTGCGGGAAAATGCCTGGCTGACCTTTCCGGTCCAGGAGGAGATCATCTTCGGCCGGCCGGCGGAAAACCGCTGGGAGGAGGCCGTGCGGTGCATGGGCATCGATCCGTCGCTGCTGTCGTCCACGGCCGGAAATGCCTGAATGGTAACAGGTTAATGAGGTTTAAGGTTTACGGTGCAAGGTTTAGGGATTAAAGCAATTTCAGGTTTCCCGCCGGGGCGGGACTCTGGCCGCTCGGGCTGATCCGACTCAGGACCATAGCCCTGCATCGATGAGTTTCAGCCAAGGGGTGATGGAAGAAAGCGCTTTTGAGGTTTCAGGTGGCGGCCGTTAACACAATTTATGTGTACCAAGATGCCCAGCGTTGCGGCGGCGGGGCCGATAATCGGCCACCCGGGGCGGGTCAGGGTTTCATCTCTGCGCTTTGCTCCAGCTTCGGCTTCTTTTTTTTGAGACACGCCTTGTCTTTTCTGACGAAGGCGCATAGCTTCGGATTGTGGTATTCTTTGCAATTGAGGGGGTTGTACAGCGGGCATTCAGGGTGTTTTTCCGACATGGACTGTAGTTTTCCTTTAGACCTTATGCCAACCGTCCGAAAACGCACCAGCCTCGCATTAAAATAACGAATTGTTCTGGACGATTGGTCCATCCCATTCGGCTGCGCGGTGACACCCCGGATCATGCGGATATTTTTACCGTTTGACGTCATGCCGGCCGCGCGCCCCGACGCCCAAAACTGCCGGTTTATTTTTTGCGCGCCCCAGGCTCCAATCGTATCCGTCTGATTTCAATAGCATGAAACCCTGGACAGCACAACCGCCGAAATCCGGCCGGCCCCTTGAGAGAAGGGCGGAAAAAGGCAGCGCTGCTGCCTGAAAAGTCAACAGCTGCGGGGAACATGAACCGTTATCGCGAGTACAAGACACAACTTCTGGACATCAACGACGGTCTCGAAACGCTGCTGGCGAACGGGGTATCCGTGCCGGGC
>JBAPSB010000375.1:0-18364 GCA_049281435.1 Desulfobacterales bacterium
GATTTCGGCCGGCGGCGGTTCCTGAATCGGCTTGACGACCGGCCGGGCAACCTTTTCGGCCGGCCGGTCGTCACTTTCCGGCGTCGGCGACAGGAAAAGATAGAGACCGCCGGCCGCCAGCAGCACCACCGCCGCCAGCAGGCCCCAGCCCAGCACGGCCGGCCACCCGGAGGAGACGTCTAAGCGGCGAACGGTCCCGCGGGGGCCGGAGCCGGAAGGCCAGATGACCGATCGGCCCTTGGAAGGGTTTTCATCTTCGAGTTTTTTAAGGGCTTTTAAAATGGAACTCACAATTTCACATTCCTCGCAAAAAACGGGTTCACATCACACGCTGCGACAGAATTTCGGCGATAAGCGGCTTCACCAAAGCGACAGATCGCATGCCCCTTGCGCCACTCAATCGTGCCGGATGTGCGGGATCTCCAGGCGCGGGTTTTCGTTGAACAGCACAATTTTGGTCAGCGGTCCGACAATACCGTCGGGCACAAGTCCGTATTTCAGTTGTATCCGTTCGACCGCCGCCTGGGCCTGCGCATCGGTCGACGGTCCGTTAGCGGGTTGCGGGTATCCAGACTCGTTCAGCAGCGTCTTTAAGGAGGCAACCGCATCGTGCGGCGGCCGGTTCGATGGCAGGCCGGCGGAAGACATGAAATCCTTCCAGAAAACGTAGGCCGCTTCGGCGCAGTAAGGCTGAAGGACACTCTCGGGCACCGTGATCGTTGCGCCGCGTCGCGCCCGACCAAGGGATATCCGATCACCCTTGATCCCGAGGACGGTCAGAAAACCGGACAGCGATCCGCCGGGCGGTTTCACGGAAACGATGGCCGGCAGATTCAGCTTCTTCAGCGTATCCAGGCGGCAATCGATCGGCAGCATTTGCAACCCGCCTTGACGGGCGGCCGTTTCGAAGAAGGCCGCATTGTCGGGTTGCCCGTCGAGCGCCGGATCGATCCCGGAGGGGACCTTCCAGCGGTCCAGAACATTTTGAAGGGCCAGGTGCCGCGCCGCGCGGACATCCATGTCCTGAATGAATTTCGAGAATTCGGTACCGGCATCGTTTAACGTATCGACCGGCGCCGGTGACGCAGGCGACGGCGGCTCGGCCAGAGGAACTGTCGGCGGCGGTGCCTGCGCTCCAATATCTGCGCGGCCGTGGTCGAGCATTTTGGCAAAACCGGCAAAATGGGTCCGATACCCCCACCAGAGCAAGAGGGCCGCCACGCACAGCGCCGCCGCCAGAACGAGCGCCGTTTTATTGAACCCGCGCCAGCGGCGGCGCCTTTTACCGCGCTCTGACAACTCGCGGATGGCGGCGCGCACGACCGCGCCGGTGACCTTCTTCTGGTTGCGGCCGAAGGCGGTCAGCAGGGCCCGGTCACAGGCGATGTTGATCAGGCGCGGAATTCCCTTTGAATAGCGGGCGACGAGCCGGTAAGCCGAATTGGTGAAGACGACCGGCGCTTTTTTCGACGCGACCTGGAGGCGGTGCTCGATGTATTCCCGCATTTCCCTGAAACTGAGCGGTGACAGGTGGCAGCTGAGCGTAATCCGCTGCGCCAGCTGCCGCAGGTCGTAGGAATCGAGCAGTTCACCGAGTTCCGGCTGGCCGACCAGGATGATCTGCAACATTTTGGAACGGTTGGTCTCCAGGTTGGAGAGCAGCCGCAGCTGTTCCATGACGTTGCGGGCCAGGTTCTGGGCTTCATCCACCAGCAGCACGACCTTTTTTCCCGCGGTCTTCATCTCGATCAGGTAATGGTTCAGGGCATCGATCAGTTGCTTGGTATCGTCCGTGCGGCACGCGACTCCCAGCTCGTCGGCAATCGCCCGGAGCAGCTGGGTGGGGCCCAGCCGGGGGTTGAAAATGTAGGCCACCTCGGTATCGTCATCGAGGGTATCGAGAAAAACGCGGCAAAGCGTGGTTTTTCCGGTGCCGACCTCGCCGGTAATTTCGACGAATCCCTCCCCCTCGGAAATAGCGTATTTCAAGTGCGCCATCGCCTCCTCGTGGCTGCGGCTCACGTAGTAATACTCGGGATTGGGAACGAGCTTGAAGGGTTTTTCCCGAAAAGAGAAGAATTTGCTATACATCGCGTGTCTTACCGGCACCGGACCCGTGCGGGCGCAGTGGCCCGGGCAACGAATCGATTTTTCGAGCTGCTTCTGAAACTTACCGACCGCTTGGTCGTGTCCGCCGCTACGATGGCGGATCCTGATGAAAGCCCTTTAAGTTTATCGCGCACAGTTTATCAGGTATTTTCCCGCAGTGAAAGTCCGTGTCCGCCGCTCCGCGAGACGGGGCTGTCCGCGATTTTTTTTCGAGGCACCCCCGGGCGTCTGTTTTCGGCAGCTATTTTTTCTCCGGGCCCTGCAGCTTTTCGGCGGGGGCCGCATCCCGCAGCGCACTATTATGGCCGTTGCAGCCGGTAACCTGCGGATCATCGCGGCTTTCAACGGTCGAAGCGGCGGGAAAAGGCGATTTCTGGATGGCGCCGGCGCGTATCCGTCACCTGCGGGCCCCGGCGTTCCGGCCGTGAGCGTCAAAACAATTCCAGTTGATCGATCTGGCCGGTCTCGAAATGCGTGGTGAACAGTTCGATTTGTTTCTTCAATGTTTCGATCGACTCCCGGTTGGCGAGCTTCCAGGTGTAGATTTCGTGGTGCAGCCGGCGGCTGTCGTCCGCCAGGGCCTGAATCATTTGGGGCCTGATCGGCTCCCACAGCAGGTGCGCTTCCTCGACCGGCAACCCGAGGCGAAAAAACCGCCAGTAGCAGTTGCGGTCCCACCAGCGCGAGGGGGCCGCGGCATTGGCCAGGCCGCCTTCAAAATAAAACAACGTCCATTCGAGCTGCTTCAGGCCGACATGCAGGTCCCTGGCCAAATCGTTCAGGACGCGTTGGCCCTGCGGCGTGTGCCGATCGAAGGCGATCCAGTACGGAAACGGTTTTTCCTCGGCCGCCGCCGCCCCGATTTCGGGAAGCTCTCCGGAAGCCGCCAGGTAGGCAGCCGCCTGAATCACGGCCCGGTCCCGGGGGCGGCCCGCGCTTTTGAAGGTCAGCGCGTTGGCCACCAGATGGCCGCGATCCCCATCGACCGGCTCGCGCCCCAGCCACTGCCAGAAATCGTCCGGACGGCGGATGGCATCGGCGATGATTTTGATATGACGGTCATCCGCCCCCCCGTCGAGCACCGACCGGTCGCCCTCGAAGAGGCGGTAGGCCAGATACCCGAGGCCGGTGGCATCCCGGGCCTTGACCGAACGCGCCACCTTGATCAGGGCGGCGGCCTTGCTGTGGAACTTCTTGTTGAACAGCAGTTCGGCCCCCAGGGGCCAGCACTCCTCGAAGGTGATGATCGCGGACCGGTTCCGGAACCAGTTCTTTTCCCGGAAGCTCAGGCTCTGGATCAGAGCGCTGGTGGTGTAGACCAGCTCGACGTTGCCGCGCCGCACCGCTTTCTGCAGCAGCGATCGAAAGCGTGAATCGATGTCGGTTCCACGCTTGGTCAGAATGCTCGTGGGCATGGCTGCTCCGTCGTACCGATCGAAATGAAGCGGTATGGCCTGGAATTCGAACCCCGGGCGACCGGCACCCCGCAGATAAGATTCCGAACGGGGCATCGGCTGGTCACAGGGTCATGCCGCCATCCACGATCAGCGTCTGCCCGGTCACGAAACCGCCATCGGCGGAGGCCAGAAACACGCAGGCCTCGGCCACCTCGGAAACCGTTCCCAGGCGCCCCAGTTTGTGTCGCGCGACGAAAGCCGCCCGCGTGGCATCGGGATCTTTGCTGGCGGCGATCCGCGACTCAAGTCCCGGCGTCTGGATTGTTCCGGGGCAAAGGGCGTTGGCCCGGATACCCCGTTCGGCGAAATCGACGGCAAGCGACTTGGTCAGCCCGATCAGAGCGGCCTTGGTGGTGGTGTAGGCAAAGCGGCCGGGGGCGCTGGTGACACTCGAGAGAACCGAGGCAATGTTGATGATCGCGCCGGCACCCCGATCGCACATCCCCGGCAGAAACGCGCGGGTCATGTAATAGACGCCCATCAAATTGACGGCGAGGGAACGCTCCAGCTCATCGGGCGCGCAGTCGAGAATCGATCCGGACGCCACGTATCCGGCGCAGTTGACCAGGATGTCGACGGCCCCGATTTTCGCGGCTGCCCCGGCGATGGCCTCCGGCAAGGTGACGTCGAGTTGCTCTATCCGCACTAACGGGGCCCGTTCGATGGACGCCAGCGGTTCGAGACTCCGGCTGGTGGCCCATACGCGGCAGCCCTCGCGCGCAAAGCTTTCGACGATGGCGCGGCCGATCCCCTGCCCGGCCCCGGTGACAACCGCCGACTGACCCTTCAATCGTTTGGACATGTGCGCACCTTGCTTAATTTTTACCGCCCCGGAGTTGCTTTACCGACATGAATTCCCTGAATAATCATGACTTTCACTTACACAGCTCCGGCAATTATTGTCAAGCCGCGGATCGGGCGCCGCCGGCAGGCTGCCCCGGCGGGAAGATAACCCGGCACCGCACAAACTCGTCGGATGCCCTGAAGGGGGTGCGTCGCCGGCAAGGCCGCCGCTGGCCGGTACGGAATAACAGTTGATTTTTAGACGCGTTTGCCCTATGCCATCCAACTCGGTTCCCTTGTTTATCCTGTTGGTTGGGGTCGTTGCCGAGTGTAAATCGAGAATTTATCGGATGGGTCACTTTGGCCCTCGAGACGCGTGGCCGGCAAGCCTGCCCGAATACATCAATATCAAGCTATTCCAGTATTTTATGGGTGGTTGCCGGATAAAAGGGGTCGGCATCACCACGACGACGTTATTTTGAAATGAGCCTTTACCGGCTCTGCGGGCCGGACGAGCGTTAGAAATCACTGAGGGACACGGCGGATATCACACTTACAAAAGGAGAGGTTCCAATGAGAAAAAGAATTGCGGTATGTCTGGTCCTGTTTTTTGCTTTCGGCGGCATGGCCCTTGCGGCCGACGACACGGTGCGCATCGGTGTTTTCCTGCCCCTGACCGGCGCCAACGCCTACGGCGGCCAGCTGGAACTCGAGGGCTTGCAAATGGCCCACCAGGAGTTCCCCACGGTGTTGGGCAAAAAGGTGGAATTGTTTATCGTGGACAACAAATCCGACAAGGTGGAATCGGCCAATGCCGTCAAGCGCCTGATCAGCAAGGAAAAGGCCCACGCCATCATCGGCACCTACGGCAGCTCGCTGGCCATGGCCGGGGGCGAAGTGGCGGAAAAAGCCCGGGTTCCCATGGTCGGAACCTCCTGCACCAACCCGCTGGTCACCCAGGGCAAGGAGTATGTTTTCCGGGTCTGTTTCATCGACCCCTTGCAGGGCGCCGGTGCCGCAACCTATGCCTACAAAACCCTCGGATTGAAAAAAGCGGCCCTGCTGATCGATGTGGCCAACGACTATTCCGTCGGCCTGGCCAGCTTCTTTCAAAAATCCTTTGCTAAACTGGGCGGCGAAGTGGTTACAACCCTCAAGTATCAGTCCGGCGACCAGGATTTTACCGCCCAGTTGACGGAAATCATCAGCAAGAAACCCGACCTGCTCTTTATCCCCTCTTACTTTGCCGAAGGGGCGATCATCATGAAGCAAGCCAACGAACTGGGCGCCCACTTCACGATTATGGGCGGCGATGCCATGGACAATCCCAAGATCGTCGAGATCGGCGGCAAGGATGTCGAAGGCTTCATCCACACCACGTTTCCCTACGACCCGTCCATGAAGGAGATGAATCCGGTCGCCCGCAATTTCACTGACAACTGGCAGAAGCTGCACCCCGACAAGGAACCCAACGTCAACGCCGCCCTGGGATACGATGCCTACGTGATCCTGTTGGATGCGATCAAGAGAGCCGGCTCGGCTGACAGCCAGGCCATCACCAAGGCCCTGGCCGCCACCAAGGATTTTGAGGGCGTCACCGGCGCCACCACGATCAACGCCTCCCATGATGCCGAAAAACCGGTGGGCCTGGTCATTATCAAAGACGGAAAGAAAACCTACATCGGCAGCATTGTCCCCGAACTGTAAGAACAAGGTCGGGTGTGCCATATGCGAGGGGGGAGGCCTGGCCGGCTTTTCCCCCTCGGGGTCACGAAAAAAAGCCTGCGGTTGCGAGCGGTGCGGGGCCCGGTGGCGAAGATGTGAAACCAAAGAGATGTCAGCCTGTTCTAAATTATTCATGACTTCAGTCGCGCAAAATGTTTTGACTTCCGGTATGTGATCCGCTTTTTAAGTGAGCCCTTGACGCTGCCCGTTTCACAACACCTTTGGGCCGGGCGTCAAAAGGATAGGAGCGCTGGATGAGCTTTGCGATGTTCTTGCAGCACTCGTTGAACGGTTTGACGCTTGGCAGCCTCTACGCGTTGATCGCCATCGGGTACACCATGGTCTACGGCATCCTGCGGCTGATCAATTTCGCCCACGGAGAGATCTTCATGCTGGGCGCGTATTTCGTTTTCTGGGGCATCGCCCTGTTTCATCTGCCCTGGCCGCTGGCCATTGTCGCCTCCATCCTGGTGACCGCCAGCATCGGCATCCTCGTCGATCGCATCGCCTATCGCCCGCTGCGCGACGCGCCACGCATATCAGCCCTGATCAGTTCCATCGGTGTTTCCTTTTTTCTACAGAATCTGGCGATTGTCGTCTTTTCGGCCATTCCGCGCGAGGTATACCGGCCGGTCTGGCTGGAAGAGGTGATCGTGGTGGGCGACGTGCGCATCCTGCCGCTGACGTTGTTCGTGCCGATCCTGTCGTTTCTGCTCATGCTCGGCTTGATCTATATCGTCTATAAAACGAAACCGGGACTGGGCATGCGGGCCATTTCCAAGGATATCGAGACCAGTTACATCATGGGGGTCGAGGTCAACCGGGTCATCGCCCTGACCTTCGGAATCGGGTCGGCCCTGGCGGCGGCTTCCGGGATCATGTGGGCCCTGCGCTACCCGCAGCTGCAGCCGGTCATGGGGGTCATCCCCGGCTTCAAGGCGTTTATCGCGGCCGTTTTTGGCGGTATCGGCTCGATTCAGGGGGCGGTCGTCGGCGGCCTGGCCCTTGGGTTCGTCGAAATTCTGGTCGTGGCCTTCTTTCCGGAACTGGCCGGTTACCGGGACGCCTTCGCCTTCTTCCTGCTTATTTTCATCCTGCTGATCAAACCGACCGGGTTGTTCGGGCAGAAACTGGAGGACAAGGTGTAATGGGCCGCGGAAAAAAAATACTCCTCAATATCTTGCTGGTGGCGGTTGTCGGCATCTTGCTCTGGCTGGCGCGCGAAAATCTGGACGGTTATAAAATCCAGATTCTGAACCTGATCGCCATCAATGTCATCCTGGGGCTGAGCCTGAATTTGATTTACGGCTTTACGGGCATGTTCAGCCTGGGCCACGCCGGCTTCATGGCCATCGGCGCCTACGTCTGTTCGATTCTGATCATGACCCCCGCGCAAAAGGAGATGCTCTTTATTCTCGAACCGGCCTATTCCTGGGTGCAGGCCGCCCATGCCCCGTTTTTTGTGGCCGTGCCGCTGGGCGGGATCGTGGCGGCCGTCGCCGGCGTCCTGGTGGGAATCCCGCTGTTGCGTCTGGGAGACGACTACCTGGGCATCGCCACCCTCGGGTTTGCCGAAATCGTGCGGGTGTTCGCCAACAACCTGCCCCGGCTGACCAACGGAGCCCTGGGCTTCAAGGGCATCCCCGCCCATGCCAACATCTGGTGGAATTTCGGGTGGTGCGTTCTGACCCTTTATTTTGTCATCCGCATCGTCAACAGCAATTTCGGCAACACGCTCAAGGGGATCCGCGACGACGAAACCGCCGCCAAGGCCATGGGGATCAATGTGTTCAAGACCAAACTGGTGTCCTTCGCCATGGGCGCGTTTTTTGCCGGGGTGGGCGGCGCCCTGCTGGGCAGCCTGCTGACCACCATCGATCCCAAGATGTTCCTGTTCATCCTGACCTTCAATATCCTGATGATCGTGGTGACCGGCGGTCTGGGCTCCATCACCGGCACCGTCCTGGCCGGCTTCGGCATCACCATCCTGCTCGAATGGCTGCGGTTCGTCGAGAACCCGATCAGTATCGGCGATTTTTATATCGCCGGAATCCCGGGCATGCGCATGGTGGTCTTTTCTCTGGCGCTGCTGTTCATCATTTTGTTTCGCCGCGAGGGACTCATGGGCACCCGCGAGATTACCTGGGAAGGCCTGGCCGGGTTGTTCGGAAAGCGAGGCCGGTATAAATGAAACCGGAAACCATTCTGGAGACGACCGCGCTGACGATGCGTTTCGGCGGCCTGACAGCGGTGGGAAATTTCAACGCCGCCATTGCCAGGGGCAGCATCGTCGGGCTCATCGGGCCCAACGGCGCTGGAAAAACCACGTGCTTCAACGTGATCTCGGGTTTTTATAAACCGACTAGCGGAAAGGTGATGTTTCAGGGCCGGGACATCACCGGGCAGCCGCCCCATGTGGTGTGCCACAGCGGTATCGCGCGCACGTTTCAGAATATCCGCCTGTTCAAGAACGAAACGGTGCTGGAAAATGTCATGATCGGCGGGCACCTGCGTCAGGAAACCACCTGGTGGCACGCCCTTTTCAGCCTGCCCGCCAGCACGCGCGAGGAAAAAGCGTTAAGGGAAAAATCCCTTAACCTGCTCGACGTGGTCGGGCTGCGCGAGCTGGCCGCTGAAAAATCCACCAGCCTGCCGTATGGCGCCCAGCGCCGGCTGGAAATCGCCCGGGCCCTGGCCACGGACCCGGCCTTTTTGCTGCTGGATGAGCCGGCGGCCGGCATGAATCCCAATGAGACCCGCAAACTGATGGATTTTATCCGCCAAATCCGTGACCGGTTCGAACTGACCATTCTGCTGATCGAACATGACATGAAGGTGGTCATGGGCATCTGCGAGCACATCTGGGTGCTGGATTACGGTGAGACCATTGCCGTGGGATCGCCGGATCACATCAAGTCCAACCCCAAGGTGATCGAGGCCTATCTCGGAGAGGAGGCGGTTCAAGGTGCTTAAGATCCGGGATCTCAATATCTTTTATGGCGGCATCCATGCCCTGAAGGGCCTTTCCATCGATGTCCCCCAAGGAGCGATCGTTACCCTGATCGGCGCCAACGGCGCCGGCAAAAGCAGCACCCTGCGGGCCATTTCGGGCCTGATCAAAAGCAAATCGGGCAAAATCAGCTACAAAGGTAAGGACATCACCCACATGGGCCCGGTGGATGTGGTCAGATCCGGAATCATCATGTCGCCGGAGGGCCGCAAAATTTTCGCCCACCTGTCGGTGCTGGACAACCTGATGCTGGGCGCTTACAGTCGCAGCGACAAAGCGCGGATCGCCGAAGACATCCAGTGGGTTTTCGATCTTTTTCCCATACTGCGGGAACGCAAGGACCAGAAGGGCGGCACCCTTTCCGGCGGCGAGCAGCAGATGCTGGCCCTCGGGCGGGCGCTGATGAGTGCGCCGGAACTGATTCTGCTCGACGAGCCTTCCCTGGGCCTGGCCCCCAAGCTGGTCAAGGAAGTCTTCGAGATCATCGCAACGGTGAACAAACAGGGCAAAACCGTTCTCCTCGTTGAGCAAAACGCCTATGCGTCGCTCAAGATCGCCGATTATGCCTATGTGCTGGAAGTCGGTACGGTGGTGCTGGAGGGAACCGGTGCGGAGCTGATTACCGACCGCCGGGTGCTCGAAGCCTACCTGGGCGGGTAAAATCTTTACCGGTGCGATCCGCCGTCAGAAGGAGCAAAAATGCATTATCTGAAGCGGGACGACCCCTTGATTGCCGCGCTGGTCGCCAAAGAAGAGGCCCGGATCGAGGAAACCCTCGATCTGATCGCCGCCGAAAACCATTGCCCGCGGTCGATACTGGAAGCCCTCGGCTCGATACTCAATACCAAGACCATCGAAGGCTATCCGGGCCGGCGCTTTCACGCCGGGTGCGAGCATGTCGATGACATCGAAACTATCGCCATCCGCCGTGCAAAGGCGCTCTTCGGCGCGCAATACGCCAACGTACAGCCCCACAGCGGCACTTCGGCCAACCTGGCCGTCTATTTTTCGGTGCTCGACGTGGGCGACAAGATCCTCTCGATGGGCCTGCCCTCCGGCGGCCACCTCTCCCACGGACACAGGGCCTCGATCACCGGCAAATGCTTCGAGTTTACCCATTACGGCGTCGACCCGGTCACCGAACGCATCGATTACGATGAAATAGAGGCCCTGGCGCACAAGATCAAACCGCGGATGATAGTCGCCGGCGCCAGTTCCTACCCGCGGCTGATCGATTATGAAAAGATCGCCGCTATTGCCGCCGACGTTTCCGCTTTTTCTTTGGCCGACATGGCCCATCTGGCCGGACTGGTGGCCGGCAAGGTCATCCCCAGCCCGGTCCCCTGCTGCGATTTTGTCACCTTTACCGCTTACAAAACGATGATGGGCGGCCGGGGCGGCGTCATTCTTGCCAGAGAGGCTTTTGGCAAAAAACTCGACAGCGCCGTGTTTCCGGGCTGCCAGGGAACCAGCGCCGTCAACCTGATCGCGGCCAAGGCGGTCATTTTCAAACTGGCCGCAGAGCCCTGGTTTGCGGCCATCCAGGAAAAGACCCTCGACAATGCGGCGGCCCTGGCCGCGGCCCTGATAGACCGGCAGTACCGCATCGTATCCGGTGGAACCGACAACCACCAGGTGCTGGTGGATCTGTCATCCAAAGGGCTGAAGGGATCCGAATCGGAAAAGCGTCTGGAATCGGCGGGGATCATCCTGAATCGCAATGTGATCCCCCAAGATGGCGCAACCCCCGGAAGCGTCAGCGGACTGCGCTTGGGAAGCGCCGCCATCACCACCCGCGGGATGGGTGACGCCCAAGCCGTCCGGATCGCGGAGCTGATCGATGCCGCCCTGACGCCACCATGGGATGCGGTAGCCCTCGATAGCGTCAGAGGCCAGGTAAGGGAACTGTGCCGACAGTTTCCGGTATACCCCCCGCAGGATACATAATAAGGCGCCGGAATGTCGCCTCATCATCCCGGGCTCCGCTTCACGCTAAATAAACCGCGGGGCCTCGAAGCGGCGCTGTTTTTTCCCAGGCCGCCTTTCGATCCGCAGGAATTCATCTGTGTCTCGTATTCCCGATATCTCAATGGCTTGAGCCTGGAGTGAGCGGTTCAGGGTTCAACGTTCTGGGTTGAAAAGCCCTTGAATTGCTCATATCTGAATAATTCGGCTCATTTCATCATTTGGCCGGGACGCGAGATACCGGAGATACCCGTGACCCATAGCAAGACCCGCTCACCCCGCCGCGGCGCATTGCGGTGGCTGCTGATAACGATTCTCGGCCTTTTCGGCATCGGCCTGATCGCCGTGGCGCTGACGGTCGGATATGTTTACCAACACCCTTCCAGCCTCAAGACCTTCGCGGCCGAACAGCTTCAGCACCTGGCCGGCGTGGCGGTCACCATCGGGGAACTGTCCTACGGTGTCGACCCGTTCCACCTGCGGGTGCGCGACATCGATGTGCGCCTGGCGGATGGTGAAAACAAGCCGGGCCTGCAGCTCGGATTTCTGGCGGTCGATGCCCACCTGATCGGCCCTTTCGGCCGGCGCACGCTCATCGTCGATCATCTGAGGATTGAGGATTTTTCGGCCCGCGTAAAAACAGATGTCCAACTGCCGATCGCCCTTTCAGGTTCCGCAGCCCCCTCGTTCCCGGCCCGCCTGGTCCGCAAGCTGGCCGGGTACCTGCTGGCATCCGACATAAAATGGTCCTCGATAGAAGCCGAAAACGGCCAGGTGGCCGTCATCGGCGAGGCCATGGAACTGGTGTTCGCCGGCCTTCACCTGAAATCGAGCCCGACTGTCGGCATCGATGCGCGCGGGCAGTTGCTGGAATCGCGGATCGGTGCCGGCACGGTGGTAGCGGCTGCCGACGGCCGCATCCACCTCGACCCCCCGCTGAAAAGCGCGCCGATAGCCGGCGAAATGGTGTTGTCCGGCGGCCGGATTTCCGGAGTGCCATTGGGCGCCGAAAACATTACGGCCGCACTCCGCCTGGTGTACCAACCTGAACGCAATGACATCAGCCTGCCGGAAATAAACCTGACCGGCAACAGCACCTTCCCCAAGGTGGCGCAGACCGCTGCGCAACCCGCAACGCTGCTGACGTTTTCGGGCCGGGGCGCTTATCGGATGGCGGATAAAGTGCTCGAATTCTCCGGGTGGTCGTTTGGGGCCACCGATTTGATGGAAGCCGCCGGCAGCGCCCGCCTCGAAACCGCCGCCCCTTACAGGTTGCAGCTCGCCCTCACCAGCGGCCGCCTCGATGCCGACCGGGTCGGCACCTGGTATGCGGCCGTGACCGGTGGCCAGCCGCCCCTTACCGTCTCCGGACCCATCGGTCTGGCCGGCGATATCAAGGGCCCGCTGACCGGAAAAAGCGCGGAGTGGCAGGGCGACCTGCAATTGATGCTTCAAAGCGTCCCGATTACCTATTCAGCCACCGGTGCCCGTCTGCAAGCGGAAGTGTCCGGCAGCGTGCAGGTCAATGGTAATGCCGCCGACCCGTTGCTGCAGATAAATCTGGACGCCGACAGGCTGGCGATCACGACCCAAAATGCGGCCCTGACGGGATTCCAGCCGCATCTGACGGCATCCGGCCATTTCCCCGCACTGGATATCAGCCTGCACACCCGGGGTTCGGGCGCCCGGCTCGCCGCCGGTCCGCGGCAGCTGACCGGAGTTCGGCTCGAACTGGATCGCGGGCAAATTGACCTGCACAGTGGGGAGTTGTCTTTGCCCCGTATCGCTTTTTCCAGCTCTTCCCTGACAAACCTGACAGGGTCGTTGAGCCGCTCCGGAGAGCAGGTGTTTGCGAGCCTTCGCGGCCGCGACAGCGCCCTGCTGCAAACGGCCGCGTCCTGGGGCTTTCTGCCGGCCGGCTGGCGCTTCGGCGCGCAGGATACGCTCGATCTGGATCTCCAGTGGCGGGCCGCTGGCGGTTTACTGAACTGCCGCATGGCAGTGACGGATCTTCATTTCAGCGATCCGGAGCAGCGCCGTATTGGCGAAAAAATGGATGGTGCACTTGTAACCAGCGCCAGCTTCGGCGGCAATGCGGATGACGTCCAGGCGGATGTAAACCTGACAGCGAGCGCCGGAGAAGTCCTATGGGGCAAACATTATCTCGATCTGGCCACCACGCCCTTTGACGCCTCCGGGCGGCTGCAAATAAAGGCCGACAGCGGTCTTTTGACCATCGAGCGA
The DNA here is from genome assembly GCA_049281435.1 of Desulfobacterales bacterium. Classification (GTDB taxonomy): domain Bacteria; phylum Desulfobacterota; class Desulfobacteria; order Desulfobacterales; family SG8-13; genus JARFQH01. The sequence goes on from JBAPSB010000375.1 coordinate 13,294, forward strand.
CTGGAAGCCTCCCTGGCAAACCTGGTGGCCGGAACACTTTCCGGCGCTTTGCAATCGGTGCCCGGTGGTCCGGAAATCGATCTGCATCTGGATGTGCCCGCCACGCACGCCCGGCCGCTCTACCGGCTGCTGGTCGCCGAACCTTTCCGGTACGACCAGCCGATTTTATATGAGGCCCAAGTCGGCGGCCGGATCAGGGGTTCGGCCACTATGACCGGCAACCGGCGATCGATGCGCGTCAAGGGGCGCGCTTACTGGCAGCAGGGCCATGTCGACACAAATGCCGGCGCTTTTTCCTTGGCGGGCATCGACCTGGACCTGCCGTTCTGGTACCAGTCGCTGCCGGAAGCCGCCGCTGCTTCCCTACTCACCGGACACCTGAAAATCGACAAAATGCGGCTTCCCTACCTGGACGAACAGCCGCTGGCCCTCGATGTCGAGGTCGGCCCCAACCGCCTGGTGCTGCCTAAGCCCCCGGCCTTCGAGCTTTTCTCCGGCCGGGTCGCGGTCGGCCCCGTGATCTTCACGGATTTGTTTCACGAACGCGCCAGAATCGATACCCATCTGTCCGTTACGGGGATCCGGATCGATGACTGGTTAACCAATATCTGGCCCCAGCCCATCGGAGGCATCCTGTCGGGCCGGCTCGCCGCCGTCCGGCTGGAAAACAGCCGCCTCACCAGCCGCGGAACGATGTCCGTCGATATCTTCGGCGGCCAGATCCAGATCAGCGATCCGGGAGTTTTAAATCCGTTGACCTCCGTGCCGGCGCTTGTTTTCGACAGCCGCATCGATGATCTTAATCTGGGTGACATGACGGCGGGAACCGCTTTCGGAAAAATCCAGGGCATCCTGCGCGGAAGCGTGACGAATGTTGAAATCGTCAGCGGGCAGCCCCAGAAATTCGACCTGCGGCTGGAAACGGTTCCGACGCAGGGCGTCAAACAGAAAATCAACATCCGCGCCGTGGAAAGCATCGCCAGCCTCGGCGGCGGGGGCAGTCCCTTCGCCGGGTTGGCCGGGTCCTTTGCGACGTTCTTCCGGGAGTTCTCCTACTGGAAAATCGGAATTGCCGCCGCGCTGGAAAACGACGTTTTCCGGATCAACGGGACCATCAAGCAGGATGGACGGGAATACCTGGTCAAAAAGAGTGGTTTTTCCGGGGTCGATGTAGTAAATTTGAATCCTGACAACCGCATCAGTTTCAAAGACATGGTCAAACGGATCAAACGCATATCGAAAACGGGCGGCGGCCCGGTCATCCGCTGAAACAAGGAGGTGTGCATGAAATCTGCCTTCCGGGTATATCGGGCGGTGTTTTTTGTCGCTATTCTCTTGATCGGCGCCTGCGTGACGATCAACATCTATTTTCCGGCCGAGAAAGTCGAATCGGTGGCCGGTAAAATTGTGGAAGACATTCGTGGGCCGCAACCGCAACCCGAGGGATCTCCGGCAACCGAACAAAAGCAGCAGGGATACCGATGGGATCGGCCCGTTTTCGCCTTGATGGTGTCAACCGCCTGGGCCGAAGACATCACGACCGTTTCGAATCCCGCCATCCGGGAACTGAAAACCCGGATGAAAGACCGCTATGCCCAGCTCAAGCCCTGGTTCGCCGCCGGGGTCCTCAAAGAAGGCGGCGACGGCTACGTGGCCATCGCCCCGACCGACAGCCTGAGCGTGCGGGACAAAGGCACGCTCCGCAATCTGGTGGCCGCCGAGAACAATGACCGCAAGAGCCTCTATCTGGAAGTGGCCAAGGCGCTGAATATCGATGCCGGCCAGGTGGACCGGGTTGCCGGGATTTTTGCCACGGAATGGCAGAAGTCCGTGCCGTAGGGGTCGCTGTTGCCAAGTGATCCCGTTCTTAAATACGGTGACGCACCGGGATGGCCGCAGCGCGAGAAGCGAGCCTACCCAGCTGTATGCGCATGCCTGGCAACCCGGCACGTCGGGATGCAGCGGTCATTGAATGCCACCGTTATTTATGGAATAGGGCCACTAAGGAACCAACCAGACGGCGGCCTTCGAGATTTTGTTCAGCACCGTGTTGGTGACGCTGCCCGTGAAAAAGCTTTTATTGGCGCCGCTGCGGCCCATGACGACCGTATCGAAATTTCCTTTTTTAACCTCTTTCAGGATGGCGCCGCCGATGTTGGTGGTTCCGGCGACCGTCTTGGTCTGGATACGATCCTCCCCGATTCCGAATTCCTTGAGCTTAGACAGGGCGTGGGCATAGAAGTTGTCGATACAGGCCTTGTCACCGTTTCGAATCAAGTCTTCGAGCGCTTCGGCTCTGGTGGCCTCGAAATCGATTGTGCAGTAATCCCTGAGTTTGGGTCTGACGTGCAAAAAGGTCAGGCTGACATCGGCGCCGGCGCTCAAGGTGAACGCCAGGTGGTCGATCGCCCGCAGGCTGTATTCGGAACCGTCGACCGCCACCAGGAACCGGGCCGGCGTGATATCGTCGCCGACGATCCAGACCGGTATCACTTTTGAATTCTGGGCAATATTTGAAGAAACGCTGCCCATGAACAACTCCTGCAGGCCCGAGATCCCGCGCCGTCCGATGACCAGTGCGTCGAACCGGCCCTGCTGGGCATATTCGATGGTATCCTTGGCGATGTCGAGCTTGCGGGGCTGGGTCACGAGCTGAATGCGGGCGTTGTCGACCCCCTGCTCGAGCATTGACATCCGGTAATTTTCGAGCAGCTCCAGAGCCGTCGCGGCGTTTCTTTCCATGACCGCCTTCAATTCCTTCTGGCTGGCGACCTTTTTGCGGGCCTCATCGACCAGAAACTGCGATATCATCGGCTGGGCGGTGAAGAGAACGACGGCCAGGCCCTCTATCCGGCCCGACAATCGGGCGACGTAGCGAACCGCATTTTTTGAATGCAACGAATCGTCGACCGCAATCAATATTTTTTTTCCCATAGACACCATCCTTTCTCGAGTTCGTTGGGTTTGTAGAGTATAGTGAGTTTATTGAGTTTATTGGGTTTATTGGGTTTATTGGGTTAATTGGGTTTATTGGGTTTGGTGAGTTTATCGATAGAAAGGTTGCCATCGATTTTAACAAATCCGGGGTCAAACGATAAGGCCGCAACGCTGCGTAAAAATGACGCGACGGAGCCCGGAAACCCGCTGCGACCGGCCGCCATCGGAAAAAAGACCATTTATGGATGGACACTCATGCGTCTGACCACTCGAATTCTCCTCGCCGCCGCCATCCTGCTGCTCGACCTGGTGGTTTTTTTCCTGCCGCTGACGGCCGTTTTTCTGGCCTACGTCATCATCTTCAACCCGCCGTGGTTCAGGGAATTTCTCGATCGCCTGGATCGATCACCATAGTTCCGGTGGCTGGGCTTGAACCGCCGCGCCACTCTCGCTGCTGGGTGCTTGCAATGAGAGTCGAAAGACTTTAAACTGCCCCCGGACGCTGGGGGTTCGCAAAAAAAATAAGTTGGCGTTTTCAGGCCTTGAAACGCCCGGCCGGCAAGGCTTAAAATCACAGGGCTATCTGGATATTCCAGGGTTTTTCGCCGGCAGACAGATTGGATGCCTCAGTTATTGTTGAGCGAGCCCTTCCTAAATCATGAAAATTTCTACACCCCAGCTATCAAAACAAGCGCCGCATGTATAGACAACTCTACGGCTTTACTAAACATCCATTCCGGCATCCCGCCGACCCCGAACGTCTCTTTCTGGGTCGTCACCACGAGGAAGCCCTCGCCCACCTGACCTATGCCGTCATGGAAGGAGAGGGATTCACGGTGATTACCGGCGACAGCGGGGTCGGAAAAACCGCGGTGAGCCGGTCTTTCGTCAAACGCCTGCACCGGGATGCCGTCGCGGCCTATATTACGGCCACAGCCGGTCTCAGCCCGCTGCAGCTGCTGAAAAACATCAACGCCGCCTACAAGCTCCAATCGGACCTCGGCACGATCAAGGACCTGACGGACGGCCTCAATGATTACCTAATCGCAAAAAAACGGGCAGATAAAAAGGTGGCCTTGTTTATAGACGACGCCCATTTGCTCTCAGACGAGGCCCTGGAGCAGGTCCGCCTGCTGTCGAACTTGGAAACCACCCGCGACAAGCTTCTGCAGATCGTTTTGATCGGCCGGCCGACGCTCTCCGAGATGCTGGCCACACCTTCCTTACGGCAAATCGGCCAGCGAGTCTCGGTCAATTACTTCATCAACCCGCTCGATGCCGAAGAAACCGCGGCCTATGTCCAGCACCGTATTTCGATATCCTCGGCGGGGCCGCCCGTCAGATTCGATCAGGCCGCCTTGCGGACGGTTCACAAGCATGCGCAGGGAATTCCGCGCCAGATCAATTCCGCTTGCGACCGTATCCTGACCCTGGCCGCCAAGAGCAGGGAAAGAACCATCGGTGATAAGACGGCCAAGGCCGCATTGGCGCCCCGGCAAAAGGAACCGCGCACGTTGTGGCCGGCAGTGCCGCGCCGATACTTGCCGCTTTTTTACGGCACGGCACTTCTGATGCTGATGGCGCTGGCGGCGGCGGCCTACTTTTTGAGTCAGCCCGCAGCCCGCACCCGGAGCGCTGTGACCGAAACCCCGGCCGCGGTGCCAGAGCCAAAGACAGATGCCCGGGCGGTCCCACAGCAACCCCTGCAACCGCCCCCGCCGGCGCCGGCGCCGGTTCCAGCCGAAACTGCCGGCGTGAACAAGGCGCAATCCGGGGCGGCGGGTGAAAAAAAAGAAGCGGCGCCGGACCAGGGTCAATTGCTGGCCGTGCTCGATTCCATGCGCCTCCAGCATAATCTGGACCAGGTCTCGCCCGCCACTGCCGCCGATTCCGGGTCACCCGCCGCTTTAGCCTATTCGGTCCAGGTGGGGGCTTTTCTGGTGGAAGAAAATGCGCAGCGGCGGGTCGATCAGTTGGCCCGCAAAGGCTACACGCCCGGCATCACCGCCGTAAAGGATCCCCAGGAACGGGTCTGGTACACCGTGCGCATCGGAGATTTCGCCTCGATCGAGTTGGCCCGCAAACAGGCCGACGAGTTTGCGGCCCGCGAAAGCAGGGCCTCGGTCGTACGGCC
>JBAPSB010000376.1:0-4450 GCA_049281435.1 Desulfobacterales bacterium
GGACCATGCTGCCTTATCTCTTCAAACGACTCTGGCACACGGTTTTCGTGGTCGTCGGAATTTCGGTGATCAGTTTTTTCTTCATTCACCTCTCCGGAGACCCCGTGATGCTCATGCTGCCGGGCGACGCCTCGCATGCCGAAATCGAGGCCCTGCGGGAGCAAATGGGGTTCAACGACCCGCTCTATACGCAGTACCTGCGTTTCGCCTGGCAGGCCGTCCGGGGCAAGTTCGGCAATTCGCTCTACTACAAGGTCCCAGCCATGGAGCTGATCCTGGAGCGGCTGCCGGCCAGCCTCGAACTGGCGCTGGCCGCCATGCTCATCGCCCTGGTGGTGGCGATACCCGTCGGCATCGTCTCGGCGGTGCGGCGCGGTTCGCTGCTCGACATGGGCAGCATGCTGGGAGCCCTCTTCGGGCTGTCCATGCCGCACTTCTGGCTGGGGATCATGATGATTCTGCTCTTCTCGGTGAAACTCGGCTGGCTGCCCACTTCGGGACGCGGCAGCCTGGCCCAACTGGTGATGCCCGCCATCGCCCTGGGACTGAGCCTGATGGCCATGTTTGCGCGTCTGACACGCTCCGTCATGCTCGAGGTCCTGAGCCTGGATTACATCCGCACGGCCCGCTCCAAGGGCCTCAGGGAATGGGTCGTTGTTTCCAAGCATGCCTTCAAGAACGCCCTGATCCCCATCGTGACCGTGGCGGGCATGCAGTTCGGCTTCCTGTTGGGAGGAACGGTGATCATCGAAACGGTCTTCGCCTGGCCGGGGGTGGGCCGCCTGGTGATCCAGGCCATCTTCAACCGCGATTACCCGCTGGTGCAGTCCATCGTGCTCGTATTGGCGCTGATCTTCGTGGCGGTCAACTTCCTGGTGGACATGCTCTACATGTATCTCGATCCCCAGATTTCCTATTTCGAGGACAAATGAACGCCACAGCTGCCGCCAAAACCTCCCTGTTCGAAGCCGTCGAACCGCGGCTGCGGTTCATGGCCGAAACCCTGCGGGAAGTGGCCCGGCGTCCGAGCGCACTGGCCGGCGGGATCATGCTGGCGCTGATCCTGGCCGTGAGCCTGGGCTTCCCGCTGGTCTACCCGGTAGACCCCCTGGAGCAGGACCTGCTGGCGCGCTTCACCCCGCCGGTCTGGCAGGCCGGCGGCACCTGGCGCTTTCCGCTGGGCGCCGACAACCTGGGGCGGGACGTGCTGGCGCGCCTGCTGCACGGCAGCCGCGTCTCGCTGCTGGTTGGCTTCTCCGCGGTGGCCGTGGCCGAACTGGCGGGGATAATACTGGGCCTGATTTCCGGCTACTACGGCGGCAAGCTCGACAGTCTGATCATGCGCATCGCCGATGTCTTCATGGCCTACCCCTTCATGCTGCTGACCATTTCGATCATTGCCGTGCTGGGCAACTCGATTTTCAACCTGATCCTGGTGTTGGGGCTGTCGGACTGGGTGACATATGCGCGCACCATCCGCGGCAGCGTGCTGTCGCTGAAAAAAAAAGAGTTCGTGGAGGCCTCGCGGGCCATCGGCACGCCTCACAGGGTGATCATCACCCGCCATATTCTGCCCAATGTCATCTCGCCGCTGCTGGTGCTGGGTACGCTGCGGGTGGCCAACATCATCATCTGGGAAAGCGGCCTGTCCTTTCTGGGAATGGGGGTGCCACCGCCCATGCCCACCTGGGGGCGCATGCTGGCGGAGGGGCGGATCTACATCACCGATGCCTGGTGGCTGGTGACCTTGCCGGGTCTGGCGATAATGGTCACCATTTTGTCTATCAACCTGCTGGGTGACGGGCTGCGTGACGCCCTCGATCCCCGGCTGCGAAACATTTGACGGCTCAAAGGAGAACGCCATGAACACGATACTGGTGCTCGGTCTCGGCCTGCAGGGCAAGGCCGTGGTGCATGACCTGGAAAAGGGAGACCTGGTTTCCGAGATCGTCGTCGCGGAATTGGATGTGGATGCGGCACGGGGCTACCTCGAGCGCAAAGGATACACCCGCAGCCGGGCGGTGGTGTTGGATGCCAGCCGGGAGGAACACGTGCTGAAATTGATCGAATCCGTCACCCCCCGGATTATCATCAGCATGCTGCCGGCCGATTTCAACTTTCCCATCGCCCGGGCGGCACTGACAGCCGGGTGTCCCTTCGTCAGCAGCAGCTACGCCGGCCGCGTGGCCGAGCTGGATGCCGAGGCCCGCGCCAAGGGGGTCACCATTTTACCGGAAATGGGGATGGACCCCGGTATCGATCTGGTACTGGGGCGGCTGGCCGTCGATGAACTGGACGTGGTTCACGGTCTGTACTCTTACGGGACCGGGTTGCCCGAACCGGCCTGTGCCGGCGATAATCCCCTGCACTATAAGATCACCTGGACCTTCGATGGCGTGCTCAAAGCCTATAAACGGCCGGCCCGTCTGCTGCGCAGCGGGCAGATAGTGGACATCGCCGGGGAGGATATTTTCAATGAAGAACACGGTCACATCCTGGAAGTAAACGGGTTGGGACCGCTCGAAGCCTACCCCAATGGAGATGCGATCCATTATATCCAGGTGTTCAACCTCGGCCCCGAGGTTCGGGATATGGGCCGTTTTGCCCTGCGCTATCCGGGCCACCGCCGGTTCTGGTCAAAAATGGCCGCGCTGGGGTTTCTGGACGATGCGCCCTTGACGGTCAATGGCACGGCGATTTCCCCCCGGCAGTTTATGGTGAGGCATCTGACCCCCAAACTCCAGTTTGCCGAAAACGAACGCGACCTGATCGTGCTGCGGGTCACTGCCTGGGGTGTCAAAGACGGTCGGCAGCGCCGGGTGACTTACACCCTTATCGACTACCGGGATCTGGGCACGGGCCTGTTCGCCATGAACCGCGCCGTAGGCTACACCGCCAGCATCGGCGCCCGGATGATTCTGACCGGGCAAATCACCGCGGCGGGGGTCTTGTCGCCCACCCGCGATGTCCCGCCCCGGGAGCTGCTGCGGGAGTTGAAGGCCCGGGGGATGAAGATCGATCATCGGGTGGAGGAATGCGAGGACGTGTAGCCGATGGCGGTTGACAGCATGCAGACCGACGCGCTGGAAGAACTGATCCGGCAGCGGGTGGGCACCAGAGTGCGCGAATTGCGGCAGACCGCCGGCATCACCGCCGTGGTCCTGGCCGAGCGGTCCGGCATTTCCCAGGGACAGCTGTCCAAGATAGAAAACGGCAAGGCCGCCCTGTCGGTAAAGGTCCTGGCGCGCTTGAGCCGGGTTTTCGACCGCAGCGTGGGGTACCTGTTTCAAAGCTTCGATGAAATGCCGCGGGTCCTTGGCACCCTGACAACGGTTAAAGGCCCCGAGAGTGCCGGCATCCAGTGGTTTGCCGAAGAGGTGCGCCGCCTCTCCGGCGGTTTTCTGGCGCTGATTCCCCTGCGCCCGTCCCAGATCGGTTCGGCCGCCGCCCAGGTCAACCAGCTCAAGAACGGCCTCATCGACATATTTGTGGAAGAACCCTTTTACTACGACGCCATCGTAACGGGCTTCAATGCCTTCACCCTGCCGTATGCCTTCCTCTCCGAATCTCACCGCCAGGCCTTTCTCGAGGGCCCTTTTTTCCGCGACCGGTTGATCGAACCGCTGCGTCGGGCGGGGATCCGCATCGTCAACCGACGCTGGAACTGGCTGCGGGGGATGGAATGGGTCCTGGCCGCCAACCGGCCTATCGTGACACCCGGCGATCTGCGCGACCTCAAGGTCCGCATCGTCGACAAGCCCCTGTTGCGACGCTTCTGGCAAGCGTTGGGAGCCCGGCCGGTGGCGGTACCCTGGGAGGAGGTCGGTGCGTGCCTGCGGACCGGCGACATCGACGTGCTGCCCACCCACAAGGCGCACCTCTACCCGCTGGAGTTCTGCCGCAACACGCCATTCGTGTCGCTGCTCGGAGACCTGCCGCCGGTGCTGAGCGTGGCCGTTAACGAAACCAGGTATCAGATCCTGCGGCCCGATACCCAGAACGCACTGCTGGAAGCCTGCGATCGGGCCGGCGATTTCTTCAGCGCGCACGTCCGGCAGGCCGAGGTCGAAAACGAAGCGCTGAACATCGCCCGGTTCAAAACGGCCTATCTCAAGGTGGCTCTCGATCCCTGGCGCGCCGCGGTTGACCGGGCGCGGGCCGATCTGCTGGCCGAGGGGCTGCTCGATTCGGCCACCGCCGCAGCGGTAGCCGCCACCAGAGATCCCAGGCAAGGCAAACTAGTGCCATGACGAAGTGGACCACCCGCATTCTGGCCGAATACGTCTGCGACACCGCCGCCGGCACACCGGACGCCGCCGTTGCCCGGGCCGCCGGAAATGTCCTGGTTGATTTGATCGGCTGCGCCGCGGCCGGATATTCCTCGCCCGCGGCCCGGGCCGCCCGCGAAACCGTGCAACGTCTCTTTGCCGCGGGTCCGGCGGCCCTGTGG
>JBAPSB010000377.1:0-11806 GCA_049281435.1 Desulfobacterales bacterium
CCAGGAGGCTATTGTCAAAATAGGCTTCAAGTCAAAGATTTTGGCGAGGCCAGAGGGAGGAGGCTGTATTGACTGCACGCCGACGACCGATACCACAGCCAAAATCTTTATCTTGAAGCCGATAAAAGCAAGCCCGACACTAGGCAAACATGTCGGGCTTTTTAGTTGGTATTCACCGAAGTAACTGGTCGCGTATCTCTTCGCTTCACGCCCCCTTACGCCGCCTGGGAGAGCCTGACCGCGCAGACCTTGTACTCCGGGATCTTGGAGATGGGGTCGAGGGCGGCGTTGGTCAGCCGGTTGGCGGCCGCCTGGGCGAAGTGGAAGGGGATGAAGACCGTTCCGTTCACCGCCTTGGGGGAGACCTGGATCCTGGCCCTGATCTTGCCGCGGCGGGAGGCGATCTCGACCTCGGCACCGTCCGTCAGCTCGTAAAGGGCGGCGTCCTTGGGTGAAATCTCGACGAAGCACTCCGGGACCCGTTCATTCAAGCCCGCGGTCTTCATGGTCATGGTGCCGGTGTGGTAGTGATAGAGCACCCGTCCGGTGGTCAGGTACAGCGGGTACTCGTCGTCGGTGATCTCGGCCGGCGGCGTGTAGTCGATGGCGTGAAACTGCCCCCGCCCGCGCGTGAACTGCTCGCGGTGCAGGATCGGCGTGCCGGGGTGCTGCGGGGTCGGACACGGCCAGTGTAATCCTTCGACCGCGATGCGGTCGTAAGTGATCCCGGCATAGGAGGGCGTGACCCGGACAATTTCTTCGAAAATCTCGCGGCTGTCGGCATATGCCATGGGTGTTCCCATGCGGGTGGCGATGTCGCACAGGATCTGCCAGTCATCTTTGCACTCTCCCGGAGCCTCAACCGCCTTACGGATCAGCTGCACCCGCCGTTCGGTGTTGGAAAAGGTGCCGTTCTTTTCGGCAAAGCAGCGCGACGGCAGCACCACGTCGGCCAGCTGGGCGGTTTCGGTCAAAAATATGTCCTGGACCACCAGGAAATCGAGGTTCTTGATCGAGGCCTCGGCGTGGTTCAAGTCAGGGTCCGACACCAGCGGGTTTTCCCCGATGATGTAAAGCGCCTTGAGTTCGCCGTCGTGGGCTTTGGGCAACATCTGGGTCACGGTCAGGCCCGGTTTCGTCGGCAGGTCCTTCACGCCCCAGGCTTCCTCCATCTTCTGGGCGATGGCCAGGTCGCTCACCGGCTGGTAGCCGGTATACACGTTGGGCAGCCCGCCCATGTCGCAGGCCCCCTGAACGTTGTTCTGGCCGCGCAGGGGGTTGACGCCGGTGCCGGGCCGGCCCATGTGGCCGCAGAGCATGGCCAGGTTGGCCAGGGACTTGACGTTGTCGGTCCCGTGGCTATGCTGCGTGATGCCCATGCAGTAAAGGATGCTGGCGGCCTTGGCACCGGCATAAAGCCGAGCGGCCGCGGCCAGCTCTTCACCGGCAATGCCGCTGATACTTTCGACATAGTCGGGCGTGTACTTCTCAACAGTTTTCTTCAGTTCCTCGAAGCCCTCGGTACGGTTTTCAACGAATTTCTTGTCGTATAAATCCTCGGCGATGATCACGTGCAGCATGCCGTTGATCCAGGCCACGTCCGAGCCCAGGTTCTGGCGCAGCCACTTGTGGGCGAAGGTGGCCAGCTTGATGCGCCGGGGATCGACCAGGATCAGCTTGGCGCCCCGGTAGGAGACCGCGCGCTTGACGTGCCGGGAGAGGACCGGATGATTCTCGGTGGTGTTGGAGCCGGTCACCAGAATCACGTCGGCGTCCTCGATGTCGGCGATGGTGTTCGTCATGGCACCGCTTCCGAATGCTGCGGCCAGACCGGCCACGGTGGAGCTGTGTCAGAGACGCGCGCAGTGATCGATGTTGTTGGTCTTGAGAACCGCCCGCGCAAATTTGTTGGCGATGTAGTTCTCCTCGTTCGTGATGCGCGCGGAGGTCAGCACGCCGATACTGTCGGGTCCGTGGGCTTCCTTGATCCGGCCCAGCCGGTCCGCCACCAGATCCAGGGCCTCGTCCCAGCTCGCCGCGCGGAATTTTCCGTTTTCCTTGATGAGCGGCGCCGTCAGGCGTTCGGGTGAATGAATGAAATCGAAACCGAAGCGCCCCTTGACGCACAGCGATCCGTAATTGGGCGCCGTCTCCTCTACTCCGGTGACTTTGACCACTCGGTTGTCCTGAACGTGCAGGTGCATCTGGCAACCGACCCCGCAGTAACTGCAAGTCGTGCGGACTTGCCTGGTCTGCCAGGGCCGGACATTGTAGCGCACATCTTTTTCGACCAGGGCCCCCACCGGGCAGGCCTGGACGCATTCGCCGCAGAAGACGCAATCCGAATCTTTCAGCGGACGGTCGCCGGCGGCAACGATCTTGGTCCGTGCGCCGCGAAACCCGAAGTGGATGGCATTGTTGACCTGAATCTCGTTGCAGGCCTGAACGCAGCGCCCGCACTGGATACAGCGCGAAAAGTCGCGCACGATGAACGGGTTGACGGTTTCCATCGGATAGGGCGTGTCGGTGCCGGTAAAACGTTCGCCGGAAACCTGGTAGCGGTAGGCCAGGTCCTGCAGCCGGCAATCCCCCCAGACGGGGCACAGTTCCTGGCTGCCGTCGTCGCGTTGGACGCCCAGTTGAAATTGGGTCCAGTCCTGCCCGTCGGAACCGCGCACGGCGCAGTTGTGGTTGCCCGAGGACAGCAGGAGCTGCAGGATCAGCTGCCGGGCCTTGACGACCGCCGCTGTCTCCGTCTGCACGACCATGTTGTCTCCGGCCGGGGTGGAACAGGAGGGCAGCAGGCTGCGGGCGCCCTTGACCTCGACCACGCAGATGCGGCAGGCGCCGGTCGGAATGGCGCCCTTCAGCCAGCAGAGGGTCGGAATGTCGATATGGTGCAGCCGGGCGACTTCGAGAATCGTCTGCCCCGGCTCGAACGGAAAGGTATTGCCGTTGATTGTGATGCGATAGTCTTCGGACATGGTGAAGGTCTCCAATGGCAGAGGGTCCAATTTGGCGGTTTCGTAGTAAGCCCGCAATCTGCGTTGCTGTATCGGATTTTTATTAGCGGATGCCGTTTATTTTGTCAATTGGCTTGTCACGGCAACCGGACGGTGCGTTTCGCGAAAAGCGCCATAAAAAAGAGCGCCCCCAGGGCCGCCCCGACAAAATCAGCGGCGGCGTCCATGATATCGGCAGAGCGGCCGGGCACGAAATACTGGTGAATTTCATCGCTGATCCCGTAAAGGCCGGCGGACAGGATGCTCAATAGCGCGAGACGCCAGAGCTTGGCGCCTGACCACCGGGATGATCCGCAGTAGGCCCGGCAGAACAAGGCGCCCAGCAGGCCGTAGCCCAGTATGTGCAGGTATTTATCGAAAAAAGCGATGTCCGGTTCCTTGACCGGCGATGGAAATGAGGACTGAATGAATATCAAGAGGCAGTAAACGAGAACCGGGAGCCAGTAAACGATGAATTTGGGCAATTTCAGCGGGTTCTGCGTTCTGTGTTCTACGTTCAAAGGATAAGTGTTTGGTGTATTGTGTTTTGTGTTTCGACAGCTTGCCGGTAATATCTTACACACCGAACACCAAATACCAAACACCAAAAACCAGTGTTTTGTGTTTTGTATTTGGTGTTTCGTGTTTCGGTAGTTTGCCGGCTATATCTTACATACCAAACACTAACCACCAAACACTAAATACCAACCACTAAACACTACTTTTCAAACCCCTCCAACTCCAGCCGGCGCTCGCGGACGGCCGCCGTCACGGTATTCAGGAAAACGTCGTGCGTCACGCCGTGCGTGACCGTCCCGTCCAGGGTCCGTACCGAGAGGGCGCCGGCCTCCTGCTCTTTTTTGCCGATGGTCAGGATCAGCGGAATGTAGCTCAGCTGCGCTTCGCGGATTTTTTTGTTGAGGCTCTCGGCGCGTGAGTCCACCTCGGTGCGCAGCCCGGCTCGCGTGAGGACCCGGTTGATCTCGGTGGCATAGGCGGTCAATTCGTCGTTGATAGGCAGCAGCACCGCCTGCACCGGCGCCATCCACAACGGAAACTTGCCGGCAAAGTGCTCGATCAGGATACCGAAAAAGCGCTCGATCGATCCGTAGATGACGCGGTGGATCATGATGGGGCGCTTCTTTTCGTTGTCGGCATCGACAAAGGCCAGGTTGAAGCGTTCCGGCAGGGACATGTCGAGCTGAATCGTGCCGCACTGCCAGGTGCGCCCGAGGGCGTCCTTGATGTGCACGTCGATTTTGGGCCCGTAAAAGGCGCCGTCGCCCTGGTTGATCTTATACGGTTGGCCGTAGGCGTCCAGGGCGGCCTGCAGCCCCTCGGTCGCCAGGGTCCACTGTTCGTCCGTTCCGATCGACTTTTCGGGACGGGTGGACAACTCGAGGTGAAACCCGAGCCCGAAAGTCCCGTAGATGCGTTCGACGAGCTGCAGCACGCCCAGGATTTCAGCCTGGATCTGGTCCGGCCGCATGAAAATATGCGCATCGTCCTGGTGGAAAGCGCGCACGCGGAAGAGACCGGAAAGAACGCCGCTGAGTTCGTGGCGATGGACCAGCCCGACCTCGGCCTGGCGGATCGGCAGGTCTTTGTAAGAGTGACGCTTGGAACTAAACAGGAGCATTCCCCCCGGGCAATTCATGGGCTTGATGGCGAATTCGGTGTCATCGATCCGGGTCGTGTACATGTTTTCGCGATAGTTTTCCCAGTGTCCGCTGCGCTCCCACAAGGCCCGGTTCAACGTGATCGGCGTCTTGGTCTCCACATAGCCCGCGGCGCGGTGTTCCTCCCGCCAGTAATCGAGCAGCGCGTTCCAGATCACCATGCCGTTGGCGTGAAAGAACGGCATGCCCGGCGCCTCGTCGTGAAAGCTGAAAAGATCCAGGGCCGTTCCGATCTTGCGGTGGTTGCGCTTGCGGGCTTCTTCCAGAAAATTGAGGTAGGCATCCAGGTCCTTTTTGTCGAAAAAGGCGGTCCCGTATATCCGCTGGAGCTGGGCGTTGGATTGATCCCCGCGCCAATAGGCACCGGATACTTTCATCAGCTTGACCGCCTTGATGAAACCGGTGTGGGGAACGTGCGGCCCGCGGCACAGGTCGGTAAAATCCCCGTGCCGGTAAAACGAAATCGTTCCGTCCGGCAGATCACGGATCATTTCCAGCTTGTAGGGCTCGTTTTTATAGAATTCCAGGGCTTCGGCCTTTGAAACCGCTGCGCGTTCGAACGGGTCCTTGTTCTTGACGGCCTTTTTTATCTCGGCCTCGATCCGGGGAAAATCCTCTTCGGAAATCGGCGGCATGTCGATATCGTAATAAAAACCGTCTTCCACGGCCGGGCCGATCGTCAGGTGCGCGTCCGGGTAGAGGCGCAGAATCGCCTGGGCCATGACATGCGCCGCGCTGTGGCGCAGAATGTCGATGGCTTCGGGGTCTTTGGTGGTGATCAGCCTGACCGCGGTGTCCTCTTCGAGCCGGGCGGTTAAATCGAGGATGTCGCCGTTTTTCTGCAGCGCCACGCAGTTGCGGGCAAACCCCTCGGAAATGCTGCGGGCGATATCGAAACCCGTCGGTGGATTTTCAAAAGCCTTTGTGTTCCCGTCCGGAAATGTTATATGTACCATTTTAAACTATCTTTTCCCTTTAATGAGCAAAGTGCCATCCAGTAAAACGTTTAGGCACACACGCTGGTTAAGCTATTTTCCGTCCATAAATGGCCCTTTTCCGCAATTTCGGCGTCAATCGGCAGAATCGCTTGTGCGGCATACAGCAGTATGCCTCCGCGCAATTCCTTGATTTCCTTGAACTTGCGAAAAATTGCACATGTCTGGATCGGTAACTTATCAGTGCTCCTACTGAAATCGCGGATGGGCACAAGCTAAGAGAAATACCCTGTGGGGTCAAGGGAAATCTGACCCGGAACCGGGAGTAAGATGACAACCGACGATGTCTTGATCGACACACCAGCCATTCTTGCCCGACTGGCGGATGACTTTCAGCACGCACCCGCTGTCGCGGTCGATCTCGAGGCCGACTCGATGTACCATTTCCAGGAAAAAGTCTGTCTGATCCAGATGGCCACGCCCCGCTGGAACGCCGTTATCGATACGCTGCGCGTCCGGGACCTCGAGCTGCTGCGTCCACTGTTCTCCGATCCGGCCGTCGCGAAAATTTTCCACGGCGCTGACTACGATGTGCGCTCCCTTTACCGGGATTTCGGCATCGAAATTGCCAACCTGTTCGACACGCAGATCGCCTGCACGTTCCTTGGAATAAAGGCCACCAGCCTGGAGGCGGTCTTGCAGTCGCGCTTCGGTGTGACCCTCGACAAGAAATACCAGCGCAAGGACTGGTCCCGGCGGCCGCTGCCGGATGAGATGATCGCCTATGCCGCCGAGGATGTCCGCTACCTGCTGCCGCTCGCGGAAATACTGACCGACGAGCTGAGGCAAAAAGGCCGGCTCGAATGGGTGCGGGAAGAATGCCACCTGCTGAGCCAGGTCAGATCTTCTCACAACAATCATGAACCGCTTTTTCTGCAGTTCAAGGGGGCCGGCCGCCTCAGCCCACGCAGCCTGGCCGTTCTGGAGGCCCTGCTGCAGTTTCGTCGCGGGGTGGCCGAAAAAAAGGACCGCCCCCTGTTCAAAATCTTCAGCAACAATTCCCTGCTGCAACTGGCGCTCGAAAAACCGGCCAGCACCCACCGGTTGAGCGAGGACGGCGTGCTCAGCAGCAAGCAACTCACCATGTACGGTGATGACCTGGTGGAAGCCATTCAGCGCGCCCGGCTGATCCCCCCCGCTGACCTGCCGGTCTATCCGCGCAAGAAAAGCCGGGCCATGCACCCGGCCATCCCCGATCGCATAAAAGCGCTGAAAAGCTGGCGCGACAAGAAAGCCCGAGTGCTCGATATCGAGCCGGCCGTGCTGCTCAACAAGAGTGCGATGACGGCTCTGGCGACTGCAAATCCGATCGAGCCGTCAGCGCTGAGCGCGGTTGAAGAACTCAAGGGCTGGCAGAAAAAAGAATTCGGCGATGAGATGGTGGGGGTGTTGAAGCGCGTCCGATAGTGTCCGCCCATAAATGGCCCTTTTTCCTCTGGTCGGCCGGTCGCAGTGCGTTTTGATCCTCGACATAGCCGGGCTAAACCTGCGGTTTCAAATCAACTGCGGCCTTGATCTGCACCAAAAGCTACAGCTTCTGGATTGCCACCGCCTGTTTTACTTCCAAAAAAGGCGCTTTCCCGCAATTTCGGCGTCAATCGGCGCAATCGCTTGTGCGGCATACAGCAGTATGCCTCCGCACAATTCCACCGATTTCCTTGAACTTGCGAAAAATTGCCTATTTCTGGATCGGAAACTGATCAGAGTCCTTGATAAATGGGCGCCGGGACACTGACTATGGAAGAAAAAGTGTGTTTTCGATCGTCATGCCGCACAATCCTTACGCTCGGCACACAGCGAGCGAGAGAGGAGCGTCCAGTGGCGATTTAGACGGGCCGTAACGTCACGCACGGCTCCCGGCTTGGCCGGCAGCCGCGCTCTTTCCTTCAGGGAGTCCAGCGCACCACCGGTTTTTTACGTCCGGCCGGCCGCTGGTAGACCTCATCGGGATACCCGAGGGCGACGACCGCGTGCACCGATTCCGCCTTCGGAATGCCCAATGTTGCCTTGATCACCGGATCCTTTTGCATGGCCGCAACCGCAAAGCCGATCAGGCAGGATCCCAGCCCCATGCTGTGAGCGGCCAGCAGGATGTTCTGGGTGGCCAGCAGGGCATCTTCCACCGGGCAGCTGGCGCCGGGTGCGGAACCGACGACAATAACCGCGGCTGCACCGTGAAACAGGCGATCGCGGCCGTCTCGGGTCCATTCTTCCAGGCCCTGCTTTACGGATGAGTAATAGCCGTGAAAATAGTCGTCGAGTTCGGGTCGGCCGATCATTTTGAGAAAGCCGCGCAGCAGCCGTTTTTCCGCCATCTGGTTCAACCGGCCAAAAAAGAGGCCGACCTCCTGGCCCAGGCACAAAACCGCCCGCCGGTCGGGCAGGAGGGTAAACGTCCACCGCTGGCTGTTGGTCCCCGAAGGAGCGGTGATGCCGATCTTCACCAGGTCCTCGAGGCACTTGCGCTCGACGGGCCGCTCGAGATAGGCGCGGCAGCTGCGCCGTGAGCGCATCAGCCGCACCAGCTGACCCGTGTCGAACCGGCCGGGAGGGAGCCAACTCTCGTCGGGCTGTAAAAAGGTATCAAACCTCTGCGATTCGTCATCGAGCGCGCCAACCGTCACCGCCCCGACCGGACAGATCGCCGCACAGTGGCCGCAATTAAGGGAAGTGTCGCCGCTGACCAAGGCTTTATGGCCCGGCATGGACAGCGTGCGGTCCGGACAGACGCGCACGCACAGGCCGCACCCGATGCATTTTTGTTCGTCGATACGGGTCGTTACCGATTGGTCGCTTCTCATGGAAATTTCCTGCCGATATTCGAAGTGTTCAATCCCCTGTAGTTTGTAAGAATTGCGGTCTCCACATGCAAGGTTTATTTTACCGCTTTCGAACCGGTGACGTGTATATGATTAATTTTAATTGCCGGCTCCCAGACAACCCCAAATGCCAGAAACATCAAAGCCCCGGTCCCCCGCATCCAGATATCCCGCAATCCAGTCACCCGACCCGCAACTCGTAACCCGTGACCCGTAACCCGCACCACATCTACTATATATTGTATCGATTTGCGCTTGACTCACAATATGCGATGGCATAAAATGCGCCGCGTATTCACCCAGAGCTACCAGCACGGACAAACGAATCTGATCTTACTCCAGGAACCGGCGCGTCGCCCTATGGATACATGCGGTCGCAACGCAAAGAGGGGCGGAAGTCGCGAGATAAGTGACGCTGCGCCGTTGTTTCCGGTGCTTGCCCGAACTGAATCCAGAACCGCACGACAAAATATGAAAGGCGAAATCAAAAATGCCCTTGCCGCAGAACCCAACCGGGCCGGATGCAGCCGCCACGGATCAAAACGACGGGAGCGAAGAAATGAGCAACCCTTATTTTGACAGCAATTCGGAGAAGATACCTGATGAGGAATATTTGGAAAACCAAAGCTACCGCAACCTCAAGGAAAAAAAGCCGTTGCCGAGCGTGCGGTTCATCCTGCCCCTGCTGCTCGTCGGAATCGTCCTGGTGATCTTGATGGCCGTGTGGTTCAGAGGCAAGCCCCAAAGCGCGCCCGTAAATCTGGTGGACCATCAACTCGAAGACCGCATCGCCGCCCTGGAAAAACAGACGGCGGATTTGAGCGGCATGGAGGAACGCCTGAAGGCGCTTGAGCGAGACGCGCAATCATACCTTCAGGCCGTCGACAAGATCAATCGCATGGAAACCTCCCTGGCGCAGCGCATGGATCAACTGGGCAAGACGTCTTCCGCCGCCCCGGCCAGGCCGGCCGCACAACAACCGGCGGAAAAACCGGCGTCCCAAAAGGTCACCCGGCAGGCCAATGCCGTGACCCACGTAGTCAAGTCCGGTGACACGCTCTATGCCATCAGCCGTCGCTATCAGGTGTCGATAGATCAGCTGCGCGCGGACAACAACCTGGGTAAAAAAGCCACCCTTCAGCCCGGACAGAAGCTTGTCGTCAACCCACCGCGCACGAATTAGTTTCCGTCCACAAATAGCCCTTTTCCGCATTTCGGCGTCAATCACGCCCAGGCGTGACAGGTCTGGCGTAATCGCTTGTGCGGCTTACAGAACCGTCAGCCTCCGCGCAATTCATTGATTTCATTGAACTTGCGAAAAATTGCACATTTCTGGATCGGAAACTTCTCGCGCATTTATAAAACCGTGGATGGACTCGAATCAGGTGTTTCAACCAGCTGTCAGGACGGGCGTTTGCGACGGTCCCGGCCGCTGCGACGGTCCTTGCGGGTCGACAAGGTAACAACAACGCCGTCGCGTATGGCGCTGCGACGATCGGCCTTGTTTTTACGCCGATTCCTGATCGGTCCCTTTTTTGGGGGCACCGGCAAGGGTGCCGGGTTTTGCGGGTTGCTTTTCGACCGTACGACCTCTTTCAATGTAATGCGCATCATCGAATCCTCCTCAAAGACCTCATCGTCCGTTTGTCACTGAACCTTTAGGGGTCTCGATGGCCGCGCGGGCAAGCGCCCTGCCCTTTGCCGGCCGCCGAGCCCTTGTGAGCGCTGCCACCGTCATTATATTTCGCACCGCCGCGGATGAGTTGCGGAACGCGTCAAAACGTTGATTAATTACTGTATTTTTGATACTCTATGGCTGTATGGGATGGGGCAATGCCGCCGGGTCGGCATCCGGACGAGATCGACACCCCTCGGGATCATGGAATAATATAAAGGAGAACCGAATGCGAAAAAATCGATGGACGGGGCTTGTGCTTCTGGTGATTTTGTTTCCGTTCCTTCTTGTGTCCTGCGCCGGCAAGTCAGCGCCGCCCGCCCCCTTGACCAGCACGCCGGTGGTGGTTGCCGAACCGGCAGCACCGATAGCGGTCGAAAGCCGGCCGGCCCCGGTTGACGGCAGATTCCCGAATGGGTGGGAAACCTTTGTGAACCAGGACGTTTATTTTGATAAAAACAGTGCGACCCTGCTCCCGGCCGCCAAGGAAATCCTGGCCGAAAAAGCCGACTGGCTCCGGGCTCATCCGGAAATTCGGGTTGTCATCCAAGGCAACAGTGATGAAGACGGCACCGCTGAATACAACTTTGCGCTGGGTGACCAACGGGCCGGCAATGTCACCACTTACCTGATCGAACACGGGGTCGATATCGCGCGCCTGGCGGTGGTCAGCAACGGGCGCGAAACACCGGCTGTCAATGGGCGGGACGAAGCCTCACGCGCCAAGAACCGCCGTGTTCATTTTTCGATCGACGTGGTCAACTGAAACAGGCACCCCAGGATTGTCGCACAATTGACGGCCATGGACAGGCGGGCGTCGGGAAATGTCCGCTCGCAATTAGATAGTGTCCACCCATAAATGGTCTTTTTCCCGCTGATCGGCCGGTCGTAGCGGCCGGCTGCGGCGAACATAAAGTTCGCCTCGCCGCAAACCCTTGTGCGGCCTTGCCCAGCGAACAACTCCACAGTTATGAAGTGGACACTGAAAAGTGCCTAAAAAAGATCGCGGATGGGCACTGATATGGAAAGGTGAACAAGGAGTGCTGTTTTCTCATCAACGCAGCTGACGGGGCGCAGCCATTTTATCAATTCACTTGAGTGCTCGATGGCCACTGCTCGATACCAAACAGTAAAGGTTCTTGCCTCGTGGCAGTCCCGCCCTGACGGCCCGAAACCCTTCGGGTCCAGAGTCATCCCACCTGCACCGCGGATGACATTGATCAAGTGCCATTACGAATCGAATTCCGACAATCCCCAAATTTTGGCCGGCCGGCATTTTAATTTGACATCCGAACGACACGTTTTATACAAAGAATAGTCAACTCCAGACCCATTCAACCGCATGACTTGCGATCGGGACCTAAATGAAACATCTTTTCACGCCGTTTCGGATCAAAACCCTCACCCTTAAAAACCGGATCGTCCTTCCTCCTCTGGCCTCCTTTCTCATTGAAAAGGGCGGCGGCATCACCAATGGCGCCGTCGAGCATTACCGCCGGCGCGCCGGCGGCGGTCCGGCCATGGTCATCATGGAAGCCTGCGCGGTCGCACCCGAAGGGGTGGTTTCCGAAAATCAGGCCCGCATCGACAGCGACCGGTTGCTGGAAGGGCTTTCCCGAATCGCTGCGGCCATCAA
>JBAPSB010000378.1:0-5062 GCA_049281435.1 Desulfobacterales bacterium
TCAAGATGATCCAGGGCGATGCGACGACGCGCAAGACGCGCATCCTGCTGGATCTGGCTACCGATCTGCCACCGGTGTGGGGGGATAAAGTGCAGCTGCAGCAGGTGGTCATCAACCTGCTGCTCAATGCGCTGGAGGCCACGGACGGCGAGGGGGCCGCGCCGCACCGAATAACGGTCGAAACCGGATGCGAGACGGCGGGCGGCGTCACGCTGGTGGTGTCGGACACCGGGGCCGGGATCGACGCTGGAACTGCGGGGCGCCTGTTCGAGCCTTTTTTCACCACCAAGTCGCACGGAATGGGGTTGGGGCTGTCGATCAGCCGCTCGATCGTCGAGGCCCACGGCGGGTCGATCAGCGCGGCGGCCAACGACGGTTGCGGGACGACTTTTCGCATCGGCCTGGTGGCCGTCTCCCCGGAATGCGCGGATGGGCAGATAATGGCTTGCCCCCGAACCGGCCTGTAGGCCCCTCGAACATCACCCAGAGTGGTTTTATACCCTTGGAACGCCTTGCCGGACCGGGCTCGGCGGGGGCATCATTTTGTGGAAACAGACATGAAAGGTCGCCAGCGTGCGGAGTGAATCCGATATCGAGGTATTCATTGTCGACGACGATCCCTCCATTCAGCGTGCGCTCAAGCGCCTTGTGAGGTCGCACGGGCTTCGCGCCCGGGTTTTTCCCGGCGCCAGAGAGTTCCTGGCCGAGAAGATTTCGCCCGATGTCGCCGGGTGCCTCCTGCTCGACCTTGAAATGCCGGAGATGAACGGAATGGACCTGCAGGCGGAACTCCGCCGCCGGGGCCTGAACCTGGCGATCGTTTTCATCTCCGGGCACGGCAGCATTCCCCTGAGCGTGCAGGCCGTAAAAGGCGGCGCCCTGGATTTTCTGGAGAAGCCCTTTGAGCCGGAGGCGCTCGTGAATGCCATTCGCAACGCGCTGGCGTGCAGCCGGCGGCTCGTCACCGAAGGACATGACTTCCGGCAGGTTCGAAAGAATTTCGACTCCCTGACCCATCGCGAGCGAGAGGTTTTCCACCTGGTGGCGCGCGGTATGCTGAACAAGCAGATCGGTTTTGAACTCGGTATCGGCGAAAAAACAGTGAAGGTGCACCGATCTCGCGTCATGCTGAAAATGCAGGTGGCTTCGCTCGCCGATCTCGTGCGTCAGGCCGAGAAACTGCAGCTTTTCACCGCCGCGGACTGAGCTGAATTCGAGGGTTTTTTCTACACGGGTATTGGACCAAAGTCCAATTGACGTGAGCGCCCCGAGCCCGAATTATTGGCGAAATACCGGCTTATCGCAACTACGGGTTACGGATTCTGGATTGGGAGATACGGGTTACGAGTTATGGGTTTCGAGTATAAAATTTCGATTCAAACCATGGAGAATAAGGCGGGATTCATCCCCGTCAGCCCATGCAGCGGAGGCGAAGCGATGAACCAGGTCTTGACAAGATGGAAGGGGCTGCGGCTTTTGCTCGTCGTGACCCTGCTGATGACCTCTTTTGCCTGGGCCCAGGAGAGTAAACCTTTCAAGCCGGAAGAACTCGATCAGATGCTGGCCCCGATCGCCCTGTATCCCGATTCGCTGCTCTCGCAAGTGCTGATGGCCGCGACTTATCCGGCGGAGGTGGCCGAGGCGGCCGCGTGGTCGAAAGCCCATCCCGATCAGAAGGGCGATGCGGCCGTCAAGGCCGTGGCGGACAAGCCCTGGGACCCGAGCGTGCAATCGCTGGAGGCTTTTCCCCAGGTTCTGGCCACGATGGCCGAAAAGCCCGAATGGGTGCAGAGCGTCGGCGACGCTTTTTTGGCCCAGCCCGAAGATGTGATGAATTCGGCGCAGCGTCTGCGGGCGGCGGCCAAGAAGTCGGGCAACCTCGAGACCACCGAGCAGCAGAAGGTGATCGTCGAACAGGCACCCCAGACCAATCAGACCAATCAGACCATCATCAAGATCGAACCGGCCAACCCGCAGGTGGTTTACGTTCCCTCCTACAACCCGACGGTGGTCTACGGGCCGTGGTGGTACCCGAGTTACCCGCCGGTTTACCTGCCGCCGCCGCCCGGTTACGTTTTCGGCACGGCGCTGGTTTCCGGCATTGCCTTCGGGATCGGCATCGGGATCACCAACTCGCTGTGGGGCGGCTGCAACTGGGGACGCGGCAACGTGGACATCAACGTCAACCGCTACAACAACATCAACGTCAACCGGAAACTCAACGTCAACCAGAATAACGTCAACTGGAACCACAACGCCCAGAACCGCCGCGGCGTGCCGTACCGCGACGCGCAGAGCCGTGAACGCTACGGCAAACAGGTTGCCGGGGCCGACGGTCGCAAGGATTTCCGCGGCCGTGAGTCGCAGCGCGATGCCAGCCGCGACCGGGCCGAGGCCGCCATGAAAGATCGTGGCCTGGATCCGGCCAAGGGGCGCGAAAGACTGGGCAGCGATCCACAGACCCGCGAGCGGGCCCAGGCGGCCGCTAAAAACATGGACCACGATAAGATGCGCGCCGCGACCCAGAACATCGACCGGGACAAGGCGCGATCGGCGGCCCAGAACATCGACCGGGACCGGGCTCGCTCTGCGACACAGAACATCGACCGGAACAAGGCGCACCAGTCGGTTCAGAACCGGGGCGGTGATTCGGCCTTCAGCGGCGTCAGAGATTCAGGCCAGGCGAAACAAAACTATAATCGCGGGACGGCGAGCCGGCAGGCGGCACATCGGCCTTCCGGGGGTGCCCATGCACGCGGCGGCGGCGGTGGCCGTGGGCGCCGTTAGGAGGCCATGACGATGATTACGAAAAACGCATTTTCCTTTCGGACCCTGGTTGCGGCGGCCGCACTGGGCTGTTCCACGCTAATGGTGCCGGCGCCTGCGCTGGCGCTGGAAGCGTTTAAAAGTCCCGAAGCCGCGGCGGCCGCGTTCGTCCGTGCGGTGGCGACGAGCGATGACGACGCGCTGCGAACAGTTCTCGGCGCAGATTGGCAGCGCTTCATCCCGATCGAAACCATCGACCGCGATGACGTCAACGCCTTTTTGGCCGCACGCTATGAATCGGAAAAGATCATCCGGGACTCGGACGACCGGGCGCACCTGGCGGTCGGGCCCAACGAGTGGACGCTGCCGATTCCGATCGTCAAAAGAGGCGGGGCCTGGCGCTTCGACACCAAAGCCGGGGCGGAAGAAATCCGCACGCGCCGGATCGGGCGAGACGAGCTGGCGGCAATGCAGGCCATGCTCGCCTACTACGACGCGCAGAAGGAATACGCGCTGGCCGACCGCAACGGTGACGGTACCCTCGAGTACGCCCAGAAACTGCTCAGCTCGCCCGGCAAAAAAGACGGCCTTTACTGGGATGCACCGGCCGGGGAAGAGGAGAGCCCGCTCGGGCCGGTTTTCGGCAGCGACAAGCCCGGAACGGATTATCACGGGTACTACTACAAAATTCTGAAGGGACAGGGCAAACACGCGCCGGACGGTGCCTACGATTACAGGATCAACGGGCGGATGACGGCCGGTTTTGCGCTGGTAGCATGGCCGGTTAGATACGACGACACCGGGGTGATGACGTTTATCGTCAACCAGGAGGGCCAGATCTACGAAAAGAATTTCGGTCCCGGTACCGATGCCGCGGCGCACAGGATGACGCTTTTCAACCCCGACGCCGGCTGGCGGAAGGTGTCGCCATGAGACGGGACCTCTTAGCGCTCGTTTTCGCCGGCGCGCTGCTCGGCGGGTGCACCTATTACCAGCCTGCGCCGGGAACCTACGTGACGACGCCGGCCGGCAGCTTCGACCGTTCCTGGGCGGCCGCGACCGGCGCGCTCCAGGACCAGGGAGTGCAAATTACGGCTCAGGACCGGTCCGCGGGCAGCGTGCGTGGGACCCGCGACGGCATCGTTGTCACGGCCAATGTCAGAACGCAGGCGGACGGCAGCGTGCGCGTAGAATTCAACACGGCCGGCGCCACCGAACGGGACCCGGGCTTGATCGATCGGATCTCGCAGTCCTACGACCGGCGCATGGGCCGTTGAGGGTTTAAACCTCCTTCAAGAAATCTTCCAGTTTTTACGGTTGCCACGGATATTCCTCGAAATTCCACCCGTCCGGTTCGTTGAGTTCTTTACTCTCGCATCCTCGCCCCCTTGAATCCTCCTGAAAAGTTCCCGGCTGTTTTTTTCATATTGGACCAAGGTCCAATTGTCCGGCTACCAAACAGGCCATACTTATGTGGTCAATGAATCACAAGTCAGTACCTTTTAAACCGGCAATTTCGTAAGGACCCTGTTGAATTACATAGTTAATCGGCGCCCAGAGAGGCCTTCGGCCATGAAGCCAAAAGACCTTACGATTTTCATCGTGGATGACGATGAATCCGTTCTCAGGTCCGTCAAACGGCTGATGAGATCAGCGGGATACCGGAATGTCGAGACATTTGTGTGTGCTGAGGATTTTCTGAACGGCGCGTCTCTCGATGAACCTGGTCTTTTAATCCTCGACCTGCTGTTGCCGGGCAAGGGTGGGATCGAGTTGTATCACCGTCTCACTAGAGAAGGCCGCGCCCTGCAGACGGTGTTTATCTCGGCCCTTGAAAATGAACTGGATCGCGCCAGGGCGGAGTGCGGCGAGGCCGTGGCCTTTCTCCAGAAGCCCTTCGAAAGAGGAGACATCGTCGCCGCGGTGCGTTCGGCCGCCGGCCGGCGAGTCCCGAAGGCATAGCAAATACGCGGCCACGCATTTATGGCATCTATGCTTTTTTGATCATTGAACCAACCGGATCTTTCCTGTCATCAAATGCGGTCGTCTGCCCCGGGTAAAAGTGCGGTTCGACTCTGTTCATCAACTTAACAACAGAAGAAAAAAAGAAAAAGGAGGTTAACATGCTGATCAAAAAATTAGGGGCTGAATTTTTGGGGACTTTCTGGCTGGTTTTGGGTGGCTGCGGCAGCGCCGTGCTGGCCGCGGCCTTTCCGGAATTGGGCATCGGGCTGCTGGGCGTGGCGTTCGCCTTTGGACTGACCGTGCTGACGATGGCCTTTGCCGTGGGGCATAT
>JBAPSB010000379.1:0-3819 GCA_049281435.1 Desulfobacterales bacterium
AGGGGATTCGTAATACTCAAAACATATGGTGTTCATGAAATACAGTTGTTGTAGAAAGTGACTGATCCGTCAAGCCAAAAATGACGGTTGGCCGTCATCGCCGCCCCTGAACACCGCTGAAAGCGCCGGCTGGCGGTCGAGGCCGCCAACCCCGCCGGCCGGATGAAAGCCCTTAAGGACAGGTAATTTTTGCCGAAAACGGCCCGGATCCTGTTATCCCGGGTTGGCATACGGCGGTTTGTGTCCTTACTTATAATGCTATTGACGCCCGGACAAGGCAAAAAGTAGCTTACGGCCGTCAGGAAAATAAATTTTTTTGGGGAAAAAATTTATGAAATGCAGCAGCGCTGCTTGAAATCCAAAAAAAAGTACAAGGGCAAATCTAACCCAACAAACCCAACAAACTCGTTAAACCCAACAAACCCAACAAACCCAATAAACCCAATAAACCCAAACAAAGGAGACAACCACATGATTTCACAAAGAAAAACCTTGCGCTGGCTGTCGTTGCTGGCAGTATTTTTTCTCGTGGCGGGCACCGGCTTGGCCGCCGATGAGTGCACGGCCGTGTATGGGACCGGAGCGCCCCGGATTTCGCTCGCCACCGGCAGCCCGGGGGAACTGGGCCTGGTCGAGGCCCTGGCCAAGGAGTTCAACCGCCAGAACGGCACCAGCCTGTGCTGGGTCAAGGCCGGTTCGGGTGAATCGCTCGACATGCTCAAGGCCAAGCAGGTCGACCTGATTCTCGTCCACGCCCCGGCAGCCGAAAAAAAGGCCGTGGCCGAGGGCTGGGCGGCCAACCGGACCCTGATCGGGTCGAATGAATTTTACATCGTCGGACCGCCGGCCGACCCCGCCGGTATCGCCCGGGCCGGCAGTGCGGCCGAAGCCTATCGGAAAATCGCCTCCACCAAAGCCAAGTTTTTTTCGCGCGGGGACAACTCCGGCACGCACAAGAAGGAGATGGCGGTCTGGCAAAAGGCGGGGATCGCGCCGGCCGGCGACTGGTACATCGTGACCAACGATTTCATGATGGCCACGCTTAAAAGGGCCGATGCCGAAAAAGGGTATTTCATGACCGACAGCAGCACCTGGGTGGCCGCTAAAAAAGACTTGCCCAACCTCAAGATCCTCTTCCGGGGCGATCCGATGCTGATCAACACCTATCACGGCCTCTGCCAACCGCCGGGCGCCACGACCGCGCAGCCCTCGGCCGCGAAATTCATCGCGTTCGTGGCTTCAGAGGAGGGGCAGAACATCATTCGCGCTTACGGCAGAGACCTTTACGGCGACAGCCTTTACAACGACGCAAAGTACGCCAGTCAATATGATCACTAATCCGTCTAAAAAAACCGGACTTCGACGGAGGACATCACTGGGGCGCTTGGCGTGCGCCCCGGATTTTCGCCGCACCTTAGGGCCCACTCAAAAATAACTTACCATTTTGGACGCCGATGCATCCCGTCCGGCTGACGGTGCAAAATTTCGGAATGTCCGGATATTACTGCGATTTTACGCCCCTCCGGCCGGGTGCCTCAATGACCAAAATCACCAACTAATTTTTTCGCCAGCCCTTCGTCTCGCGGAACTGGTCCTGCTCGCTTCGATGAAAAGGATTCATGGATTTAAAATATTTCCTTTGATGGCCGATTTATTCCAGCCGACATTGCCCCACTCCAGCAGACCGCAGATCCGTTTAACAGCTTCCCGTTCAGCAATTGTCACACAGCCGGCCCATTTGCCACCGATTTTTCGAGACGGTTCCCGGAAGGCCTCTAAAAAGACCGCTGTTCCCTTTTAGTTCGAAAATAGAATGTAATTCGGAAAAAGGTAGGCGCCTCCGCCCGGATGAACGGTTGCGAAAGACGGCTGAAACTCGCCGCCTACGGGGTCTAAGCCCTGACCAGGACCGTCCTCAAACAAGGGGTTCGGGGTTGTCACCAAGGTTGTGCCTTTCATATGGTATCAGCTTTGGGCCCGGTCTAAGACGGCTCAGATAGTCAGCCGCTGTTCTCAACCGCTCATCCGGTCTCCGGGCGCGTCATTTTCATGCACTGTGGCGGCCCAGGGTCATGAGTGTTAAGCATTGGTTATTGACGGGACCGGTTGGAGTTATTAATGATTCTTGGGCACATGCATAAATGATGGAACGTTCAGTCTAAGGGTCGCCGCGGACGGACCGATTCAGACGGCACGGATAAATGAATCATCTGCCGGGTGTCTTTAGAGAGGGATGATGTATGGCGAACGAATGGTTTGCGTTTCTGAAAAAAGATTATCTCCAAGGGTTTCCGGCATTTTGCGGGTTCGAAGTCGAACGGGTAAACCGTGGTGTATTCGAAACACGACTGGCCGTCGGTGATATGCACCGCCAGCAGGACGGCTTCGTTCATGCCGGTGTCATGGCCACCATGGCAGACCACACGGCCGGTTATGCGGCCTTCACACTGGTCTCTGAAAGGGAGCGCATCCTGACCATCGAGTTCAAGATCAACTATTTCAAGCCGGCCCTGGGAGACTCCCTCTTGTGCCGGTCGCGGGTGGTGCATGCGGGCAAAAAAATCATGGTTTCGGAATCGGAGGTGTTTTCTGTGCCCGACGGGGAGGAGAGACTGGTCGCCAAAGCGATGGTAACTCTCATGGCAGTGGTACTGAGTGCCGGTGGCGCGAAGGTAAACAGTGCGCCGCACTGAAGGTCGACCCCGCCACCAGGAGAGATACTGAGTCGGACTGAGGTGAGACGAAAGGGCACCACCGATCGAAACCACTTAAAGACAGGGATTGCCGGATGACGACAAAACCAGGATTGACAGCTAAATTGCGGCGTATATTCTTCGGCAAGGCGTTTATCATCACCGTTGGCGTTCTGATCCTCTATACGCTTGGCGGCTTTTTACTCGCCCCCTATCTCGTGAGACATTATGTACCCCTAATCTCGCAGGACCTGCTGCAGCGTGACGCCCATATCGGCAAGGTTCATTTCAACCCGTTTCTGTTCACGCTCGAGGCCAATGATTTCGAGCTCATCGAAACGGATGGAACACCGATCGGGGGTTTCAAGCGCCTGCTGGTCGACTTTGAATTGAGCAGCCTGTTTCGATGGGCCTGGACTTTTCGCCAAATCACTCTGGACGAACCCCTGGTCAATCTCGTCATCGGAACCGACGGCGCTCTCAATCTTGCCAAGCTGACTACGAAGGGACCGGATCAAACCGAAGAATCCGATTCGGGGCCACCGCGACTGCTGCTTGAAAACATCGCGATTTCAAGCGGTGCCATCGACATCATCGACCGGCGGCAATCGTCGCCGGCAACCCTGACGTTTCGGTCCCTCGACATCCGGTTGACGGACATTTCCACCCTTCCCGACCGGAAGGGGCCATATATGCTGGTGGCGACGACGCCGGACGGTGAATCGATCAACTGGGCCGGGGGGATATCCTTGCATCCGTTCCGGTCGACCGGCAATCTCACCCTGGACAACATCAAGGTGGCCACCCTGTGGGAATTTATAAGGGACAGTGTCGCCATAGACTCCCCGACCGGCACACTCCACCTCGACACCAACTATGAACTCGATCTCAGCGGTCCGTCTCCAAAACTGACGCTTGACGGTGTCGCTACCCGCCTTGCCGGGCTATCACTCAGGCTTACCGGTGCCGAGGCCCCGTTTTTCACTTCCAAGAAGCTTGCAGTGAGCGCAACCCGGTTCGATCTGACCACTCGAAAACTGGAAATCGGAAAATTATCCCTCAACGGAGGTGACGTCAATGTCGCTGTCGACCAGGAAGGCAATTTGAACCTGCAGCGCATCGTCCG
>JBAPSB010000380.1:0-10647 GCA_049281435.1 Desulfobacterales bacterium
ACCGGTTCGGGGCATTCCGTCACGCCGGCGCGTCGGCCGAAATCCTGGGTCCAGTAGTGATAGAAGTCACTGCCGTCCACGGCGGCGTAGCCGACACCGATGTCGCAGTAGTCCGGGTTCAAAATATTCGCGCGGTGGCCGTCGCTGTTCATCCAGCCGTCGACGACGGCCGCGGGCGTCGCGTAACCGGCCGCGATGTTCTCTCCACAGCGCTGGTACTCATAACCGGCAGCGGTGATGCGCTCGCTGAACAGCCGCCCGTCCAGGCTGGTGTGACTGAAGTAATTCCGGGCGGCCATGTCCTGCGAGTGCAGCCGGGCCGCGACCGTCAGCTCTTCGCTGTAACTGAGCGCGTGCAGGTTGCGGGCGCCCCGCTCGATGTTGACCAGCTCGATGACTTCCGATTCGAAG
The DNA here is from genome assembly GCA_049281435.1 of Desulfobacterales bacterium. Taxonomy (GTDB): domain Bacteria; phylum Desulfobacterota; class Desulfobacteria; order Desulfobacterales; family SG8-13; genus JARFQH01. The sequence continues at coordinate 412 of JBAPSB010000380.1, forward strand.
TCGGCGGCGGCCAGGCCGCAGAAAAGAAGCCAGAGGCCGAGGAGGACAAGCCCCTTGATGGGGGTACGATTCATAACATCTCCCGACGTGAAAAGATTGAGCCAACATCGAGCATCCGACCAATAGCAAAAAAATAATCGTTTCTCTGCGACCTTTACGACTCGAGCGCGTGACTGCGAGCGGGCGGTGAACACATTTCCATTAACCCGCGTCCTCAGTGCGCGAGCGTGTGCAGGATCAGCTCCGCGCCGTCGATGTGCTTTGTGGCCAGTTCCACGAGATGGCGGTGGTGGGTGAAGAAAACCACCTGGGTGCGGCGCGAGAGTTCCGCCAGGATCTGCAATGTGGCGGCGGCGCGCTCGTCGTCGAACATGATCAGAATGTCGTCGACGATAAAGGGCAGCGGTTCGTTGGCCTGCAGGTAGGCTTCCAGCCCCGCCAGCCTGAGCGCCAGGTAGAGCTGGTCCGCGGTCCCGTCGCTCATGCCCTCCACGGTGACGATCTCCCCGGCCCCGGGCCGCACCCCGACGATCACCGGACGCCCGTCGGCGGCGAACTCGGCCCGGATGCCGGCGAAGGCGCCGCCCGTGATCCGGCCGAACAGGGCCGAGGCCCGCAACAGAATCGGACCCTGGCTTTTGTCGCGGTAGCGCTCGATGGCCAGGTTCAGCACCCGGGCGGCGATCTTGAGGCGCGCGAAGTGCGTGACGTCGGTGTCGAGGCCGCCCAGGATGACCTGGAACTCCTCGGCCAGCTCGGCCGCCTTGGCGCTGCCGTCCATGCGGCTCAATTCGGCCCGCTCGCGGCCGATGGTCTGATCGAGGTCGGATCGGGCGCTCGCGCGCTCTTCGATGATCGCCGCCAGGCGGTCGATCTCGCCGGCGATGCCGTCGGGGTCGACCGTGAGGGCCTCGGCAATAAAGTCCTCGACCGTGGCGCCGGCGGACAGCTTGTGCAGCCGGGCATCGATGCTCTTGAGGTCGGATTCGATCTGCCGGCGGCGGGTCGAGCGCCGCTCGGCCTCGGCGAGTTCTTCGGCTCTTTCGCAGCCGGCCTGCGCGCACATGGTCTCCAGCCGGCTGCCAATCTGCAGGATGTCCTCGCGCGCCTGATCGAGCCGCTCCCGCTCCCGTGCCAGCTGTTTTTCGAGGGTCTCGCGCTTCGAGCGGTTCTCGCGCGCGCGGTTGAGCCGGGCGTGCAGCTCGAGCGCAGTTTCCTCCGGCGGCCGGCCGGCCAAATCCGGCGCCAGCGCTGCCGCCAGCCGCTCGACCTGGTCTGAAAACGCAGCGGAGTCACGATCGATCCCATCGATGCGCTTTTGGAGTATCCCGGCCTCCTTGAGCTTGTCGAAGAGGCTTTTGAGATCCTCCATGACGGCCAGGGCCTCGGCCGGCAGGGCTTGGCCCGCAAGGCCGATCGGTCGCACGGCGTCTTCCCATTGCCGCTGCCACTGCCGCTGCTCTTCTTTATTCAGTTCCAGGCGCGCCCGGGCCGCTTCCAGTTCTCTTTCCCGCCCGGCCTTGTCCCGCAGCAGCCGGTCGCGCCTGAGAAACAGATCGTCGGCGTCCTTGACCGCTTTTTGGGCCCGGTGGATCAGACCGCCGAGCGGTTCGTCCTCTGCCATCTCTAAGCCGGCACACTCCCGCAGGCGCCGCACCAGTTTGTCGCGCTGCGCGTCGATATCGGCTTTCAAGGCGTCGGCCCGCGCCCGGCGCGTCCGCACCTCTTTCACCTTTTCGGCCAACAGGCGAAATTGCCGCGCCCATTGCCCCATTTCCCGGGCGGTTCGCGGCGTGAAGTCAAGCGGCCGCCACGCGCTCGCCCAGTCGGCCGCAAGGTCGCTTTCTTCTTTTTCGGCCGCGGCCAGCTCGTTTTCCAACTGCGCCAGCTGGTTCGTGTCGGCAGCCTGATCGGCCAGCAGCCGGGCCTTGGTGGCGACCCGGTCGGCCTCGCGCCGCAGTCGATCCGCTACGGCATCCGCCTGGAGCAGGTCCGCCGCGAAGGCCGCACCAACGCTCGTAGCCGCCGGCGTCGCCGCAAGGTAGGCCTGCCGCTCGTCGCCCGAAACCGGGGTGCCGTTCAGCTGTTCCAGAAGCAGGCGCCAGCCGCGATCGCGCTTGGCCCGCACCGCCCAAAGGTCTTCCTCCGTCGGCACTTCGCGTTCCAGACGCTGGGCCTCGATCAGCCGCTTTTCATCCTGAAGGCGCTGGTGTGTTTTTCCGATGTCTCCCCTTATGGAATCGACGCGCCGTGCGAGGGCCCCGAACCGATCTTCGAAGGTTTGAATCGTCTCCGCCGCTGGCGCCGCCAGGGCCTCCAGGTCATCGAGCCCATGCTGCGCCAGCCCCAGCCCGGACTGCTCGAGGGCGATGGTGTGCCGCGCGGCGTCGAGATCGACCTGCTCGTCCCGGTTGTGTTTTTCGAGCGGGCCGAATTCGACGGCTGCGGCCAGCGCCGCCCGCAGCTCATCGACCGCCGGCGGGGCGCCGCCGTCCGCGAGGTCTTTTTCGATGGCGGCGATCTCGAGTGCCAGGGCCGGCAGTTTGGCGTGTGCGTCCTCGCTGCGGGCAACGATTCTTTCGTAGCGGGCGCCGAGTTCCTGGATCTTCACCGCCTCGTTTCTCTTGATCCGCAGCGGTTCGGCCTGTTCCAGCGTGAGATCGTCCCGCAGGCTGCGCAGCAGCTCCCGGGCCTCGCCGAGCAGGGTGCGGCGGCGCGTTTCCAGGCTCAGCCGGTCCCGGGCCGCCTTGCGCTGGCTGCCGAGTTCGCGGTAAATCTCCTCGACCGGCTCGGCACTCTCCAGAAGATCCGTGGCGATGCCCAGTTCCGCAATCGCCTGCTGGTGCAGGGCCCTGTTTTTTTCGGCGCGGTCGCGGCCGGCTTCGGCCAGGCGGATCTTTAACAGCAGCTCCTGCCGTTTCTCCGTAAAATCCTGCGGCAGGAGGACGGCATCGGCGTAGTCGGCCAGATCGCCGCTCAGCTCCCGGCGTTCGGCTATCAGCGGCAGGGCTTCCCGGATGCGCTGCAGCCGGTTCAGATCCTTCTGGCAGGCGGCCAGCTCTTTTTCGACCCCCTTTTTCTTGTCGGCGGCCGCCTGCAGGGCCGCGTCGTGCCGGACCCACTCCTGCCCCGGCAGCTGGGCCTCCCGCAGGTCGCGGCGGTTGCGGCTCAGCCGGCTCAGCGCATCGTTTATTTTCGGTTTCTGCCCGGAGGGTCGAAACAGCGCATCGGCCTGCAACTGGAGTTCGTTCTGGATCTCCCTGAGGTTCACGATCCCCGATCCGGCGGCAAAGACCAGTTGGCCCGAATCACCGCCGCCGGCGATGATGTCGCGGCCGCCCCGCACCAGGTCCTCGTAGCCCAGACCGAACATCGTGGCGAAGAGGTCCGCATCGACCCCGTTCAACAGTCTTTGCAGTTCGGCTTCCTCCACCACGGCCGTGTCATCCGCGGCGCGCAGGGTGTGGCCGCGCCCCTTGCGCCGGATGATGTCACAGGTGTCGCCCGCGCGGTTCCGGAAGGTCATGCCGATGCGCATTTTGGCATAGGGGTGGGCGAAGTTGTCCGTCGAGCGCTCGGGAATGCCGTAGAGCATGTGCCTTAAGGCCCGCAGCGCCGAACTTTTGCCGGCCTCGTTACGGCCGTAGACCAGATGAAAGCCTTCGCGGCCGGCGCTCAGGTCCAGGGCGATGTCGGTAAACGGCCCGTAGGCGATCAACCGCAGCGCATCGATTCTCATTCGGCGGCCCCCTTCCGGAGCATGCGCCGGATGAGCATCGGCCGCACCTGGTTCAGCACTTCGCCCAGCCAGCCGGGATCGTCGAACCGCACCCCGTCGTCCCCTTCCTTGAGTTCACGCGGCAATTTTTTTTCGATCTCCGCCAACTCGTCCACCAGCTGCAGGCGCGCATCGGGATCGGCCGCCAGTTCGTCGAACAGGGTCAACAGCTCGTCGATAGCGCCGTCGGTGTGCTCGAGGCGATTTTTCGCAGGTGGCATCGCGAGCCTGAAGGTGACTTTCTCCACCCAGATTCTTCCGCCGCCGGTTTCAATCGCGGCCGAGCGGACCTCGTTCGCCCAGCGTTCCGGGGCGCCCAGGACCTCGTTGGCGGCCGGGGTCTGGCCCTCGATGTGAACCCGGACCGCCAGCGGCAGCCCCTCGTTTTCCTCCGTCAGCTCCGCCAGGCGCCGGACGAACCCATCCACGATATCGTAGCCGCTTTCGGCAGCGCCCGCCTCCAGCGTCGTGGTCACCCAGCGGACCACGTCCGTCGGCCGGAAGGCGATGTCCACCCGGCGGTCGTCGTCCACGCTCACCAGCAGGCAGCCCTTGGGACCCGTCTCGCGCACGTGGCGGCCCTGCGGATTGCCCGCAAACACGATCGGCGGCGTATCCAGCACCATCTCCCGCTGGTGAACGTGCCCGAGGGCCCAGTAGTCATAGCCCATGTTTTTCAATTTCTCGGGCGAGCAGGGCGCATACGGCTCGTGGCCCTCGCGGCCGGTGAGGCACGAGTGCAGCAATCCGATGTTGAACATGCCGCTGTCCGGCTGCGGATAGCCGGCCGCCAGGTCCCTGGTAACGGCCGGCGCGGCAAAACTCTGCCCGTGCACCGCGACGTTGATTTCAGTCATCCGAAAGGTGGCGGGGGTTTCCGCGGGAAAGGTTGTGACGTTGTCCGGCAGGCGCAGGGTTCTGCTGATCTTGTTGGCGGCATCGTGATTGCCGGAGACGATGAAGACCTGAATTCCCGCCTCGCGCAGCCGGGCCATCTGCGCCACGAAGTAAAGCCCGGTGTTGTAGTCCTTCCAGTCGCCGTCGAAGAGATCTCCGGCGATCAGGACGAAGGCGACTTTTTCGGATATGGCCAGCTGGACGAGGTTTTCGAACGCGCGCCGGGTCGCCTGGCGAAACTCCTCGACCGGCGCGCCCTCGTAGCGATCGAGCTTGTACAACGGGCTGTCCAGGTGGATGTCGGCGGTGTGGATGAATTTGAACATCTAATCGAACCGCCCTTTGAACTCCCTAAATTCCCGTTTCAGATTTTCCAGCTCGTCCCTGAGCGCCTCGATCTCCTGCTCGATCTTGCGGTCGCGACCGGTTTCCGGGTTGGGGACCTTCCCGCCCGATGAACCCGGTTCATCTTTCTCCGCTTCGGGCTGGGCGCTTAGAAGGTGGACGAAGCGGGATTCCTTCTGCCCCGGCTGCCGGGCGAGCTGTCGGACCATCTGCCACTCGGCGAGCCGGTTCAGGGTTTCCTGCACCTCCTCCAGGCTCTCGAACGTGCACAGCCGTGCCGTACGTCCCCGTATTTCGCCGATCGTCTGGGGACCTCTCAGTAAAAGGATGCACAGAACCGCGGATTCACGCGTCACGAAATTGTGCTTGCGGGTAAACAGCTCCTCGTACTTCGGCACCCGGCCGACGCCGCTTTTAAAAACCAGTTCTTTTTGAACCAGCCCGTCGACCACATCCCCTACGGTTTGCTCGTCGTAGGACACCACCGGTTCGCGGTTGGATTTCTGGTTGCAGGCATTGACCAGGGCGTTGAGGGACAGCGGGTAGTATTCCGGCGTCGCCAGCTCCTTTTCGATCAGGCTGCCAAGGACCCTTGCTTCCATCGCGGTAAGATCATTCATCGCCTGACTTTCCTGTTTCAATAAGTTTTTTGTCGGACGCCCGTCGGGAGAAGCCGGAATCTTGAAGATCCGGTTTAATCCTGCCGTCCTTATCGTTGCGGCAGATTGGTCAAGGTGGACCGCAAAGGGTCCCGGAAGGCTGCTTTTCCTTCCGTCGGCCTGACCGATGATGCCGTGCACGATGACCCGATTATTGGGCGCTCAAACCGGCTATGAGGTAACCCGCCGGATTTATCTTGATAATTTTCTGTTATTATTATATAATTTTTTCTTGACGGTTGGGATTATGCGCCATAAGGATTCGAAATCAGAACAAAAATTGAACAAAAATTGATTTTCGATTAAAAACAGGTTGACCATACAACATATTGTATAGTATAAAATAACCTATCACAAAATAGGCAGTCAGTCACGAAGCATTATTTTACCCCAAAATCAAGGCAGTGTACACACCCAAAAACCACTCAAGGGAGGACGTGATGGCAACAGCAAAAAAGACCACAGCTACCAAGAAAACTGCCTCGGCCAAGAAACCAGCGGCGAAAAAGGCCACTGCCGTGAAAAAAACCACCGCTAAAAAACCCGCCGCACCGAAAAAGGCCGTTGCCGCCAAAAAGGCCGCCGCTCCCAAGAAGACAGCCGCCGTAAAGAAGCCCGCCGCCAAGAAACCGGCGGTAAAAAAGGCGGCCGCTAAAAAACCGGCCATCAAAAAGGCCGCGGCGCCCAAGAAAGCCACCGCAAAGAAAAAAAGCTAACCCCCCTTCTCCCGCTATCGCGCACTTGAAAACGGGTGGTCAGGATCATTTTTGCGTCTGCAAAGTGGTCATGACCCCCGTTTTTCTTTTTTGAATGGGGGTCGGGCCATGCTAACTATCTTATATAAAAGAGATTATCTTTAAAAACAGGCTGGTTTTGATGGTAATATCGACGTTTTTGGCATCAAAAACAAAGCAATGACTGGTGGGTTACCTTAAAGCAACATGGATTTTTCGTCCGACTGCTATGGCAAATTTTTCGAGTGTCGATAAGCGAATGTCGGTTGCATGATTTTCCATACGTGACACGACCGATTTAGTAGTATTGAGGCGCTTGGCGATTTGCTCCTGGGTAAGACCCGCATTCAAGCGAGCCTGTTTCAAGAGGATGCCCAGTTTAAAAGTATCGAGCCGTTCATCGTATCCAGACCAAAATTCAGGGTCCTGTTTCATTCGTTTTGCCTTATAGTCTTGAAAGTCGCTCATTTTAAATCCTTTCCTTTGAAATAACTTCGTTTTCGTTTTTCTGCTACAGCGATGTCTTTTTGAGGAATCTTTTGTGATTTCTTGGTGAAGGCATGACTCAGGACCACAAGATTCTTTTCGTCAAAAAAACTCAGAATCCGAAAAATATCATTACCCTGCCGAACCCATATTTCCCAGATATCATCAGTGCCTTTCAGCTTTTTGAAATGTTTGTGTGGCACGTTATCGATTTGCTCTATCAGATCAAGTACAAAGGAAATTTTTTCAAATTGTTTGCTTGTCAGCGAATCAAAAAACGCCTCGACAGGGGATTTGCCCGTTTCCAGCCTATAAAATTTGATTTTTCGCATAAGCCTTGTTAGCATATATGCGAACCTGTGTAAAGATTGTAGAGTCATGGGATTGGGGGTCGGGCCATGCTAACTATCTTATATGAAAGAAATTATCTTTCAAAACAGGCTGGTTTTGATGGTAATATCGACGTTTTTGGCATCAAAATGCGGATTATAAGATTTATGAGGGGAAATTAACTGTGGCCAGAGCCAAAAGACATTACATCGCCGGAAAAGTTTGGCATATCACGCACAGATGCCACAAAAGAGAATTTTTGCTCAAGTTCGCCAAGGACAGGCGGCGATGGCTGCAGTGGCTTTTTGAGGCAAAGAAACGCTATGGACTGAAAATTCTGAACTATGCGGTGACGTCAAATCACATCCACCTGCTTGTCGTGGACGACAGCCAAAGAGAAACGATCCCGAGATCACTGCAGCTGGTGGCAGGCCGCACGGCACAGGAGTACAACGACCGCAAAGGCCGTAAAGGGGCATTCTGGGAAGACCGCTACCACGCCACCGCCATCGAAACGGGGGAGCACCTTCTGAGGTGTCTGGTCTATATCGACCTGAATATGGTGCGCGCCGGGGTGCTGACGCATCCCTCCGAATGGATTTTCGGAGGGTATCGCGAGATCCAGTCGCCGCGCCGTAAATGCGTGCTCATCGATTATGAAAAATTAGCGGCGCTATCCGGCTGCCATGACTATGATTCGTTCCGCCAATCTCATCGAAAATGGGTGGAGGCATCCCTGGCAAGCGGGAAAAACAATTATGACAACAAGTGGACGCGAAGCATTGCCGTCGGCGGGAAGAAGTTTGTCAGTTTAATAAAAGCAGGTCTCGGCGCAAGCGCCGGCGGGCGGCGGGTTCGTAAAGTGCCGGACGGCTACGAACTCAGGGAAAACCAAAATTCCTATATCGCAGATTCCAGCCTTCAAAAGAACGATATAGGCCTTGAAAACACCTACCTGTGGGAGAGTTTTCTTTAGATATCAAACAGCTATGACGGCCCGACCCCAAGCCTTATAACCTCCGGCACCAATTCGATGCAGTGCTGGCGCAACTGGAATCCGTTGCGGGTTGGAAGACAGCCGGAATAGATGATCAAACCCAATAATGAAGAAATTAACTTAAATTAGGCTGGACTCGATAGCAATATCGACGTTTTTGGCAGCAAAAAGCATGCGAAAAAAAGACCATTTGGGGATGGACACCAGCTATATCGGAAGACCCGAACCCCTATCATCCTGGCACCAGCTGCGGGCCTTCATGTAGAGCGAGGATCTCAACTCCGCGTCTGTCAGCAGCAGTATCAGCGCCGCCACCCACTTCTTCGGCACAGTGTCGCACAGCAATCCCGTTTCACCGTGGACAACCTTTTCCGCGTAGGGCGTGACGTTGGCGTAAATGCCCGCCGCGCCCAGGCGCGTGATGTCGAACATCTTGCAGTGCGACCGGGCGCGGTTGAATTCCGTGTCGAAGCACGGCGCCAACCCCACCTGGTAGCGGACCGTGCCGGCAAGGTCGAGATAATCCTTCCAGGGCATGGGATGCACGACCCGCACGCGGGGAATGCCCCGGTACAGCCGCCGGACCCGATCGGTCCCCATGATCTCGAACCAGGCGCCGGGCACCGCTTCCTGGACCTTTCTCACAACGGGCACCAGCCACTCGATCTCGCGGCGGTGGGCCCAGGTGCCGTGGTAGAAATAGACCGACGACGGCTGACCGGCCGTCTCCTGCCCCACATACGCCGGCTCGCAGAGTTTAGGCGACGACCGCGCGTAGCGTTTCGCCAGCTCCGGCGTAGATACCCACACCTCGCTGCACAGCCGGCCCAGGTGCCGGCGGGCAAGCGCATAGCGCCACCCCGTCTTGAGTGCATACCGGAAGGGAAGTTCACGAGTGCGGGCAGCGGCGGGGATATCGTCGTCCATCAGATAAACCACCCCGGCCAGCCTCGATTTTTGCCCTTCCAGCCAGCGCAGCCAGCGCGATGGGGCGTGCCGCACCACCACGACCAGCACATCCTCACCCAGTGTCAGCTCCTTCGGGGACGTTTTCAGGACATCCACATACCGCACCGCATCGCCGAACCGCGCCGCCAACCGGCCCCGCAGATAAATGTCGGTCGTCGGTATTTTCCCCGGCGCCAGCACGACGGCTTCGCGCGGCGGCCGACCGCTGCTCCTGCCTGCCGGCAGGAAAAGCCCGCCGCCGGAAAAAAGATCGAATAGACTTTTAAGTGACGCTCGTAACACTATGGTCCCCCGTCAAGGTGGAGGGAGGAATGGAACAGGTCAAGCAATCTATTTTCATAATTTTATGCCTGACTGAAAACTCCCCTCTCCTTGCGGAAGGGGCTGGGGGAGGGAGATGTAAACGACTGAATATTATTCGCCCTCACCCCTGCCCTTCACCGTCAAGAGCGGAAGGAGAAAAGGATTCCGTTCAACCCCAAATTAGAAACTTGGTGGATTAAGTGGTTCGTCATACTCGAGCGAAAAGCGATGGGCCCATTCGATATTGCGCTTATCACGGATTTTCTCGAACACGGAAGCCTCGGCGGGAATTTTCACGTTATTCGGGTCAACACCGACAAATGTGGCAATGCGTTTCAGCACTCCGAAAAGGTCATCGTCGATATCTTCATAATTCAGGCAAAGGGGAAAAATGCTGTTTTTGTAAAAATAGGCCTGCCACCCTTTTTCCTGCCGATCTATATGAACGTACCATTCCTTGATTTTCTCATAATCATATTCGAGTGACTGCAGCCTTGTGATCGCTTCTTCACTGTGTTTTATATTGGTGTGAAATACCGATGTCTCGGTCGCCTTGTAAAGCGAGATCGCCTGGGCCGCCAAATCGCGCCGTGTTAGATAGATATACTTGAAGCCGGAAAGATAGGAGCAGTCCGCCATGGTTTCTGTAAAGCCCATGAACTGAAACCAGCTGGCCTTCATCCCCGACAGTCCATTCTTAGTCTTGCGGAAACGAATGACGTTGCGAAGGTATTCCTC
>JBAPSB010000381.1:0-4382 GCA_049281435.1 Desulfobacterales bacterium
CCGTTGTACCTCGTCGCTGCCGTCGCTTTTTTTTCTCTTATGTTGATTGGTTGTGCAACGTCTGGTACCAAGGCGCGTTCCGCCGCCCCTGCGGCGTCTGACACCGTCCTGAAGCCAGCTGGCGACGAAACGGCCGCCGAAAACCCCGGCCTGTCCGCAAAATCCGGCCGTCGGGCGCCGAGCCTTTCGAAGAACGGCGCCGGCGAGAGCGGCGTTGCGACCCTCGAGGAATCGACCGACAAGGACACGACCATCGAAGAGGCAGAAACTCCGGATGCCCCGGAATTGACGGCCGCCGAAAAAGCGGTGCAAAAAATACTGGACGAAGCCCTTTCCTATTGTGAGGTTTCGCAGCAGTTCTGGCAAAAGGGCGAACTCGACAACGCCCTGGAAGCGCTGGACCAGGCCTACGCGATGATCCTCGATGTCGACACCTCCGACCAGCCCAAGCTCATCCAACAGAAGGAAGATCTGCGGTTCCTGATATCCAAGCGGATTCTGGAAATCTATGCGTCCCGCAACATCGTGGTCAATGGAAATCACAATGAAATACCGGTGGTGATCAACAGCCACGTCCAGGCCGAAATCGATCGGTTTACGACCGGCTCGGAACGCAATTTCTTCATCGAATCCTACAAGCGTTCCGGCCGCTATCGCCCGATGATCCTCGCCTCCCTGCACGAGGCCGGCCTGCCGGCCGAACTCTCCTGGCTGCCCTTGATCGAAAGCGGCTACAAGGTCAATGCCCTGTCCAAGGCCCGGGCCCTGGGCCTGTGGCAGTTCATTCCCTCGACCGGTTACAAGTTCGGGCTCAGCCGGGATAAATACGTCGATGAGCGCCTGGACCCCGATAAGGCGACCGCCGGAGCGATCGCCTACCTCAAGGAGCTGCACCAGATCTTCGGTGACTGGACGACCGTGCTGGCCGCCTACAACTGCGGCGAAGGCCGGGTGCTGCGCGTGATCAGAGAGCAGAACGTCAACTATCTCGACAACTTCTGGGACCTGTACGAACGCCTGCCCTATGAAACGGCCCGGTATGTGCCGCGATTCCTGGCAACCCTTTACATCATCGAAAACCGGGACCGCTACGGCATGAGCGACATAACCCCCGATGCGCCCAGTGACTACGAGGCGATCGAAATCACCCGCCAAGTTCATCTGAAGCACGTCGCCCTCAGCATCGGCGTAACGGAAGACGAGATGTCGGCCTTGAACCCCGAGCTGCGATACAAAATCGCACCGCCCGACAAATACCTCCTCAAGGTGCCGGCCGGCACCGCCGGGGAGCTGACGGCAAAACTGGACAGCATCCCCGAATCCAAGCCGCCGACCCGGGCCGTCGTCTACCACCGCGTCCGGCACGGCGAAACCCTGTCGACCATCGCCCGCAAATACCACGTCAACGTCAACAGCATCATGCGGGCCAACAACATGCGGCGCTCGAATTACATCGTCGCCGGACGTCTGCTGAAGATTCCCACATCCGGTGCCAAAATCCAGGCGCGCGCACCAGATGTCAGAACATCGACGGCGGCGACCCACAAGGTGGTCCGCGGCGACAACCTCTGGAAGATCGCCCAATACCACGGGACGACCATCGGAAAAATTCAGGAAATAAACAACTTGAGTTCCACCACGCTCTATACCGGCCAAGTCCTCAATCTTCCCGGCCATGACCGCGGCCGCAGCGCGACATCTTCCTCCGGCAGCTTCCGTGTTTACAGCGTGCGGTCGGGAGACAGTACTGGCGCCATCGCCGCGCAGCACAAAATGAACCTGAACCGCCTGCTCGACATCAATCAGCTCTCGAGCACCAGCACAATTTTTCCGGGTCAACAACTTTACATCGAATAGAGCCGGGCATTAACCGGCCGGCAGAAACAGAGGGGGGCAGGGCGATGGCGCACTGGCCCTTTTTTTATGTCTTGCGGCCTGGACCGGCGGCCGACGCGGCCTCCTGCACACCGGCGGGAAGTCCATTTTCTCTGGTCAGCTCCTTGAGCCCCTTGATTTCACTTTCGCTGAGGTAACGCCAGCGGCCCTTTTCCAGCCCGCCCAGGCGGACGCAGGCCATCCGGATTCGTTTCAGCGTTACGACCCGGTGGCCCACTTTTCCGACCATCCGCCGGATCTGCCGGTTGCGGCCTTCCTTGAGGGTGATCCTGAAGCGCCGGTCGGACAGCTTTTGCACCGTTGCCGGCCGGGTGCGCCTTCCCAGCAGCGGCAGCCCGGCCGCCAGTTTGTGAAGCGCATGGGCCGGAATCGGCCTGGCAACGCCCACCTCGTACTCTTTTTCATGATCGAAGGACGGATGGCTCAGCCGGTGGTGGAGGCGGCCGTCATTGGTGAGCAGTATCAGGCCGCTGGAATCCTTGTCCAACCGGCCCACCGGGTACACGCGCTGGGTGACGGCCACCAGATCGACAACGGTTTTCTCCCCGGGGTGGTCACAACTGGTCACATAACCTTCCGGCTTGTTCAGGGCGATATAAATCGCTTCCGGCCGCCACAAAATCGGACTGCCGTCCACGGCGACCCGGTCCGCGACCGGGTCGATTCGGGTGCCCAGCTGACCAACGGTTTCGCCGTTGACGCTCACACGGCCCTGGCGGATCAGGTCTTCTCCCCGGCGCCGGGAACAGAAGCCGGCGGCTGAAAGATATTTCTGCAAGCGCATGGGAGCCATCATGGACACCTCAGAGGGGCGTTTTAACCGCCGGCAACGGGCGGTGAAAACGGATCAGCTCCGGTAGTCGGCGTTTATTTTGACATAGTCGATCGAGAGGTCGCAGGTCAGAACCGAGGCCTTTCCAGCGGCCATTTTCAAGTCGATGGTTATCGCGAACTCCGGTTTTTTCAAGACGGCCGTTGCCTCGGCTTCGACCGATTTGCCCCGGCCGAGTCCGTTTTGAACCATCATCACGGTGTCAAAAGAGATGTCCACCCGCTCCGGGTCGACGGGGACACCCGCCCGGCCGACCGCCGCCAGTATGCGGCCCCAATTGGCATCCTGCCCGAAAAGAGCGGTTTTCACCAGACTCGAATTGGCGACGGTGTCGGCCACCCGGCGCGCCTGCGTGTCATCGGCCGCCCCGTTCACCCGGATCTCGACCAGTTTGGTGGCCCCTTCGCCGTCCTTGACGCACAGCCGGGCCAACTGCAGCAGGGCATCGTCGAGGATTCCCTGCACCGCCTGCCGCGCCGCACTCGTAGCGGCCGTCGCCCCGGAAGCGCCATTGGCCATGAAGAGCACCGTGTCGTTGGTGCTCATGTCACCGTCGACGGTGATGCGATTGAAAGACTTATCGACGGCGGTCTGCAGCATCGTCTGCATGACCGCGGCCGGCAGCGCGATATCGCTGATGACAAAACAGAGCATGGTGGCCATGTCGGGCCGGATCATCCCGGCGCCCTTGGCAACCGCTGCAAGGTGAAAGTCTTTGGGGCCGAGCCGGCTTTTGAGCGTCACCACTTTGGGGAGTGTATCGGTGGTCATGATCGACTCGGCCAGTTCCAGGAGCCCCTCTGGTTTCAGGGCATCCAGGAGAGCCGGAACAGCGGCGTTGACTTTTTGCAGCGGAAGCGGCTCCCCGATGACCCCCGTGGAGGCGACCAGCACCTGTTCGGCGGGCAGATCGAGACCTTGGGCCACAGCTTGCGTCATCGCCAGCGCGGTCTGCATCCCCGCGGCGCCGGTACAGCAATTGGCGTTGCCGCTGTTGACGACAATGGCCCGGCTTGTGCCGCTCTGAATTCTCTCGCGGTCCAGAACCACCGGTGCGGCCTGAACCCGATTGCGCGTGAAAACGCCGGCCACGGCCGCGGGCACCGTCGAAAAAATCAGCCCCAGGTCTTTTCTACCGTTTTTTTTCAAGCCGGCGGCGACGCCGCCCACCAAAAATTTTTCAACGATAACCGCCTCTTTCATCTATTCGCCGCCTTTCCCTGCGATCATGACCGGAGCCACGCGCCACATGATTGCAAACGATTTCAAGAAATTAAATCTATCTGATTTCGCACCGTGTCACAACGAAAAACGACTTCCCAAACAATCCGCCACTTTGTCCTGTGGCCTAAAAAGGGCTTTTATGAACAGCCGTTTTTGTGCTAAACGGTCGTGGCCCTTTGGACCGCCGCAGGGCATGAAAATCGGTTGTGTCAGTTGAGACAGTGCAAGAATACCTTCGATTCATTCGGATGGAGATGCCCACCGGGGGTGACGGGTTGCGAGTTTCATTTTTCAATATTTTGAATATACAGTGCTGCCGGCCGTTGACTGCCGGTTTCTGATCGGAAAAAAAGATGACTTCCCTATCCGTTTTTTGCCGCAGGTGCGGGCAACGGCTCGAACTGCAGAAGAACTGAGATAACGTGTCTCT
>JBAPSB010000382.1:0-1748 GCA_049281435.1 Desulfobacterales bacterium
GTTTGCTGGCGTTGAAATACGCAAAGGGACTGGCAGAATGTTACCATGCCAAAATAATCATTATCCATGCTTATCCCAACACATCCGATCTGCGTGATGTCCCGGGATACGAGAAGCTGGTCTCTCAACGTAAAAGCTTCGGCCAAAAAATTATGGATCATGCCCGCAACCAATTGGGTGACGTTTCTTTCGAGGTGGAGGAAGACCTGCTCGAGGGACCGGCCGCCGATGCCGTACTGTCGGTGGCGGGAGTTCGGAAAGCGGATTTAATCGTCTTAGGCACTCGAGGAATGGGCAGTCTCAAAGGGGTGATCTTCGGCAGCGTCAGCAATAAGGTGATGCATTATGCCCCTTGCCCGGTGATGGTCGTTCGTTAGTTTCCGTCCATTTCAACTCACACCGCCATCAAATGAAAGGAGGCCTCCATGGAAAAACCCACCATCAACTACGAGACTCTGGTTCGCATCACCAAGGCGATCTCCACGATCAGGGAGCCGGAAGAAATTGTCCTGATTACGGTGGAGGGCGTCACCCACGCCCTGAACGTCAAGGGCTGCACCCTGTTTCTGTTCAGTCCCGGTAGCGCGGAACTCAAGTTGGCGGGCAGTTACGGACTGAGTGCCGAATACCTGGACAAGGGGCCGGTCAACGGGTTGCAATCGATCGCCACGGCGCTCGAGGATCGGCAGCCGGTGGCTATTTTCGATGTTTCCGACGACCCGCGGATTCAGTATCCTGAAGCCGCGTTGAAAGAGGGCATCGCCTCGATTCTGGCGGTTCCGATCGTCATCGGGGAAAAATTGTTCGGGAGCATGCGGGTCTACACCGCTGAACCCTGGGAGTTCACACTCAATGACGTGAATTTTGTTCAGGCCGTGGCTCAAATCGTGGGCATGGCCATGGAGATGTGCCGGATCAACAAGGGGTTTAAAGACAGCATCGACGTCCTCAAGACGATGCGCGACCCGAAGATGGTGGTGTACAAGCGCCGGACGCCGTATGAAGGCGTGCCGAAGAGCTTCCGCCGGGAGGAGGTGGCCGAAACCAGCGCCTGATGCGAAAAAGCCGCTTAATAGTGCCTGACCAAAAACTCCCCTCCCAAGTGGGAGGGGTTGGGGGAGGGTGATGTAACTGCTGAATATTATGCACCCCCCACCCCGGCCCTCCCCCGTCAAGGGTGAGGGAAAAAGAGTTTCCGTTCAACCATGGGTAGGGGAGCCTGAATTTCTCGCTGAAATGATTCATGGGCGGTGTCGAGTTGGAAAGGGCATGGGCGGCGGTCGCGGAATGGGGATGGGGCGCAGGCGGGGGTCGGGTGGATAGTGTTCGGCGGTTGGTCCGGGTGACAGGCGGTATATTTCTTGTGGGGGTGCCCCTTGTGGGTACCCGATGGGCGTGGGGATGGATGAGAAGGGCAGGCACACAGGTCTGCCCCTGCGGTGGGGATGAGGCCGGCGCCGGTCAACCGGTGGCGATCAGTTTGTATGGGTCTATTTTTCGAACTAAAATCCAGGCAAGGAGGCCCACGATGGAAAAGTTAGCGGCCAGATTCGAGCACTGCGATCGACGCTTTTATCCATACATCCTAAAGGTGCTCAGCCGGTTACCCGGAGATATCGCATCCGGGCTTTTTGGAAACACCTCTTTTCAGATTGTTGCCAGTGATGATTTCCAAGATGCCTGTGTTTTAAGCCGCAAGTTCAGATTTCCCACGCAGAACCTGGTTTATCTGAACACCAAGATTCTCA
>JBAPSB010000383.1:0-9890 GCA_049281435.1 Desulfobacterales bacterium
TGGTTGTGTCCGTTGAGCCGGTTGAGCCCGTTTAGCCAGTTGTGACCGTCAGACGGTTGTGCCGGTTAATCAGTTTGCCGGTTAGCCCGTTAGCCGGTTGGCGGATTGGGGGCGATTGTATGAACCGAGAAAGGAGTGTGCGCGTTTGGCGAGACAATGCCGTCCCGATCGCTTCCAAGTACCGCGAATCTTCAACCGGTCATCGGTCTTAACCCCGCCTTCGCGGCGTAAAGCAAACAGGTCTATCTCACCGGCTAACCGGCCAAACCGGCTCAACGGGCCAAACCGGCTCAACTGATTTTGCCAATGTAGCCCACGCAGCCGTCGAGCGTGGACAGTCGGGGGTAATCGGTTTCGGGAATTTTGAGGTCGAAGGATTCCTGCAACTTGATCGCAAAACTCAGGAAATCGACGGAGTCGAACGTGAATTGCTCCCGGAAGGGGACCGCCCCTTGAATTCGGTCCGGATCGACTTCGGGTGCGATAGCGGTCAATATGTCCACAACACGGGCTCTTGTTTCCTCTGCCTTCATGGCCCCCTCCCCAAAAAGTACAACCGGTTAAGCGTCGGCACTTTCAGCAAGTATCAAGACTGAATCAAAAGCCATGCCAATAGTTACAGGCTTCAAGATAAAGGTTTAGGCTGTACCTTGAACCGGGAACCCATATGGCGTGCCTCCCGGAGCTTTACACCTTGCAAAGGATGCTGACACCGTATCGGCTGTATCCGGCGTTCTCCGCTCGCGCACTCAGGCCCGTGATAATTGCCGTATAACATTTTTGGCATGGAGCTTGCTCAGTTTAAAGACAACCGGCAAGAGGAATCGCCACTCGATAGTCGGGGCTGTGGTCTTAATTTTGGGGGGGAATTTTTGCGTCGGGCAGGGTGGTCATGAAGATATCGATACCCAAGGAAGCGGTTAAACGGATAGCGACCGAATACGGCTGCACGGAGGAAGAAGCCGCAAAAGCCTTTCTGGACGCGCAGGACCGGGCCAACGACGCCTACCGCGCTTGTCTGGCGGAACGCTGCGACCGGCGCCGGACCGACGGCCTTGCCCCGGCTCTTTACGCCCAAGGAGATCAAGGACCACCTCGACAAGTACTTCGACAAACTTTTCGCCGGCTGGTACGAAGAACAGGCCCGCAAGATCCGGGGCGGGTGATTCGGCTGTAGAAAGTGGAGTGTTGCCATGGGGGCGCTTTTTACCACAGAGGCGCAAAGAACGCTGAGAGTAATTGTTATATGGTTGCCGATAAGAGTTTTTGCCGAGGAAAACTGACCACATCATTGTCTTTTTGGGTTGTCAATGGCGACAATGACATTTGAACAGGACGACATCTTCAAAGCCATGGCCGATCCGGGCTTCTATCCGCATCCGGTGGAAGTGGTGCGGCAGCGGGAAACCCACATTTCCCGGGTATTTTTGACCGGGGAATTCGTTTACAAGGTCAAGAAAAAGGTCAACCTGGGGTTTGTGGATTACAGCAGCCTTGCAAAACGCCGCCACTTCTGCCGGCAGGAAACCGATCTGAACCGGCGTCTTTCCCACGGGGTCTATTTAGGCGTCGTGCCGGTCACACGCGGTCGCAATCGATTCGAGTTGGCCGGTGCCGGCGTGCCGGTCGAGTATGCCGTGAAGATGCGGCAGCTGCCGGAGGCCGGTACGCTGGCACGGCAACTTCGGGCCGGCGGGATCGATAGCACGCAAATCGATGCGCTCGCCCGGCGGCTGGTCGAATTTTACGCCGCAACGGCCCGAAGTCCGGAGATCGATGGTTACGGTTCACTGCAAACGATACGGCACAACTGTGAAGAAAACTTCACCCAGCTCGAAGGCTTTCTGGGAAAGCCCCTGGAGGAGAGGCCGTTTCAAATCGTCCGGGCGGCCACCCGGTCTTTTCTGAAACGGAAAATACGGCTGTTTGAAAGGCGCCTGGCAACCGGCCGGATCAGGGATTGTCACGGGGACCTGCGTTGCGGGCACATTTATTTCGACGACGGGATTCAGATCGTCGACTGCATCGAGTTCAACGACCGGTTCCGTTACGGCGACACGGCTTCGGACCTCGCATTTCTGGCCATGGACCTCGACTTCGAAGGGTTTCCGGAAGCCGCCCGCGATTTGGTCGATGTCTATGTGCGCAACGCGGCCGATCCGGATGCCTTCGCCCTGCTCGATTTTTACAAATGCTACCGGGCCATGGTAAGAGCCAAGGTGGCCTGCCTGCGCCTGGTCGAACTGGGACCGGGCGAATACGCTTACCACAAGACCCGCCGTGAGGCGGGGCAGTATCTGGCGCTGGCCTACCGCTATGCGCTGAAGTTCACAAGGCCGGTAATCTGGGTGGTCTGCGGGCTGCCGGCATCCGGCAAGAGCACCATTGCCGAGGCCTTGGGAAAGGTTCTCGGCCTTGCGACCCTGCGATCGGATGCCGTCCGCAAACAGCTCTTCGAGATTCCGGCCGAAACGGCGGTGATTCAACCCTTTGGAGAAGGCCTTTACGCACCGGAGGTCACGGCCCTGACCTACGGAAGGCTCCTGCTTCAGGCACAGGAGCAGGTTGCGGGCGGACGCTCCGTTGTCCTGGACGCGACTTACGGCAGCAGCCGGCAGCGCCGGGAGGTTCTGCGCCTGGCCCGGGATGCAGACGCCAATGTCCTTTTTATCGAGTGTGTCGCGCGGCCGGAAATCCTGATCGAGCGGCTGCGGCGCCGCGAAAAAGGCTCCTCGGTGTCCGATGCGCGCGTGCAGCATTTCCACCGAATCAAGGAGAGGTTCGAGCCACTGGAAGACATCGGCGAGGATATGCGCATCCTGATCGACACCGAAGAGCCGCTGCCGCAGAACCTGAGCCGGATCCTCGGCCACGACAATTATCTGCTGTCAAGATAGCTCTATTTCTGACCATATCGACTCTTCCACCCGAAAAAATCTGTGGATTCGCCGCGGCATCAAGAGTCTGGAGAATCAACCGCAATACATCAGAGACAAAACCAATCAAAAAAAACGACTTGGAAGCGGCCGACGCGCAACCGCAACTCCTGTTGACAAGTCGTTTTATAGACTGTTATGTGGGTCTAAATATAAGACGGGAGGCTGCCATGAAATACAGCGAGTCAATAAAACCCATCAGTTACATTAAAACTCATTTGGCGCAAATCGTTCGAAAACTAAGTGAAAGCCAATCACCGATGATTATTACCCAAAACGGTGAAGCCAAAGCCGTGGTGATGGACATACGACAATATGAGCAGATGACGGAATCCATGGCGATGCTGGAATTGATTGCCCAGGGTAAAAAGGACCTGGCCGCTGGCAAATATCGACCGGCTGTCGATGCCTTCCGTGATTTGAAGGGTCGTATTGCCAAGGATTTTGGTTGATGAGCCGCAAAATTCTGCTGTTGGAAGCGGCCCGCGCCGACTTAGAGGTGATTTATCATTATCTGAAGCAAAAGGCTTCAGCTCCAGAATCCCGTCCCCGCTCTTAAAACTCCTCGAATCGAAGCTGCCTGCTAAAAAATCAATGGTTTTGCAACGGCTTCCGGTGTAACTATCCTTGTACTGTCCCGTTATACATACCGGAATCTTTATTCTGAAGCCTGAAGTGCCCGCAAAAAACAGTTCATCGTTGGCGAAAGTGGTTCCGGCCGGCCTCTGCGAAATTGAAACCGGCCTGCGATATTCGCAGGGTCCAGGTCAAAAGATGATGTTTTAGGGATGGAGACCGAAAATGGCGGTATATATACCCCGTGGAAAAGTTTAAATCTTTCTATACCGCGCACAAAGATCGGCTCTTTTCGTATTTACTCAAAGTTACCGGCGATTATTTCCTGGCGGCCGACATCATGCAGGAAAGCTTCACCCGCTATCTCGAAAAATACGGCAAGGAAGGCAAGGCCGCGCTGCTTTACACCATCGCGCGCAACGCGGTGATCGACACTTTTCGCAGACAGGACCGCGGCACCCAATTGCTGGAGGAGCGCGATCATCTCGGCCCGGATCAGGAGGCGAACTACCTGGTGCGCGACGAATGCCGCCGCGTACTTGCGGCCCTGCAGAAACTCGAACGGGATGAAAGGGACGTCCTGACGCTGGTCGTCAGCAGCGGGTTGTCCTACCGCGAAATTGCCGTCGTGACCGGGCTGAGCGAGGCCAACGTGAAGGTGAGAGTCCATCGGGCACGGGTGAAACTCAAGAAAATTTTTGCGGAAAGGCAGACATGAAAAGCGAACTGATCAGCCTGTTCATCGATGATGAACTCGGTCTGGCCGAGAAACTGACTTTTGTCGAAACGGTTCACGCCGAGGCCGTTTTCAAGGACGAGACGATTGCACTGCTCAATCAGGAAAAATTGCTGTGCCTGGACGGTGTCGAACGCATGCCGGAGGTGCAATTCACGGAAAAACGTCCCCGGCGGTTTACGCGTCTGCACCTGGTTTACCCCGTAGCCACGGCCTTGGTCGCCCTGCTGCTTCTGCTGGTTTATTCAAAACCACCTCAGGAAAGTGCCAAGGTTGCGTATCGTTTCGTCATTTATCAACCGGCGGCCAACCAGGTGGAGATTGCCGGAAGTTTTTCAGGTTGGAAGTCGATACCGTTGAAGAGAGTCGGCACGCAAGGGTATTGGGAAACGACTCAGGAGGTTCCGCCCGGCGAGTACCGGCTGTGTTACATCATCGAGGGCGCCAAGCGGATTCCCGACCCGACGATCGTGGCCCGGGAAAAAGATGATTTCGGCGGCGAGAACTCGATCCTCGAGGTGGTCAATAAGTCGTGAGACGTCTTTTTCTCCTATTGGGCGCACTCGTCGTATTACCGGCAGGGTGCAGCGGTCACCATTACACCGTCCAGTCGGACCAGGGGACGCATTTTTACCTCGATGCACCAGGGGCGGCGACCGTTCAATTCGCCTCGTCACTGGATGCTTATGCGTTGCACGCGGCCGGTAGAGTCGGTGTTACGACCTGGGAGATAACGGTACCGCCGGGGCGGGCTGAGTTCACGTATTTTTATGTCGTCGACGGGAAAATTTTTCTCCCTGAATGCCAGTTTCATGAAAATGACGATTTCGGTTCCAGGAACTGTATTTACAGGCCAGGCGGGTAGCAAACGGGAAATGGGACCCAACGACCGGGGAGTTCGACCACCGGGGTCAGCGATGGCGGGAAGAAGAGCCGAACGGCATGAATATTCGATGAATGAGAGCATAAGAGCGTGTTGAAAAGAAGGCGGCAATACAAATTCGGCACTGCGGTGACGTCCATGGGTGGGATTATGAAAAATATACTCTTTCTGTCAATCCTGGTTGCAATTCAGGCGTCGATGGCTTTCGCAGATGAGGCCTCGGAACAACTCAAAGCCAGTGCCCGGCAGGTTATCCAGGCCGGCGTCGACAACGACATCGCCGCTGAGGTGACCCGCGTGCTGCTGCTAAATGGTTTCAAGGAGGAACAGGTTTTGCGCGCCCACGCCATATTGATAAAGGCGCAGCGCGCCGGACTGCCCTTGCAGCCGATCGTGAACAAGGCGTTCGAGGGAATTGCCAAACAGGTTTCCCCGGACACCACCCTGATGGCGATGGATGCGGTTTTGTCCAGATACGATTTTGCCTTTTCAAGAGCCGATAGTCTGTCCACCCGCACCGAGCAGAAAAACCGGCTCGGACAGGCGCTGGCGGCCGGAATCGCCGCCGGCGTGTCCCTTGAGGATGCCGATGCCATGGTGGAAGCGGTCCGGCAGCGCGCCGCTGCGACGAATCCCGATCAGGCCGCTGACCTGGCCCTTGCGGCCTTTGAAACCGCGCGGGATGCCGCCCGCCTGGGGGTATCCTCAACGGCCGCCGCCGGTCTCGTCACCCAGGCCATGAGCAAAAGCCTCAGCCTGGCCGAGATGCAGGCCATGCATCAATCCTTCCTGTCCCAGTCACAACACGCCCTTCCTGAAAATATTGCCAAGAGCTATTCCAGCGCCATCCAGCAGGGTAAAAGCTTTCAGGGGCACGGGGCGGTTCCAGGCGGCCTGCACGGAACGCCTGGTCACTCATCAGGGCATGGCGGGGCCGGTTCAACGGGAACCAGCGGCGGGGCGGGTGGCGCCGGGAGCGGCGGCGGGCCTGGAGGCTCCGGTGGCGGTGCGGGTGGTGCCGGAGGCGGAGGAGGTGGAGGAAGTGGTGGTGGTGGCTCAGGAGGCGGTGGTTCCGGCGGGGGAGGCGGCGGCCGGTAGATCTGACACCATGTTGATACCTTGAAAATGGGTCAACAGTGGGGGATATTCTCACCATGAGCACATATACCGTCGATAGGGAGATAGCGGTGAAAGAGTGATGGTACCGAGATGGCCAAGAACTGTAACCTTTCTGTCAGCTGTCCGTTACAGCTTAATAGAAAGGAAATAATCGTTTTCAACAATACGAGGAAAGGGGAGGGTATCGTCATGAAGCACACGCGTAAACTGTTTTATTCATTTTCGGCGCTTGTCATTCTGGTGACCCCGGCCTGGAGTGTGACAGCCGCTGATCTGAACCTGGCGGATACGGTGACAACTTCCGCAAGGCTCGATTCCGTTCCGGATCAACCAGCTGTTATTCCGATTCTGCTCGCCAAGGGTGGCGGCGGCGGAGGTGGCGCAGGCGGCGGAGGTGGTGGAGCGGGAGCCGGTGGAGCCGGAGGGGGAGCCGGTGGTGGTAGTGGCGGCTCCGGAGGCAGCGGCGGTGCCGGCGGAAATGGTGGCGGAAATGGTGGTACCGGCGGCAATGGCTCCGGTGGCAACGGCGGCGGAGCCGGCATCGGCGCGGGGCCCGATGCCGGCCCTGGTCCCGGTGCAGGTCCCGGCCCAAGTGCGGGTCCCGGTCCGGCTGCAAGTTCAGGTGCGGGTCACGCTGCGGGGTCCGGTTCGGTGATCGGCGCCCATCAGGGCCACAGCTATGGTCCCGGTGACGGAACGGGCAATGCTGGCACCGGTCCGGCCGATGGAACGGGATACGGAAGTTCTGCAAACAAATAGGATTTTATTAAAATAAAGGCAAAAGGGGGCCCAGGCCCCCTTTTTTCGCATCAAAAGTCTGGAGAATCAACCGAGATTAAACTAAGACAAGAATATAACATATTCGTTTTCATGCCATTTGAAGAGCCCTGGCGTACTTTTAATCAGCAAGCTGCTCGACAGTGACGTCCATGCGTCCGTCCGCTATCTTTTTGTGACACTACTTAGAATATCCAAGGTTTTATCGTAAATGGATGTGTCGACTTCCAGCAATCCTAAAATAGTGTGAAAAAGATAATCCTGAGAAAATGTCTTTGTGGATTTTTCTTTCAGTGCTTTTTTGTCAATTTTAAAGCTGTTTCCGAACCACATGACTGCACCGACATGCTTTTGACTGTCCGGAGCCATAAAATACGGCAGACCATGCAAGTACAAGTTGTTTTCACCAATTGACTCTCCGTGGTCGCTGATATACACCATGGCAGATTCAAATATTTTTTCGTTTTGTTTGAGCAGGCTTATGACTTTCGATAAAAAATAGTCTGTGTACAAGACGGCATTGTCATATGCATTTCCGATTTCCTCACGGGAGCAATTTTCCAGCTGGTTGGTCTTGCAAACCGGGGTGAATTTTTCGAACTCACTGGGATACCTCTTGAAATAAGCAGGGCCGTGATTGCCCATTTGGTGGAGTACGATCAAAATATCCCCATAGTTTGTCCGATCAATATATTCCTGTAATCCCACCAGCATGCCCTCATCTCTGCATTCGTCATCACAGATTGGATTGACGCTCGGACTTTTGTAATCTTCGTAGGGGACTCTCAGTGCAGTACCTTTTGAATCAGAATTGTTGTCTCTCCATAAAATGTTCACCCCGGCATGATGTAGGACGTCAAGCAAGTTTTCATGTGATTTTGATATTTTGTCACTATAATCTTCTCTTCTGAAAATCGAAAACATACAGGGTACCGATACCGCGGTGGATGTTCCGCACGAATACATCTCGGGGAAATTGACAATATCCTCACTCTGCAAAAGTGGGGTAGTTTGTCTTGTATAACCATTGAGCGAAAGATGATCGGCCCTAACCGCCTCGCCGACTACCAATATGATTAACTCTCTATCAGCGTCGGTTGGTTGTATTGTTGCATCAGTACCAATAGGCTTAAGGGTAGGGTCACCTGTGCCAAAGCTATTTACAAGATATTTACCGGCAGCCAATAGATATCCAGTTGGATTTATGTAGTATTTTAAAGGCTTGTGTTCTCTGAAG
Source organism: Desulfobacterales bacterium (assembly GCA_049281435.1). Classification (GTDB taxonomy): domain Bacteria; phylum Desulfobacterota; class Desulfobacteria; order Desulfobacterales; family SG8-13; genus JARFQH01. The sequence continues at coordinate 8,265 of JBAPSB010000383.1, forward strand.
AAAGACATGTAAAATTTGCCGAAAGTTAAAAGTATTGAAATAATTATTATTAATGAAATTCCAATTATTTTCAGTTTTGCGAGGAGTTCTTTTCTGAACGAACCGTATTTCAGGGCCACTGTGTAGATCAATATGGATGGCAAGACCCCGAGAAACAAAAAATATAAAAAAAGCTTAAAGTTGAATAGTTCCATAGACTCCCGGGCATTCGTCTGAACTATGTTCTGAATCATACTGCTGTCGATAACGATGCTATAGTCATTCATGAAATAACTGGCAATGGATGACAGAATCATTATGAGAATCAAAATCGGTTTGGTTGTATATCTTGAACGAAACAGGGTGAACAACAAAATCAAAAGACTTGCCAAAACGACACCCACTGAAAAAAGATACATAATGTTTGTCGGAGTAACTGGATAATCATCCGTGAATTTTATAAAAAATGAAAGATTGTCAAACAGGATCAAAAATACGACACTCAAAAGGATGAGTTTTCCGGGGGATAATTTATCAGGGGATTTCAAAATATGAACTTTCTTCTGAACAAAAGCCGTTTCAAGAATTTTAGGATCGGGATACACGCCCAATCACAACCCAATAGAGGTAGGCCGGTGCGAAGGTTACTATTCAAATGGAACAAAAACAAGCATTGAATCGAGAAATAGCCAAGACACTCCTCCAACGTCCGAAGATAAGGGGTGTCAATAGTTGCTTGCATGCAGCCAACACTACGCCATGGGTGAAAATAAAATTGACGGCTGCCTTCAATCCGCGCCTGTCAATCGATTGCCGTCCAGCACCTGCCGGAGGGTGTGGGCCAGCTGATTGAACATCGGCGGTTTGAGGACAACCGACAGGATGCCGCCGTTTTCTTCCATCGTTACAATCAGCAAGCTGCTCGACAGTGGCGTCCAAGGCGGCTGCAAATTTTTTACGTACCGATCCGCGGCCTGGAGTCAGACTTCTCCAGCCTCGCCAATGCGGGTTGGGACATCCCCGCCTTTCGTGCTAATTCCTGTTGGGTCATGCCAAAGAACTCCCGCCAGGCACGGATCATGGTTCCAGGCTTTAACTTTTCACCTTTTCGATCATGTGGTTGATGACATGACTGTGCTCATGCTGAGGACTGAACATGACAATATCAGCGTCTGCATCAACCTTTACATTGTGGCCGGGTGGCCAATAAAACAGATCATTGGCATTGACAGTCTCCTGTGCTCCGTGCACGTCGGTCGTGGTGAGTTGGCCGCGCAAGACAAATCCCCAGTGGGGGCACTGGCACAAATCGCCTTCCAGACCCTGAAACAGAGGGGTGGTATCGACTTCTGACGAGAGACTGAAGTACTCGCCACTGATCTTGCCTAATCCAGTTGCATCCCCAAAATCCGTTTGCTGACGAATCACGGCACCTGGGATTTCCATCTTAATGTCTACGTCCTCTTTGGCAATCCGCATTATGTTTTCTCCTATGCCAATGGATACTTTATGCTTGGTGGACTGTGTATCACCGCAATCGTCTCAAACGATTTATGTCTTCACGTGATATATTTTTAGGAGCCGAAATGGAACTTGATTTTTAAAAAGGAGATTAAATGCAGCTATCACAGTGTGATAGTTACAACG
>JBAPSB010000384.1:0-33241 GCA_049281435.1 Desulfobacterales bacterium
AAAAGCGGCTGTATTGTGTAAGATGCCGACGAGCGATAACACAGCCAAAATCTTTATTTTAAAATCTATCGCAGTCTATCCCTGCGGCTGGTTCCCGTCTTCGCATCCGGCCTCTGTCGCAAAATCATCATCCTTTACCACAGATTCCTCTATTACAGATTCCCCGGAACCGTTGCGATCATCCGATACAGCCACCGGCGGGTGGTCGGCGGAGGCCGTTTCTTTTTCAAGGGCATCGTAGCGCGTCTTGAGCTGTGTGTAGGCCATCAGGAGTTTGTCGTTGCGGCTGCGCTCCTTCTGGAGCAGGGCTATCATCGCCTTTCTCAGTTCTGCGGTGTAATCATGCAGGCGGGTTTCGAGCGCTTCGATGCGGGTTTCGAGCTGCGGCCGGTTTTTCAGAAACTCCGCCGGGCGTGACGTCGACGAGGGCGGTGATTCGGTGTCCGTTCCGCCCTGGTCGACCTTTGCGTCATCTTCGTGAAACCAGCGCTCACTGCCGATACCGGAATCCTGCGTGTCGGCCCTGACCTCCTCCAGGACCGGAACGTCAATGGTGGTCAAATCATCCGCAAACCCGTACACGAGGGCGGCATGACACAGCAGGTTGATCGAGCGGGGGATTCCGCGGGTCATCCGATGGACCGTGTCGATGGCCGCATCGGTGAAAAGATCCGCTGGCCCGCCTGCCGTTACCAGCCGGTGGGAAATGTACTGGGCCGTTTCTTCGGGTTCGAACGCTTTCAGATCGTAGTTGACGGAGATCCTCTGGGTCAGCGAGGCCATGGCGGGACTTTTGAGCTTCTCCTTCAATTCGGGTTGCCCGACCAGCAGGATCTGCAGCAGCAAGGTGGTGCCGTCCTGGAGGTTGGACAGCAGGCGGATTTCCTCCAGGGCTTCCAGTGACAGGCTCTGGGCTTCATCGACGATCAGCAGCGGACGCTTGTTGCGGGAGCGCAGGTCGATCAGAAAGCGGGTGAGGGCTTTGATGGCGACGGCCTTGCTGTTCGAGTCGGCATTCAACCCGAACTCCTGCAGGATGATGCCCAGCAATTGATCGGCGCCGACATTGGTATTGAAGACCACCGCGACGTGGAAATCGGGTCCCATTTTTCGCAGGAGATGATGGATCAAAGTGGTTTTGCCCGTGCCGATGTCGCCGGTGAAAAGGATCAGCCCGGCATCGTCCACAAGCCCGAAATCCAGGCTGGAAATGGCATTCTGGTGCTTGCGGCTCAGATACAGAAAATCGGGATCGGGAGCGATGTTAAAGGGTTTTTCCTTGAAACCAAAATATTTCTCGTACATGGGAATTTTGCCTACCGTTGGTAAGTTTTGCCGTTTGTGTTACGCCTTGGCGTGATTGACGCCGGAATTGCGGAAAAGGGCCATTTATGGGCGGAAACCAGTCTATATTCCTATTATACTTATAGTACCATTGGTCATTGAAATCACAAACGAATAAATTCATTTGCTTTTTCGTTAAAAACGCATAAACCGGAAGTCGATGAACAAGCCGGATCACGGCGAAATGGGGGTGCTTAATGCGTCGTCCGCTCGCGATCACCGTTCTGGCCGGCATGGTTTTTCTGGCCATGGTCGGATCGGCGTGCTCAAACGACAAGCTTTCCGTTTTTGTCAGTATCGTTCCGCAACGGTATTTCGTGCAGCAGATTGGCCGGGACCTCGTGGATGTGCATGCCATGGTGCCGCCCGGCGCCGATCCCCATACCTATGAGCCCAAGCCCCGACAGATGGTCGCCATAGCCACGGCGAAGCTGTATTTTGCCATCGGGATCGAATTCGAAGCGGCGAAGCTCGAAAAAATAGTATCGACCAATCCGCAGATAAGAGTCATTCATACCGAGCAGGGGATAGAGAAGATCCCCATGACCGATAGTTTCCATCAAGAGGGCGGGGACCACTCCCGGCACAGGGGACTCGATCCCCACATCTGGCTTTCTCCGCCCCTGGTGATGATTCAAGCTCGTACGATTCTGGATGTCCTGCAGGAAGCCGATCCGGAGAACCGCTCCGCTTACGAGGCAAACTACGCCGCTTTCATCACCCGACTCGTTGACCTCGACACCGAACTCAAGGCCATCTTTGCGGGTCGCCAGGGACTTCGCTTCATGGTGTTCCACCCGTCATGGGGGTATTTCGCCCGCAGTTACAACCTCGTCCAGGTTCCCATCGAGATGGAGGGCAAAACTCCCAAGCCCGCCCAACTCAAGGAATTGATCGAACTCGCCCGGCGAAACGGCATCAGGGTCGTTTTTGTTCAACCGCAGTTTTCAGCCAAAAGCGCGGACTTGATCGCCAGGGAAATCGGAGGAGAGGTGGCCGTCGTCGATCCGCTGGAGGAAAATTGGGCGGAAAACCTGCGTGAGGTAGCCAGAAAGTTCAAGGCTGCCCTGAAGTGAGCCGGGTGCAGCCCGGAACAACGGCTATCGGCCAGGCCCGCCGCCGGGTGACGAGTTCTGAGTTTCAAGTGACAAGTTTCTATTTTCGACCCGAATTCTGAGTTTCTTCCGCATGATTGGTGCCCGAAGACCTTTTCCATACAGGGTATAAGGAATGGATTTTGCATGAAAATACGGTAGATTATTAAGCTAAGATTCCAGTTCGGGTGCACCCCGGCAACCCGATACTCACCCATCCCTGCGGCTGCCACTCGAATCGGCAACGCACGTTTCTTACAATTTTCAAAGGGTGGGCCAGTCATGTCTCCGGCCAAAAAAAAATCACAGCTGAATGTCACGGACTCGATGGTATTGGCGGGGATCCCGATCGCCATCATCTACTGGGTCCTCGATTCCATCCTGAATATCTTTTTTTCCAACAGATACAACATCATTGCCGAGATTTTCGGCCCCGGCCTGTACGAAATATACACGCGCGTCATCGTGCTGTGCATTCTGGTCATTTTCGGCGCCCACGCCCAAACGACCATCAACAGACTTAAAAATGCCGCGGATGCCCTGCAAAAAAGTGAAGATGACCACCGGGCTTTTATTGAGAACCTGACGGCCGGCGTTTTCCGCTTCAGCATCGATCCCGCAGGGCAAATTGTACGGGCAAACCGGGCGATTGCCGGCATTTTCGGATACCGGTCAATTGAGGACTTCTTGGGTGCGAAAATTAGTTTCCTTTTTTCGAATCCCGCTGAAAAGGAAGAGTTTCTGCGAGACATCACCCAGAATGGCAGCGTCGGCGGTCGTGAACTCGCCATGCGAAAGCGGAGCGGGGAGGTTTTCTGGGTTTCCTGCTCTGCCGCCGTCGTAGCGGACGACAGCGGACAAGCAACGTGGATCGATGGCGTTATCGAAGACATCACAGTGCGTAAACAAGCCGAAGAGGCCTTGCGCGCCAGCGAAGAGCGATATCGTCAATTGATCGACTGTGCACCGGCCGGCATCTGCGAGATCGATCTCGGCACCTACCGGTTTTTGCGCGTCAACGATCTGATGTCCAAGCTGACCGGTTATTCGCGGGCTGAGCTGCTGGCTGGAAAAATCGATGCGATTTTAACCGATGACAGCAAAGGGGTGTTTCATGAGAGGCTGGCCGATCTGTCCAATGGGAAGAGCGGCTCGGATGCGGCGGAGCTGAAAATCCGGGATAAGCAGGGACAGGAATCCTGGGTGGTCGTCAACGACGGGATCCGTTCCGAACCTGGCCGGGCCGAAACGGCGACCGTCGTAATGCATGACGTCAGCGAGCGCAAGCGGACCGAGCACGAAAAACAGCTGCTGGAATACCAGCTTTTCCGGGCCCAGAAGATGGAGGCCGTCGGGACCTTGGCCGGCGGCATCGCGCACGACTTCAACAATCTGCTGATGGGAATCCAGGGGCACATATCCATCATGCTTTCGATGACGGAATACGTCCACCCGTATTTCAACCACTTCATTTCGATTGAAACCTACATCAATAACGCCACCGATTTGACCGGCAAACTCCTCGGGTTCGCAAAAGGCGGCAAATACGGTCGCGAAAAAGTCGCGCTGAACGAGCTTGTGGGAGATCAGATCCGGGTATTCGAGAAGACCCGAAAAGACGACATCAGGATCAAGGAAAAATATGAAAAAGCGCTATGGGTAGTGGAAGCGGAGCCCCTGCAGATAAAACAGGTGATAATGAACCTGGTCGTAAACGCTTTTCAGGCGATGCCGGGCGGCGGCGATCTGAGCATTGTCACCCAGAACGTGGTGCTCGACGAAAACTCTTACCGACACCATGATGCCAAACCGGGACCCTACGTCAAACTCACGATTGGTGACACCGGTATCGGCATGGATGAGGCCACCATGCAAAGAGTCTTCGAGCCGTTTTTTACCACAAAAAAATTAGGGCCCCAAAAAGGAACCGGATTAGGGCTGGCATCGGCCTATGGGATCATCAAAAATCATGACGGATTCATAACCGTCCACAGCAAAGTGGGTAAGGGATCCAGCTTCAGCATGTTTTTGCCGCGATCGGCGGAAAATGCCTCTGCGGAAAAAATCGATTCCTTTCTTGCGTCAACGGAAAAAGAAACGGTCTTGATTGTCGACAAAGACGATGACGTTCGTGGGGTCTTGGAGCAAATGCTGAAAAAATTGGGCTTCAGGGTGCTGCAAGCCAAAGACGGCTGGCAGGCGCTCGAGTCCGTTCGTCAGGCCGGAGACAGGCTCGATGCGGTCATCCTGGATGGCGACCTTCCGGAAACCGACGGCCATGAGCTGCTGCGTGAGCTGAAAAAGATCAATCCCGTGCTGAAAACCGTGATTTCGAGCCGACGGGATCGCGGTGAAATGCGAGACACGATCGAGAAGCTCGATGCGGGAGGTTTTTTAAAAAAACCCTTCAACCTGATGCAGTTGACCACCCAACTGGGTGAGATATCCGGTTCCTGAGCGTCCGGTATCGAATTCTAACCGATTATTTAAAATCACTCGCCGCAGTGGATGTGTATGTTTTTTTCTGCACACCGACATCGGCATGTGGGACTATTTTCAATATTCCGAGTAAAATGGAATAGATCGACTGTCCTGTTTTCCCTCCACCAACACCTCCTCTGTCGATTGCTGAAAGGGCGCGCGGATTAAGGGATCATCGCGGGATGAACAGCTCCCAATCCGGCGGCGATTCCGTGGTCTGCCCAGGCCGTTCGGCGGGCTCATGATTTTTTTTGTCTTTGCACTCACGCTCCTCGTCGATGAGGTTCCACATCGTTAACTTGATGGTGTTTCCGACCGTTTCCTCCTCATCTTTTTGATTGTGCTCCAAAATCATGCTGATCCTGTTTTGCCGGTCGTCGACAAAAGACCATTTCCACGAAATCACAATGTGAAATGGATCTCCCCGCCAATCGGAGGGGGCGCCGAAACGATTTTTGAATCGTTTGAGCAGGTCGTCATAGAACTTCCTGGAAGAGTCGGCGTACTTCATCCGAATGCTGACAATGCGGTTCGGTATAATACAGTTTCCCACCCAGACCAGACCGTACCTGTAACCCGGCAGACTGCGCACCTCCACCGCATCGATCGATTTGCTGTGCCGCAGCGGCATCCTGGTCTGCAGGTCGACCAGGTCCCGGTATTTGGAAAACTCGTCGCCGAGCACGAATCCCGCCAGCGCGTGCGGTGTTTCGGCCAATACGGCAACGGGCAGCAGTAAACCCCACAAGAGAGCCAGCGCTGTAAGTGTTCGCATGTCAAATCACCATTGGACCTGGGGGCCACCAGAATGCATGAAAATCGGTCAGTTGGGTCAGTTACGTCGATTAGGTCAGTTTGAGCGATGGATCTAGTCGATTTTAAAAAAATCCAAGTTCAGAACATTAACGAAGCTTGTCGCGAGCAGCGGCCGCCGGTCTTAAGCCCTCTGCCACGGAGACGGTTTGTTGCGAGTTTCTGAGTTTCAAGGTTTCAGTTTCAAGTTTAGATTCTGGCCCAAGCTAAGAGGGGAACAGGGGTGCGTCAATCGAAAAAAGGTCGGCCGGCAAAAGTAGGCTTATGGAAGCTGGTTGCAATACGATATAAATAGTTGCAATTATTATTTTTTGTAAGTAAAATAAGTGGACTTTTCGGTCAATGAGCCGGGCCCGAGATCGGCCGTATTGCCGTTCAACCGATCGGTGGGCCGATGCCGTTCGGGCGGCTTCAGAAGAACATCATCAAGGCGAGGATGGCCATTATGAAATCTGTCGATAGCACTAAATTTCGATTGGCGTTCTGGGCGGGGGTCGCTTTTTTACTTTTGCTTTCCGGATGCGGCGGGGACGATGACGATAACGATTTTAACGGTAAGCCCGTTACAATTCTTATCACCACGATTTTCTTGTCTCAAGAGGATAATGCGACGGCGACACAGCTTTACGGCTCCACCATAGACGGTACCTCGGTCGTCAGGCTGTCTGAAACTCTGGTCAGCGGCGGTAACGTCGTGGATTTTGCCATATCACCCGACGGGCGATTTGTGGCTTACCTGGCCGACCAGGAGGAAAAAGGCACCTTCGATTTGTATACCGTCCCTGTCGGCGGCGGAACGGTGATCAACGTTTCCCGCCAGGCCGGCACCGTTTTGGACGTCAAGGAATTCGCCTGGGCACCGAACAGTTCCCGAATCGCCTTCAGGGCCTTCAACGCCTTGACCGGCAATACCGGCGGCAATATAGAACTCTTTACCAACACGACGGGCGGAAACAATCAGGCCAACATTTCGAATTCTCTGCCCGTCGGCGCGAATGTCGAAACATTCAAATGGTCTCCCAAGAGTCAGCTGATCGCCTATACGGCCAATACGATCCGCGGAAGCGGACAGCAGTTCCGGCTCTGGGCCACGCCGCCAAACGCTGATAACCAGGCCTTTTCCATTTCCAACATTCCGGCCGCCACCAACACATACACGATCGGAGACTACCAGTGGTCGCCCGATGGTATGCTGGTCGCATTTCTGGCGGACGTCAAAATATTGGGGACCAACGAACTGCTGGTTTCCGCAGCGGACGTAAATTCCACCCCCACGGCGATTTCCGGGACCCTTGCGGACGGTGGGGAAGTGGTGAGTTTTGGCTGGGCGCCGAACAATTCCCGGATTGCATATTTAGCCGACCAGTTTACCGACGAAAAATTCGACCTGATCACCGTCGCGCCGGATGTGAATTCCTTGAATCCTAAGCCTGATCCACAACTCCTGTCCAGAGGTATTGTCGGTGATGTCGTCGAATTCGCCTGGTCGCCGGACAGTTCCCGCCTGGCGTACATTGCCGACGGCGACACTCTCCGCGTGTTCGAACTCTACACGAACGTGCCGCTCGGCACGTCGGAATTTAAGGTTTCGGGTCCTTTGACACCCGGAGGCGAGGTGGCTGCCTTCGCCTGGTCGCCGGACAGTAAGATCATTGCCTATCAGGCCAGTCAGGACAGTGCCAACGTATTCGAACTTTTTACTTCCGAGCCGTACAGGCCGATTAACAACACGAAGATATCCGGCTCGCCCACCAGTGGCGGTCTGCGGACTTTAGACGCTTTCACCTGGGCACTTGACGGCTCGCGCGTGGCCTACATCGCCCGGCAGGCAACCGATTACTACGAGCTGTATTCCTCTACTCCCGATGGGCCGGCGAACAATGCCGTTGTTTCGGGGCCCATGGTCAACGGCGGTAACGTGGAGTCCTTCGAATGGTCGCCGGACAGCTCGCGGGTGGCCTACCGGGCCGATCAGGACACTATTAACGTTCGGGAGCTGTATTCCTCGCAGCCCGACGGCAGCGGCAATCTGAAAATTTCCGAAGGAATCGTGGAGGAGATCTACGCCTGGGTTCCCTGAAGTATTCTGAATAAAACGGCCCGGCTTTGTGCCTCGTCCGCCCTTAGGGCTCGCGCACAAATAACTTACCGTTTTCATTCATCGATGCATCCCATCCGGCTGCCGGTGCAAATTCTCGGAATATCCAGATATTCCTGCGATTTTACGCCTTGTCGGCCGGGCGCCTCCATGCCTGAAAATACCAACTTATTCATTCGCGTACCCCTTAGGCCAAAGGATGACCCCAGCGGGATTTCCCTGACCCTGATGGCGGGTCAATCCCGAGACCCGTCGGCCGGCTCAGTCCCGTTGCGGCGGGATTTGCCGGTTGTGACCGTCGACCGGACCCGGAAACCAGCCAATGTATTGACCGAGGCAGCGAAGGGGTCTCGGTAAGAGTCATTGGCGGCTTATTTCTTCGCCCCGGATTCCTTCTGCAGCTCTTTGTCGATGATGTCGGAAAAGCCTTCCAGGCTGCGCTGTTTCAACTGGCGGCCGTTGATGAAAACGGCGGGAACGCCGCGCACGCCGATTTGGTTGGCCTGCTCGATATCCGACTGGACCTTGACCCGGTTCCACTCGGCCTGCCAGTCCTTTTCGAACTGCGCCATATTTAAATCGAGTTCTCTGGCGATCTCGCGCACTTTATCGTCGTTCAGCTGGCTGGCATTTTCAAAGAGCTGGTCATGAAATTCCCAGAATTTGCCCTGTTTGTCGGCCGCCAGGGCGGCCCGCGCCGCCGTTTCGGCGTACGGGTGGGACTTGACGGGAAAATTCATGAAAACCACCTTGACCTTGCGGGGATATTTATCGACCACCTGGTCGAGCAGAGCCGTGAGGCTCTTGCAGTACCCTCACATGAAATCGCTGAAAACAGCCACAACCACCGGCGCATCTTGCGGGCCGCGAAAGGGCGATCCGGACGTGTCGATCTGCTCGATGAAGTTCAGCTCGACGATCTGGACCGTCTTTTTCTCGCGGCTGCCAAGCAGGAGCACGTCGGACCCCTGTATATGCCAGAACCGGTCGAACTCCCGGCCCACATCCATCGTTTCTTCCAGGGTGCCGTTCGGTGCATAGATCTGGATCTGTCCCTTGTCGGTCAGGACCAAAACCTTGTTCCGCGACGTCGAAAAGGCGACATCGAGGGGTGAGTCCTTCACTTTGAACGTTTGAACGACATTCCAGTCCAGGGCGGCGAAGCAAACCGGCAGCATGACGAAAAATGCGGCTAGGGTGCTTAAAAAAACGGTGATCTTCAATTTCATGATTTCCCCCCCAATTTATTTTTTCACAAACTTTAAATGGCACCATCGTAAAAAAAGCTCAAGCCTTATTATTTTCCCGTCGGGGTTAATACCTTCTGCCGGCCGGCATCGGCTGGTGGGCCTTTCCAAAGGCGTGCCGCGGGTGAAAAGGGTCGCATTCACCGCGTGCCTGTCGATCCGGCGCGTGGCCCGCAGCCCGCGGCCTGGCTTGAATTTCACTATTTAGTGTTTAGTGTAGTGCCAATCTACGGTTTTATAAAAGTCACGATGAGTTTCCGATCCAGAAAGGTGCAATTTTTTGAAAGTTAAAGGAAATCAAGAAATCGCTTGTGCCGCAGACAGTTCCGAATGCCGCACAAGCGATTCCGCTGGCCTGTCGCGCCCCAGGCGTGATTGACGCCGAAATATCGGAAAAGGGCCATTTATGAACGGAAATTAGTCTAATCCGAAACCTTTGATCAGAACCTTATGAAAAACCCCAATTCAACCGAAAGGAGAATACCGATGAAAGATACGGATAGTGTCCACAAGAAAGTCCAGGAGATGTGCGATTGCTACGCGACCACCGATCCGCTGAAAGAGATGTCGATTCTCAAATCCGATACCGACAAACAGGAAGCGGCGGTGAAGTGGTTGGCCTTGGCCGCCCTGCACGGTGTGAACCACAACGCGGAAAAGATATCCATCCGCCGCAGCGGGGAGGGGAAAGTCACCGTTTACGCCGAATACCGCACCACCGAACTCCCGTCGCCGGGCGCTGAAGTCGGACAAAAGATTTTCGAGGCGGCCAGGGGTATGACGCACATCGAAGGGGAAAAAGGCAAGACCGACCTGGCGCTTGGTATTCGTGACAGCAGCATTGAGCTTGAGGTCAAGTTGAAGAAAAAAGACGGGGGGGAGCAGCTGACGGTCAAATTCCCCGAATAGAGTCCTTTCGTCACTATTTTTTATGTTGCGCTGGATAATCCAGTTCGATGCTGGATTATCCAGCCATGCTTTTGGAAGATCGCGGAGGGATGCCCGACCTTTTCTGCCGTTAAACGAGGAGCCATGCCGGTTCAACGAGTTTTTCTCGCCGGCCCGCGGTGGGTCGCCTTTTCAACCTCAGGTATCACTGCGGCCGAAAACCTCAGGGGTCTCGTTTTTCGAAACGCTACACCAGGCTCTTGGCTGCGGAGATGACGGCATCATAGTCGGGTTCATCGGCCACCTCTTTGACGAGCTGGACATAGCGGACGACACCCTTGGCGTCGACCACGAAAACGGCCCGAGCCAAAAGCCGCAATTCCTTGATCAGCACGCCATAGGAATTTCCGAATTCTGCTGCGCGGTGATCGGAAAGCGTCACGACCTTGTCGACCCCCGCCGCGCCACACCAGCGCTTCTGGGCGAACGGCAGGTCCATGCTGATGGTCAGAATGACAATATCCCCGCTCAACCCTGCGGCTTCGCTATTAAACCGACGGGTTTCCATGTCGCACACCGGTGTATCGAGGGAGGGCACGGCGGAAATGATGACCACTTTGCCGCGAAAACTCGAAAACCGGACGGGGTTCAGCCCGTTATCCAGCGCCTCGAAATCCGGGGCCGGGTCCCCTGATTTAATTTCCTGCCCGACCAACGTCAACGGCTTGCCGTGCATGCTGATCATTCCGGAACGTTCGTTCATGACAGCCTCTCTTTCGTTTATAGTATTCGGCACCAAAATAAAGTTCCCTAAAGTAGGGATAAATCGCTTCAAGTCAACGCACCTATCGCGGACCGGCCACGGCGGTCTAATTTTTAGTTCTGGCGCATTGGGTCATCGACCTGCAGCCTGTTTTCAGGGAACCACCGTTTCTTGACACAGGCCGCGCCTGTGGTATGAACCAGGCAGGGTATGTGCCCGCTCGCTTTTGGGGAACCTCAACCGCGTGACAAGATCGGGGATCGCTGAAAAGCGGCGCGGTCAGTTGCGGGGTGCGGGTTACGGGATGCGGGTTACGAGTTTCAAGCTTCAAGCATCCAATTTCCAGTTTCAAATGTCGAATTTCAAGTTTCTAACCGGGGGGGCGACATGGGCGGTTTTGATTTTGACATCGGGATCATCGGCGGCGGGGCGGCCGGTTTGACCGTTGCGGCCGGTGCCGCCCAGCTGGGCGCCAAGACGTTGCTCATCGAAAAAGAGGCGGCCCTCGGCGGTGACTGCCTGCACTACGGCTGTGTACCGAGCAAGACCCTGATCAACACCGCCCGCATCTATCACCAGATGAAGACCGCGGAGCGTTTCGGACTTCCGGCTGTGGCCCTGCCGCCGGTGGATTTTCGTGCGATTGCCCAGAGGATCAAAGCGGTCATCGACACCATCCAGCGGCACGACTCCGAGCAGCGCTTCTGCAAACTGGGCGCCAAGGTGGTTTTTGGAGATCCCCGGTTCATCGACGAGCACAGCCTGCGGCTGAACGGCCGGACTTTTGCAGCCAAGAACTGGGTCATCGCCACCGGCTCTTCCCCGGTGGTGCCGCCCATCCCCGGGTTGAACGAGACGCCGCATTTCTCCAACCGTGAGATTTTTTACCTGGAGCACCTGCCGTCTTCCATGATCATTCTGGGAGCAGGACCGATCGGGATCGAGATGGGCCAGGCGTTCAACCGCCTCGGCACCCGGGTGACGATCATCGACCGGGCGGATCAAATCCTGGGGAAAGAAGACGCCGACATGGCCGCGACGGTCAAAGGCGTGCTGGAGGTCGAGGGCGTTGTCTTTTACCTGGAAGCATCGATCGAATCCGTTGCGGACATCGGCCATGGGAAAAGCGTCACCATCAAAACATCCAACGGTCAGCGGCTAGTGCTGGAATCCGAAAACATTCTGATCGCCATGGGACGCGGGGCCAATACGGCCGGCCTGGGGCTGGAGAAGATCGGGGTCGAGCATGATCGGCGCGGCATCAAGGTCGACCGCCGTCTGCGGACGACCCAGAAACACATCTATGCCGCCGGAGACGTTTCCGGCGGCTACCAGTTTACGCATGCGGCCGGGTACGAGGGCGGCATCGTCGTCAGCAACGCGGTTTTTCACCTGCCGCGCCGGGCCGATTACACCTATATGCCATGGTGCACTTACACTGACCCCCCGCTGGGCAGTATCGGGCTGAACGAAAAAACGGCCCGCAAGGCTGGGATAGACTACTCTTTGTGGACCGAGGAGTTCAAGGACAACGACCGCAGCCTGGCCGAAGACGAAAAGGTTGGACGAATCAAATTGATTCTCGACGAGAAGGAAAAACCGATCGGGGTCCAGATCCTGGGTCCGCATGCGGGCGATTTGCTCGGCGAGTGGGTGGCGATTTTCAACGGAAAGGTCAAACTGTCCACGCTGGCGGCGGCGGTGCATCCTTACCCGACGATCGGCGAGATCAATAAACGGGTGGCCGGAAACTTTTTTTCTTCGAAAATTTTTTCCGACAAGATCAAAAAGACCCTGAAGTTTTTTTTCAATTTAAAAGGCCGCGCCTGCAGCCTGGACGAGTCAGCCGACTGATCGTTCGACCTGCAACCGGATGCCGGGGCGCCGCCGGCCGAGATCGATCGACGGGCGGCCGGAGTGGGTTCATCGGAGAAACGACAGATGCGAGAAGGGAATCGGGGGCTGGCCGGCAGCCGCGGCAGGGCGATTGTCAAGGCTCTCATCCTGGCGGCATTCATTGTCGGGGCCATTGTTCTAGTTCGGTTCAGCCCGGTCAAAGACCTGCTGACAACGGCTGAGGTGAAGCGTTTTCTGGATTCGGCCGGATTCTGGGCCCCGCTGGCCTTTATTCTCATCTATACGGTAGGCGTTTGCCTGTTCGTTCCGGGAACTTTTCTGACCGGTCTGGGGGCCGTGATTTTTGGCCCTTACCTGGGCTTCGTGTATGTCTGGCTCGGGGCGATGCTGGGTGCCAGCGGCGCATTTGTCATCGGCCGCACTCTGGGGCGCGATTTTGCCGCCGCCCTCATCGGCACACGATTGAAAAAATACGACGAGGCCATCGCGCGCAACGGTTTTGCCACCGTGCTCTACCTGCGGCTGGTCTATTTTCCTTTTACCGTTTTGAACTTCGGCATGGGGTTGACGCGCGTGCGCTTTACCGATTATCTGGCCGGCACGGGATTGGGCATTGTCATCGGGACCTTTATCTTCACCTTCTTCATCGGAACTCTCAAGCAGGTCTGGACATCCGGCGACTGGCAGCGGCTGCTCTCGTTCGAAGTATTTTTATCCCTTGCATTATTTGTATTTTCATTCTTTATTCCGAAAGTTATCCGGAAAATCAAGGGGGACGGCTGATCCGGTAAGTTCGTTTAGCGTTACCGGTTAGGGCCCGGCCAGATGAAGTCTGCTTCGGCGCACCATTTTCATGCATCGCGCTGGACCGAACGGGCCATCGTATTATCCGCCTTAATGATGAGGAGCGCTTATGAAACGAGAAGATTATGTGCGACAAATCGCCGTTCACGGCCGGCAATACCGCATTGCGGATATCAGGCGGCTGCAGGAAGAGGGTGTGGCGGACATCGACCGGCTGCCATTTTCCATTCGCATCCTGGTTGAAAACCTGTTGCGAAAACTGGACGGGCGCATCGTGCGGGAAGAGGACCTGCTCAACATCGCGCGCTGGCAGAAAACCTATCCGGCACCGGTGGAAATCCCCTATCATCCGGCCCGGGTTTTGATGCAGGATTTCACCGGCGTTCCGGCCGTGGTCGATTTGGCCGCCATGCGCGATGCGGTCAAGCAGCTTGGCGGCGAGCCGATGAAGATCAACCCCCTGGTGCCGGTGGACCTGATCGTCGACCACTCGGTTCAGGTCGATTACTACGGCAGCGACAGTGCCCTGACCAAGAACGTGGCCAAAGAATACGCGCGCAACGGCGAACGGTACACTTTGCTCAAGTGGGCCCAGAAGAGTTTTGACAATTTCAGGGTGGTGCCCCCCAATTCCGGCATCTGCCACCAGGTCAACCTGGAATATCTCGGTCAGGTGGTCGTGACCGCCGGAACAGAAGACGCGCTTCAGGCGTATCCGGACACGCTGGTGGGCACCGATTCCCACACGACGATGATCGATGGCATCGGCGTCATGGGCTGGGGAGTCGGCGGCATCGAGGCCGAAGCGGTCATGCTGGGACAGCCGTACTATATGTCGATTCCCGAGGTGATCGGCGTGCGCATGACCGGTGAACTCAAGCCCGGTGTCACCGCCACGGACCTGGTGCTGGCTGTGACCGAGATGCTCAGAAAGCACAACGTGGTCGAGAAGTTCGTCGAGTATTTCGGCCCGGGGATGAAGAAGTTGACCGTGCCGGATCGTGCCACGATCGCCAACATGACGCCCGAATACGGCGCGACCCTCGGATTCTTTCCGGTGGACGAGAAAACCATCGCTTACCTGAAACTGACCAACCGCAAGGACCAGGCCAAAGTTGTCGAAGCCTACACCAAGGCCAACGGCCTTTTTTACGGCGGCACAGAAAATCCGGAGTACAGCCAGGTGCTGGAATTGGATCTTTCGGGTGTCGCGCCGGCGGTGGCCGGACCCGCCCGGCCCCAGGACCGGATCGTGCTGCCTGAATTGAAGGGGGCTTTTGCGGGCGTGCTCGGATGCGAATACGACCGCGATGCCGATCTGGCGCACCTGTCGCAGTTCCACGACGAGTCCGGTTCACAGACCAGGCGCTCGCCGGTCTGCCATCCCGTCAACTCGCGAACCTACGAGGTGAACATCTTCGGCCGGCCGGAAAAGTTCGGCGACGGCTGCCTGGCTATCGCGGCGATCACTTCCTGCACCAACACCTCCAACCCGTCCGTTCTTTTGGGCGCCGGCCTGCTGGCCCGCAAAGCGGTGGCGCGCGGGTTGAAGGTGCCGCCGCACGTCAAGACATCGCTTGCGCCCGGTTCCAAGGTCGTGCGGCGATATCTGGAAGACGCCGGGCTGATGCCCTACTTCGAAGCGCTCGGTTTTCACCTGGTGGCTTTCGGCTGCACCACCTGCATCGGCAACAGCGGTCCGCTGCACCCTGAAATCGAGCGCATCATCAAAGAAAAGAACCTGACAGTGGCCTCGGTTCTCTCCGGGAACCGGAATTTCGAAGCCCGGATCCATCAGAGCATCAAGGCCAATTACCTGGCCTCGCCCATGCTGGTGGTCGCTTTTGCCCTGGCCGGCCGCATCGACGTGGACCTGACCTTCGAGCCGGTGGGACTCGATCCCAACGGAGAGCCGGTTTACCTGGAAGACCTCTGGCCGCGCAAGGAGGACATCGAGGCTCTGGTCGACAAACACGTCAAAAAGGCTTTTTACGCCGAGGAGTACGGCCGGATTTTCGACGGCGACGAGTTCTGGGGGCAGCTCGACATCGCCGAAAGTGAGACCTTCAGCTGGGATGAGCAATCGACCTACATCAAACGGCCGCCTTATTTCGATAATTTCAAACTCGATCTGGCCGCGCCGCCCGACATCGGCGGGGCTGCCACCCTGATGGTGCTCGGCGACACCGTGACCACCGATCACATCTCGCCGGCCGGCTCGATTCCGGCTGCCTATCCGGCCGGCCGCTACCTGATCGCCCAGGGGGTCGAACCGGTCGATTTCAATTCCTACGGCTCCCGCCGGGGCAATCATGACGTTATGGTGCGTGGCACTTTCGGAAACATCCGTATTAAAAACAAACTCGTGGCCCCGAAAGAGGGGAGTTACACTATAAAGTTTCCCGAGAAGAAGGAGATGTTCGTCTTCGATGCCGCCGCGGAGTATCTGGCGCAAGCCAAAGCGCTTGTCGTTCTGGCCGGCAAGGAATACGGCACCGGGTCTTCGCGGGACTGGGCGGCCAAGGGGACCACGTTGTTGGGCGTCAAGGCCGTGATTGCCGAATCATTCGAACGGATTCACCGCAGCAACCTGGTCGGGATGGGCGTCCTGCCCCTGATCTTCAAGGACGGCCAAAATGCGGAAAAACTCGGTCTGACCGGTGAAGAAACCTACACCATCAGCGGGGTGGTCGGCATGACGCCGCGCAAGGTGCTGGCCGTCAAAGCCGTCAAAGCGGATGGGACCTCGGTCGACTTCGAGGTGATCTCGCGCCTGGACACCGAAGTGGACGTCGACTATTTCGCGCACGGCGGCATTCTGCCGTTCGTGATCAGAAAACTGATGAAAAACGCATGAGGCGGGATATGGTTTTTGAGGCCCTGAATGGGCTGCGGCGCTCGGTTGCCGCCGTGCTGCTGGCACTGACGTTTTGGCTCGGGCCGGCCCTTTGCACGGAGGCCGCATCCGGCCCATGGGACGGGGTTCTGACGCGCGCGCGCGGACAGACCGTCGACTGGTACATGTGGGGCGGATTTCCCGGTACCAATGCCTTCGTGAACGGGTATGTGGGCCCGCGCGTCAAGGAACTTTACGGTGTCACGCTGCGCCAGGTGCCGGTGACCGATATCGCCGTGGTGATCAGCAAGCTTTTGGTCGAAAAACAGGCCGGCGAAACGGCGGGTGGCCAGGCCGACCTGCTGTGGATCAACGGTGAAAATTTTCGCACCGCCAAGCGCAACGGACTGCTGTACGGGCCCTTTGCCGACCGCCTGCCGAACCAGGGCCTGGTCGACTGGAGCCGCCCCTCGGTCTACAACGACTTCGGGGAGCCCGTGGATAACCTGGAGTCGCCCTGGGGCAGTGCCCAGCTCGTCATGATTTACGACCGCGCGCGCACGCCGGAACCGCCGGCTTCGATGACGGCCCTGCTCGAATGGGTCCGCAGCCACCCGGGGCGCTTCACCTATCCCGCGCCGCCTGATTTTACCGGTTCGGCGTTCGTGCGCCAGGTCTTCTACCAGGTTTCCGGGGATGCGGCCGCCTGGCAGGCGCCGCCGCTGGATGAAAAACGCTTCGAGCAGGCCGCGGAGGAAACCTATCGCAGCCTCAGGGACCTGGCGCCCCACCTGTGGCGCGACGGCGAGACCTATCCGGAGAATCCCGAGCGCCTGGCGCAGCTGTTCGCCGATGGGGAAGTCGACTTTGCCATCAGCTACCATCCGGCCGAGGCCTCGAAAAAGATCCTCGACGGGTTGTATCCACCGACGGTCCGAACCTTTGTCTTCGAGGAAGGGACCATCACCAACACCCATTTTGTCGCCATACCCTTCAACGCCGAACACAAGGAGGGGGCGATGGTGGTGGCCGATTTCCTGCTGTCACCCGAGGCGCAGTTAAAGAAGGCCGATCCGGTCGTGTGGGGCGATTTTCCCGCCATTGACGTCACGCGCCTGGAGACGGCCTGGCGGGCCCGGTTTGCTGAGCTGCCGCGCGGCGCGGCCACTTTGCCCGATGATGTGCTGCAGCGCCACCAGGTGCCGGAACCGCCCTCGGAAATATTGATCCGTCTGGAAAAGGGTTGGCAAGAACACGTCCTGAAGAAAAGATGATGGCGCCCGAGCGGGCCGTGGGTGCAGATACCCGCACCCGCAGCGGTCCGGGGCTGCGCGCCTTGTCGCTGCTTCTGGGGCCGGCCCTGGCACTGGTGGTGCTGCTCTTCGGCGGGGGGTTGGCGCTCGGGTTTCTGCAGAGTCTCGGCTATCTTCCGGCCGCCGGAATTAAGGCTGTCAGCCTCGAGCACTTCGAGAACATTCTGACCGATCCCGATTTTTTCAAGAGCCTGGGCCTCACCCTTTACATCTCCACGGTTTCGACGGCTATCGCCGGGATGCTCAGCATTCCGGCGGCCCTTTTCATGATCGGGCTCAAGGGGCCGCGGCGACTGGTCGACTTCGTCTTCCAGATCCCCCTCACGGTGCCGCATCTGGTTGTCGCAACCGCGGCCGTGTTTCTGCTGGCCCCCAGCGGCCTGATAGCGCGGGTTCTTCAGGGGACCGGCTTAATCGAGGGGGCGGCGGGGTTTCCGCTTTTGATCAACGATCCCTGGTGCATCGGCATCCTTCTGACCTATGTCTGGAAGGAAGTCCCGTTCATTACCCTGATGATCCTGGCGGTGTTGAAGAACACCGGAACCGGACTGCTGGAGGCGGCCCGTACGCTGAAGGCCGGCCGCTGGCAGCGCTTTCGCTACATCGTGCTGCCCACCATCTTTCCCAGTCTGGGCGCGGCCTGTTTCATCGTTTTCGCTTATACTTTCGGGGCTTTCGAGGTACCGTACCTCCTGGGGCAGACCTACCCCATGACCCTGCCGGTCTGGGCGTACAGGAACTACAGCGACATTGATCTGATGGCCCGGCCCGAAGGTATTGCCACCGGCCTGGTCATCGCGGCGGTGGTGATTGCCGCCATCGTCGTTTCCCAGGCGCTGACCCGCGCGGCGCGGCGCCGGGGCGTCATCATATGAAACCTTTCTATCGGCGCAGCATCGCCGGGCTGATCATTTTCACCGTCGGGCTGCCGTTTCTCCAACTGGTCCTCTGGTCCCTGGCCAACCGCTGGTTCTATCCCGACCTGCTGCCCCAACAGTGGGGCTGGCGGGCGTGGGGGTACATCTTCGATACGGCCGGCACTCAGATCATCGGTGCCGTGACCCAGAGCCTGGCGGTCGCGACGGTGACGGCGCTCGTTGCACTGCTGCTCGGTCTGCCGGCCGGCCGCGCACTGGGTCTGTATGCCTTCAGGGGCAAGGATTTG
This sequence comes from Desulfobacterales bacterium, assembly GCA_049281435.1. Classification (GTDB taxonomy): domain Bacteria; phylum Desulfobacterota; class Desulfobacteria; order Desulfobacterales; family SG8-13; genus JARFQH01. The sequence continues at coordinate 18,704 of JBAPSB010000384.1, forward strand.
ATCTCGGTCATTTTGATCCTGCCGATCATCGTGCCGCCCCTGTGCGTCTCGATGGGGCTTCATTTCTGGTTCATCCGGCTGGGGCTGGCGGAATCCTTTTTAGGGGTTGTCCTGGTTCACCTGACCGTTTGCCTGCCCTACACCGTCTTTGTCCTGTGGGGAGTTTTTTCAAACTACAACCCGGACTTCGAAGACCAGGCCCGGTCCCTGGGAGCCACTACTACCGGCATCGTCTTCAAAGTGATACTGCCGCTGACGCTGCCGGGACTGGTGGTGGCGGGGCTGTTTTCGTTTCTGCTCTCCTGGAGCCAGTACCTGGCGACGCTGATCATCGGCGGTGGTCGAGTCACCACCTTGCCGATCATTCTGTTTGCGCTGATGTCCAGTGGCGACCGTCCGGTCGCCGCCGCGGTCAGCATCGTTTTTGTGGCCCCGGCCTTTCTGGCGCTGCTGGTCAGCGCCCGCTACCTGGGCCGGCAAACCATGGCGGGAATCCGGTGATGGGCGATCTGGTTCTTGACAACCTGTCGATTCGATACGGCCGCCGGCCGGTGATTTCCGATTTCAGCCTGAGGGTGGCCGATGGCGAAATGGTGTCGATCCTCGGCCCCAGCGGCGCGGGCAAGACCACGATTTTAAAGGCCGTGGCGGGCTTGATCGAACCATGCGGGGGCGGGATCGAACTCGACGGCAAATCCCTGGCCGGCCTTCCGCCGGAAAGGCGCAACACGGTCATGGTGTTTCAGGATCCCCTGCTGTTTCCCTTCATGAATGTCGAGCAGAACATTGCCTTCGGATTGAAGATGAAGGGCATGTCGCGGCCGGACGTCCGAAGGGCGGTGCGGGAAATCATGGCTCTTACTCGCTTGACGGGCCTCGAGCAAAGAAAAGTGCACGAACTCTCCGGCGGACAGCAGCAGCGGGTCAGTCTCGCCCGGGCGCTGGTGTTGAAGCCCGCCGTACTGCTGCTCGATGAACCCTTGAGCAACCTGGATGCCAGCCTGCGCCAACGGATGCGGGAGCTGATCCAGGATATTCAGGAAAAGACGCGCGTGACGACCCTGTTCGTCACCCACGACCAATCCGAAGCCCTGATCATGTCCGATCGCGTGACCCTGCTCCTGGCCGGTCGGCTGCGCCAGGTCGGCCCGCCGCAGGATCTTTACTACCGTCCGGCAGACCCGGAAGTGGCCCGGTTCTTCGGCGGCACCAACTTTTTCAAGGGGCAGTTCAAGGACGGATTGCTGCACACCGGTTTCGGTGCTTTCGACCTGCCGGCGGTCACCGGCAACGGCCATCCGCTGACCGCAACGATCCGGCCGGAAGACATTCTGATCTCCACCACCGGCGAATTCGAACTCGAAGGCCGGGTGGAGCGCAGCCACTTCGAGGGGATGGCCACCCGGCTGTGGGTGACATGCCGCGGCGGATCCCTGGTTGTGCTGGCCGGAAGGCAGCAGTTCCACCGCGGCCAAACGGTCCGGCTGCGCCTGCCGCCCGAAAGAATCCGCGTGTTTCCATCGATCGGTTAGCCAGTCTGCCGGTTTGCCCGTTTGCCGGTTGGTCATTTGACCGGTTAGCCGGTTAGTCCGTTAAGCGGAACTGACGGGTTAAACAGACAAACGGCCAACCAGCCAAACCAGCTAAAGGGCAAACCGGCTAACGGACCCGGCCAACGGGCTAACCGAATCAATGAACCTCATGACGGAATACCTGCCGCGGGTGCAAGCCTATCTCGACACCCGGGACTGGTGCGATGCACCGACTATGGGTGAGCAGCGGTATACCGCTGCTCCGCTGGCGCAGGGGGAGTACAACCTCAACTACCTGGTTTCATCGCCGACCAGCGACCAGAAACTGGTATTGCGGGTCAACATCGGCACCCAGATCGGGCGCCCGGATCAGATCGTTTACGAGTACCGGGCCTTGAAGCTGCTGGCGGGCAGCGGCCTTACGCCAAGACCCTTTTTTGTGGACGATTCCCGAGAACTTCTCGACCGGGGCGTGCTGGTGATGGCGTACCTGCCGGGAGAACCGCTGGACTACCGCACGGACCTTGCGTCCGCGTCCGCCCTTTTCGCCGCCCTGCACCAGGTCGAGGTCAGGCCGGCCGACAATCACCTGATCCGCGAAGATGCGCCGCTTTCGCTGATATACGAAGAGTGCCGCAAGCTGCTGGCCCATTACTTCGACTCTCATCTGTCGGATGCCGGGATTCGCGATTTCCTGAAGGAGGTCTTGTCCTGGGCCGATGCGGCGCGGGCAAAGGAGGCGTATTTTATAAACGACCCCTGGTCCTGCATCGTCAACACCGAAGTCAACTCGGGCAACTTCATCGTCAACCGCCAGCGCGGCACGATACACCTGGTCGACTGGGAAATGCCGCGCTGGGGCGATCCTTCCCAGGACTTGTGCCATTTCTGCTCCCCGTTGACCACCCTCTGGAAAACCGATTTCCGGATGACGGGCGGCGCGAAGAAGAACTTCATCGATGCCTACTGCCGCGGCATCCGGGACAAGCACCTGCGCGACACATTGGCCGACCGGATCTATCTGCGCGACCCGTTCGTTTACCTGCGGGGCATCTCCTGGTCGGCCATGGGCTGGGTGACCTACCAGACCGAATTTTCGGGAGTGAAAAATCCCGACACCTGGCAGAAATTGCAGCGCTACATGAACCTGGCTTTCATGCGGTCACTGTTCGATCCGTTTCTGAAGCCATAGGCTTTTAAAGGTTTTGGCTGCGTTATCGGTCGGTGGCGTATGACTTATACAGCCGCCTCCCACTGGCCTTGCCAAAACCTTTATCTTAAAGCCTATATAAAAAAATCGTGAAGGCGGCCGGCAATCCCACTGAAATAGACAATTTACCATGCGGCATAATTCTGTTATACGATTCAGGTGGTTGGCGGCCTGCTTGATATACACGAAAATGGGGTTCATACGTTGAACATCCAATGACGATGGTCGCTTCGCTCCGGTGTTGACTGTATAAAACGGCCGAATCCTCTTTCACCAGTGGATGTTGGATGTTCATCTGCTCAGAATTTTCATGATCGTGGCGGCCCGTAAGGCCATGATCGCTTATCCCGGCACAGTGTAACTATGATTGCCAAACGAACGATACTCGGAAACGAGTTGATAAGAGTCGTGATTTCCATCCGGACGGACACCCTGTGGAAGATGCTCGGCCAGAAAAAAGATAGGATTCTGCCGGAAATCAACGAGGAGGGCGCTACCGGGAAGTATGACAACAAGGGGGCCATCTTCATTCCCGGGGGTCTGATTTATCAGGATGTGGACGAGAGCCCCATCAAGTATGAGTCCGGCGGGGAACTGTCGGTCGACTCGTTTCGTGAGAAAATCAAGGCGACCATGCGCTACGACAATGCCACCTTGCTGTATCCGGATGGGGTTGTTCCGGGCATCAACCTGGACACCGGCTTTTTTTCGAAAGCAGCCAGAAGAATCTACACGTTCAAGCGGGCGGCCTTCAGGAGAACGATGAAAACCGGCCCTAAAATTCCCATCAAGATAAATTCGGACGACATCATCCGCAGTCATTGCCCGACCTATTTCAAACCGCCTTACGGCGCCCGCACGAGGATCAGCACTTGTGCCTCGGTCGGCTTGGTCGATCCGCCCATGTTCTTCACCTATTGCAACAACGAATTCAATTTTACCCAGGAACAGACCGAGACGTTTTCCCAGAAACTCGATGCGGCGCAGGAACCCGTAACGGCTCGCGACGGCACCGTCCTCTACCCCCCTTACATTGTGGTCTGCCACGACACCCGCTACAAGGAGAACAGCTTTACGGGACTGACGCGAATATTGGGGATCGGCAAGTTCGGTGAGTTCTGCACGTTTTCACTGGAGGAAGTCAATCCGAGCCTGTTGGGGGAACTCAAGCGCAAGAAGCAGGAATTCAGCCCGGAGGATGTCTTCGCCGCGTACGAGGGCATCAGGGTGCTGGGCGTGCTGCGGGTGTATGCGTCGACCAACGCCGGAAAACGATCTTCCAAATACGATCTTCACATCGTGTCCCCCAAAAAGGACCTGGACATCCACCCCGAGCAGATCGAAAAAGAGGCGCGCGAACGGTATCATATTCAATAGCGCATTTGAGCCAAATATCTGAGGACCCCCTATTGCCCCATCCGTTCGAGCAGCTGATCGTCTTCACCCGCTACCCCGTTGCCGGCCGCACCAAGACCCGGCTGATTCCCGCTTTGACCCCTGAAGGCGCCGCGGCCCTGCAGCGGCAAATGACCGAACGCCTCCTGGACACCGTGGGCCGTCTCGCGCGAGTGCGGCCGCTGGTGGTCGAGATCCGGTTTGCGGGCGCGAACGCCAAGTCGCTGAAAAGCTGGCTCGGCCGGGATTTTCGTTACGCCGACCAGGGTCCCGGCGACCTGGCCGACCGGATGACAACCGCCATGGCGGCGGCATTCGATGCCGGCGCACAAGCGGCCGTCATCGTCGGTACCGACATACCGGGCATCACAGCGCAGATTATCGGGCGGGCGTTCGACCTGTTGCGGCAAAAGGACGCGGTTTTCGGGCCGGCAACCGACGGCGGTTATTACCTGGTGGGCCTGCGCCGGCGCATGCGCGGGCAGGCGCTGCCGGCTCTTTTTGGCGGACTGTCCTGGGGCACCAGCCGCGTGCTATCCCTGTCACTGGCAAAGGCGGCGGATCTGGGGCTTGCGGTGGCGCTGCTGGAGCCCCTCGAAGACGTGGACCGGCCGGAAGACCTAGTGGTCTGGGAACGGTTCGCCGGCCCGCGGATCTCCGTCGTCATCCCGGCCCTGAACGAGGCCGCCGGGATCAGTGACACGGTGCGGCAGGCGCAAAAAGCCCAGCGGGTCGAGGTGATCGTGGTCGACGGCGGCAGTCGCGACGATACGGCCGATATCGCCGGCCGACTCGGGGCCCGGGTATTGCCCGCCAACCCGCCGCGCGCGCGCCAGATGAATGCCGGCGCCGCGGCCGCCAGCGGCGAGATCCTGCTTTTTCTGCATGCTGACACCCGGTTGCCGGCGGGGTACGACGCCCTTGTCCGCGCGGCCCTGTCACGCAGCGGTGTGGCCGCGGGGGCGTTCGCGCTTTTAATCGATTCGGCCCGTCCGTCCCTGCGCTTCATGGCGCAGGCGGCCACTTGGCGTTCCCGCCGCCTGGAAGCGCCCTATGGAGATCAGGCGTTGTTTTTTACCGCCGCGACGTTTCGAAACGTCGGCGGGTTCCCGAACCTGCCGATCATGGAGGATTTCGAACTGGTTCGCCGGCTGAAGAGAAAAGGCCGCATCGTCGTCCTGCCGGTTCCGGTGACCACTTCGGCCCGACGGTGGTTGCACGTGGGCGTCTGGAAGACCTGGCTCATCAACCAGTTGGGGATCACCGCCTACCTGCTCGGCATCGCGCCGGCCACGATCGCCCGGTTTTACAACCGTGAAAAGGGAGTCAAAAGCGGTGGGAGCCGGCATTTATAGAAGAAAGCTCAAAGCTTAAAGGGAAAAATGCCGGATTACAGCCACCCCCAACCCGGAACCCTGTCCGCAGAACCCTGAAGGCCAAGGTTGGCATCTCCGCCCAAATAAGCGGCTTGTGAGTCGCGACTGAAATTCGCTGCCAACGCTTCTATGTCAGCATGTCGGCCAGCGTCTCGTAACGGTCGAAAGGCGGCATGATGCACACTCCCGCAAAGCGTTCGCGGGCCAGGTTCAACACCTCGACGGCATTGCGGGTGCCTTCGGCCACCGGGTTTTCCGTACGGCGCATGCACTCACGGACCTTTTCGGGCACGGCGATACCGGCCACTTGGTGGTGGAGAAACTCGGCGTGGCGATGCGAGCGCAAGGGCAGGATTCCCAGGACAACCGGAATCCCGATGTGCCGGACGGCCTCGGCCAGTGCGTCCGCCCCACTTTCGTCATAGAGGGGCTGGGTGACGGCAAATTGGGCGCCGGCTTCGATTTTTCTTTGCAGGCGGTCGATTGCCGGCTTCAGGCCGTTGGTTTCGGGGTGCGGGTCGAGAACGACGCCGGTGCGAAGGCCTGCTGCCCGGGCCATTTTGACCAGGCCAAAGACATCCGTGTCACGGACGTCGGTTGTCTTTGACCGGTCGCCGAGGGCGACGAAATCACCGGTGCAGGCCAGGACCGTTTCGATGCCCAGGGCCACAGCCCCCCACAGCAGGCCTTGCAGGCTCAACTGGTTGTGGTCCCGGGTGGTGCAGTGCATGATGGCCGGCCTACCGGTTTTTTGACGAAGGAGCGAGCACAGCGCCAGCGCGCTCATCCGTGGTTTGGCCACCGGATTCGTGGCCACGCTGAAGGCGTCGATCGGCAGGGCCTTCAGCGACTGCAGGGCTGAGAGCAGCGCACCGGCTTCCGCGCCGGCCGGCGGTACCACCTCTACGGTAACGCTAAACTTGTCGGTGGCCATGGCGCTTACCTGCCTCCGGCCGCCGCCGGCCACACGTAATAGAAACCGGTGCCGATTTCTCCGGCCGAGGATGCCGGCAGGCCCAGGTCGATCAGGGTCAGCTTCGGGTCGCCGCCGCTCCAGCTGCTCTCCATGTTGTAGAGGGTGTCGTTTTCGTATTTCTGCCGCCGGTAGACCACCAGTTTCGCATCCGGGCCGAGACCGGCCAGCCGGCGGGTTTCGTCGACGGCATCGCTCAGGTAGCCGATCCGATCGATCAGCCCCAGCCGCTGGGCATCCTCGGCCAGGTATATTTTGGCGCTGGCGACTTCGGCCAGTGCCTGGGCGTCGATGCGTCGATGCTGCGCGACCAGGTCGAGGAACCGGCGCCCCAGCCGGTCGGTCATCTCCTGAATAATCTGTTTTTCCTGGGCGGTTGCCACCCGGAACGGCGAACCGATATCCTTGTTGGCGCCGGATTTGGCGACCTGGACATCCACGCCGATTTTATCCATCAGGCCGACGACTTTAGGCTGCAGAAAAAGAACGCCCACCGAACCGGTGATGGTGGTCGGATGAGCCATGATGGCATCGGCCGGCAGGGCGACGAGGTAGGCGCCCGAGGCCGCCACGCCCATCATGGAAACGACCACCTTTTTGCCGGTCCGCTCCTTGAACCGAACGATTTCGTGGTAAAGTACGTCGCTGGCCGTCACCGATCCCCCCGGAGAATCGATGGAGAACAGCACGGCGCCGATGTCGCTGTCCTTTGCCGCCTTGTCGAGTTGGGCGGCGATCTCCTGCACCACGCTCGGCCTTCTGCGGAGCAGGCCTTTTTCGTCGTCGGTCGTGATGATGCCCTTGACCGGAACGAACAGAATTTTGCCCGCACCGCTGCCCTGCAGGGTGTACTCGTCCAGCGGTTCGCCGTCGTTGCCGAAAATGCTGATCCTGGGAGCGGCACAGCCGGAGATGGCTATCATCAGCAACAGCAACAGCCATGTTGCGCATCGGGTTTGGGTGTTTTGACGGGCTTTCATCATTTATGTCCTTCCAATGGTTGGGGGGTATCCTATTTTAAAATATGACCGGTTGCGTCCGTTCGAAACGCTTTGCAGGCCGCGGGCATCACGGCGAATGCCTGAGGTGCCTGACAGAATCCCCATCGGCCACGATCACCTCGTCGGCTAACTGCAGAAAGAGCCCATGGGCCACGATGCCCGCCCGATCGGACAGCCGGGCGGCCAGCTCGGGGGCGTTTTCGATCGGACCGAAATGCGCGTCGAGAATCAGGTTGTCCTGGTCCGTGCGAAAGGCTTTTTTATCGGCGCCCTGCCGACGTTCAACACGCGCCCCGATAGATGTCAGATAATTTTCAATGGCGGCAACGGCAAAATGAATGACCTCGATGGGCAGCGGCCAGTGACTGCCGAGTCGCGCCGAGAGTTTGCTGGCGTCGACGATGTAGAGGGTGCGGCGGCTGGCCTGAGCCAGAACTTTTTCCCGTAGCAGGGCTCCACCGCCGCCTTTGATCATGTTCAGGTGCGGATCGACCTCATCGGCCCCGTCAATGGTCAAATCAAGGATCGGGTGCCGGTCGAGTCCGGTCAGGGGTATTCCCAAGTGCCGGGCGCTGTTTTCGGTCTGCATCGAACTCGGCACGCCGCACACGTCGACGATCTTTCCGGAGCCCAGCAGCTCGGCGATGCGCTGCAGCGCATAGGCGACGGTCGTGCCGCTGCCCAGTCCCAGCACCATGCCGGAGCGAACCTGTTCCACGGCGGCCTCGGCCGCGCGACGTTTGAGTTCCTGGCGAAGGGTCATATTTCTTCGGTTGACTTATTCTCCACGCACATCTGGTTTACCCCAATTCAGGGCTGATTTTCGGCTTTATCCGAGCCTTCATCCTGTAGCCCTGCAGTTCTGGTCCCGTTCAAGAACCCGTGGCGACGAGTTTCAGTTGCGCTCGCAGCGGCTTTGCCGGGTGGAGGCGCCAACCTTCGGATTTCAGAACTCCGAATTCCGGTTTCCGAGTTTCAAGTGTCAAGTTTCCATTCTATAGCGTGCACCCCACTCCCTCTTTGAGGGCCTGGCCCAGGTCGAGGGTGATGTCCTCGATGTCTTCGATGCCGATGCTCAGGCGGATGAAATCCGGTGTGACACCCGCCGCCAGCTGCTCTTCTTCGCTCAGTTGTTCATGCGTGGTCGAAGCCGGGTGGATGACCAGGCTCTTGGCGTCGCCTATATTGGCCAGGTGGCTGAACAGCTTTACGCTTTCGATGAACTTGACCGCCGAGGCCTTGCCGCCGCTGATTCCGAAGCCGACCAGCGCGCCCTGTCCGTTGGGCAGGTATTTTTCCTTCAGATGGTAGGTGGGCGATGACTCCAGGCCGGGATACCGCACCCAGGAGACGCACTTGTTGTCTTCCAGAAAGCGGGCGACCTGCAGGCCGTTTTGGGAGTGCTTTTCCATGCGCAGGGCCAGGGTCTCGAGCCCCTGCAGAAACAGCCAGGCATTGAAGGGGCTCATGGCCGCGCCCATGTCGCGCAGGCCGAGGACCCGCGCCCGCAGGATGTAGGCCAGGTTGCCGAAGGTCTCCACGAATTTCAAGCCGTGGTAGGCCGGTTCCGGCTCGACGAAGGCGGCAAACCGGCCGGATCCCTGCCAGTCGAAGGTGCCCGAGTCGACGATCAGGCCGCCGATGGAGGTGCCGTGGCCGCCGATGAACTTCGTGGCGGAGTGCACGACGATCGCGGCCCCGAATTCGAACGGGCGCAGGAGATAGGGCGTGGTGACGGTGTTGTCGACCACCAGGGGAATTCCGTGCCGCCGGCCGATTTCGGCAATGGCGGCGATGTCGACGATGTCGAGTTTGGGGTTGCCGATGGTTTCGGTAAAAAAAGCCCTGGTCTTTTCGGTAACCGCCATTTCCCAGGCTTGCGGGTCGCCCGGGGGCACGAACCTGACCGTGATGCCGAGCTTTTTGAAGGTGTGCCTGAAAAGGCTGACCGAGCCGCCATAGAGATCGGTGGAGGAGACGATTTCGTCACCCGCCCCGGCCAGGGTCAGCAGGGCCAGCGTTTCGGCCGCCTGGCCGGAAGCCAGTGCCAGGGCGCCGACGCCGCCCTCCAGCGCCGCGATCCGCTGTTCGAGCGCATCGACTGTGGGGTTCATGATGCGAGAGTAAATGTTGCCGAATTGACGCAGCCCGAAGAGATCGGCCGCGTGCGCGGTGTCATTGAATGTGAAGGACGTGGTCTGGTAGATGGGCACGGCGCGGGCGTTGGTTTCCTTGTCGGGCGTGTGCCCGGCATGCACCGCCCGCGTGGCAAACCCTTTGATGTGTTCAGGCATGGCTGCTGATTCCCTTCTCAAAGTATGCTAAAGGATGGCAATTCTAATTCAAGTCAAATTAAGCAGATATCGAACAAAATAAAGGGCGGCTGAAAAAAGCACCCGATCTTCCGCCGGTCAGCTTTCGGTCAGCATTTGCGCGCCCTTGAAGGCGGCGCCCCACAGGCCGCTTTCCTCATCGGTATTCAGGAAAACCGGAATGCGATCGAGCACATGCGCCATGACGGTCGTGTGACGGAAAGCCCGGGCGAATTCCGGGTGGGTCACCAGCAGGGGCAATTTGGCCGCGACACCACCGGATATGTAAACGCCGCCGAAGGCCACCACCTGCAGGGCGTAGTTGCGGGTGACCCGGCCGAAAAATCGCGCCATCCACTTCAGGGTTTCGGAATCCTTTGTAAGACGGGAGGCCACTTGCGCCGGTTTAAGCCGCTCCGCGGTCAAAAAATGATGCAACCGGCTCAGGCCCCCCCCGGAAACAACGCTTTCCACCCTGACATAGGGTTCGCCGGTCTCGCGCAGCAGGTAGCGCATGAAATCGATTTCCGCTTCCGATTCGAAGGGGAAACCGGCATGGCCGCCTTCGGAGGCCAGAGCCGCGTAGCCCCCTTTTTCCAGCGGTATCAGGGTCGCCTGGCCTAACCCGGTGCCCGCTCCGATGACCGCCAGCGGCGCGGCCGGCTCGACTGTTCCGTCAATGATCCGGCGGGCGCCATCCATCACCGGTGACCGGCAGGCAAACGCCTGAGCGACAAAATCATTGATCAGGGCGCACTTCTGCATGCCGGCCTGGCGGGCCAGTTCGGTCAAATCGATGTCCCAGTCGATATTGGGCGGATTGCTGTAGGTGTCCCCGATGATCGGCCCGGCGACGGCCATCACCGCCGCGTCCGCCGTTGCGGCCGTTACATCGAAGGCCTCGGTTTCAAGCCGGTCTATCATGGCTTTCATCGAATCGAATTCCGCGGTGTTCAGCCAGAGCGAGCGCACCCGATTCAGCTGCCCGTCTTCACCGATCCTGAAAGCGCCGAAGCGGCTGTTCGTTCCGCCGATATCAGCGGCCAGAATAGTCTGCATACCCTGCCTCCGTTCAGGTTGGCGATGCACCCCTGCATGGGCTGCATCGCCTGTTTTCACCGGTGTGTCAATCTGGGCGATCGCATCCCGGTAGATCCGGCGGCAGCAGGGCCGCCGCGGCCTCGTCCAGGAGCCAGATCACTTTCCCGTTGTGCGAATGGATATGGCGGGCTGGCAGCCGGTCGGATGCATCCGCCAGAAGCAACCGAATAACGGACGCTTTTTTCGACCCGGAAACCAGGAACACGATCCGGCGGGCCTGGTTGATGACCGGCAAGGTCAGCGTCAGACGGTCGACATCGGGCGCCCCGCCTTTAACGGCCGCCACCCAGCGTACCGTTGCAACGGCGCGGGCGTCGCCCGGAAAAATCGAGGCCGTGTGGCCGTCCTCGCCCACACCCAGCACGATCAGGTCGAACAGCGGTGCGGGGCTTCCGATAGACGTGAAATAGCGGCGCAACTCTTGTTCATAGGCCTCGGCCGCGGCGGCCGGTGTCTTGTGCGAGACCATGTGGTGGATGTGGCCCTCCGGGACCGGCAGATGCCTCAAAAAATCTTTTTCGGCGTGGCCGAAGTTGCTAGCCGGATCGGCAACCGGCACCAGGCGCTCATCGACCCAGAACAAGTGGGTGTGCCGCCACGGAATCCCGGAGCGATAGGGCTCCGTGGCCAGCAGGCGATGCATGGGCCGCGGAGTGCCGCCCCCGGACAGGGCCACCGTGAAAAAACCACTGCGGGCCACACTGTCGACGGCGGCGCTTTGAAACAGCTCGGCCCCTTGCCGCGCCAGGCGCTCGGGGCTCTGAGCGACGATGATTCGATAGTCAACCGGCGATGTCATCGGCTGCGTTTCTCCGCTGAGGTCAATAATTTTTACCTTAAGGGTCCTGTTCGTAAATACGGTGACGCACCGAGATGACTGCGGCGCCCGAAGCTCGCATACCATACGTATGCGTTCGCCAAACAACACGGCACGTCGGAATGTGGCGGTCGCTACCGTGTATCTATGAACAGGGCCGCTTAGTAAACGGATCGGGTCGTTCGTCTTTTTCCGGCCGCCGCTATTTGCCTCCGAGCCTTACAGCCGCCCGGCCTCTTCGGGACCGTTGCTCCCGGCCGGATAAGGCCGCAGTAACTGCGCCAGGTCGCCGCAGGTTTCGCATTCGGCCAGAATCGGGGTCAGAAAAGCCCAGCACTGCTCTACGGCATCCTGGCGCCAGAACAGCATCTGGTCGCCCAGCATGCAGTCCAGCAGAACCTTCTCATAGGCTTCCAACTTATGGCCGGCCTCCTTCTGGTGGTAAAAGAAATCCATAGTGACGTTGCGCAGACAAAGGCGGGGCCCGGGGGTCTTGGTCTGAAATGTCAGCGAAATCTCCTCCGCCGGATAGATCCCCAGGGTCAGGCGATTGGGGTTGATCGTTTCGCCCAGGACCTGCCGGAACACCGAGTGGGGGACTTCCCGGAACTGGATGGAGATCTGCGTCTGTTTGCGGGCCAGGCGTTTGCCGGAGGTCAGGATAAAAGGAATGCCCTGCCAGCGCCAGTTGTCCACGAAGACCTTCATGCGGGCATAGGTCGGCGTCAATGAGTCGGGCGCGACATCCGGTTCTTCGCGGTAGGCGGGAAGCGGCTTTCCGTCGACACTCCCGCGCCCGTACTGGCCAAGCACCAGAAACTCCTGGAGACGATCCACCGGGAACGGCCGCAGCGAACCAAACAGCTTGACCCGTTCGTCGCGGACCCGCTCGGCCTCGAAGCGGCTCGGCGGCTCCATGGACGTCAAGGCCAGAAGCTGCATCATGTGATTTTGGAACATGTCCCGCAGGACACCGGCCTTTTCGTAATACCCGGCGCGATGCTCGATGCCGAGCGTCTCGGTGGCCGTCACCTCCACTGACTGGATGTAGCGCCGGTTCCAGATCGGCTCGAAAATGGCGTTGGCGAAGCGGAACATCAGCACGTTCTGCACCGTCTCCTTGGCCAGGTAGTGATCGATTCTGAACACCTGGTGTTCTTTGAAGTGGCGGTGAATGGCGCGGTCCAGTTCGATGGCCGATTCCAGATCGTGGCCGAAGGGCTTTTCGACGACCAGCCGCGCCCAGCCGTTGTCGCCGGTCTTCTCGCGACCCAGTCCGGCCCGGCCCAGCATTCTGGCCACGGTTTTGTAAAGGGCCGGGGGCAGGGCTAGATAAAAAATCCGGTTGCCGCCGGTGTGGTGGCGGGTGTCGACCGCCTTGAGCCGTTCGGCCAGCCGCGCGTAGGCCTCCGGATCATCGTAGGCGAGCGGCAGATAGTACAGCGATTCGACGAAGCGCCGGCGCTTCGAACTGTCGTCGCCTTCTGCGGCCAGGGCCTGCGCCATGTTTTCTCGAAAGCGCTGGTCGTTCAGCTCGGTGCGGCCGCATCCGACAATGGCAAACGATTCCGGCAGCCCATCGCTGCAGAAAAGGTTGAAGAGTGCCGGCATCAACTTGCGCGCGGTCAGGTCACCCGTAGCCCCGGCGATGACGATGGTGCACGATTCGCTGCGCCGGGGGCTGCGGCACTCGTCCGCAGGCAGGTCCATGTCCGAGGTGCGCACCCGCACGACGGGTTGGGAGGCGTCCGAGCCGGGGTTTGGTTTTTCAGTCAATTGGTGATCCTCCACCGTGCGGTCCATTGCGGCCTGTCATGGCTATAGACCGGTTTCCGGTCAATTGTCCGAGGATTCGACGGCATGGCCGCCGAACTCACGGCGCAGGGCGGCCAGCACCCTTTCGGTGAAGGGGTCTTTCTGACGGCTCCTGAAACGCCGCATCAGGGAAAGGGTGATGACCTCGGCCGGCACGCCGGTCTCAACGGCCTGAATGACGGTCCAGCGGCCTTCACCGGAGTCGTCGACATGGCCGCCGATGTCCGAGAGGGTGCCCTTTTTCCGGAAAGCCGCTTCGGCCAGTTCCAGCAGCCAGGAGCGGATGACGCTGCCCTGGTTCCACAAATGGGCGATGTCGGCATAGTCGAAAGTATCGGCGAATTCTGATGCCGCCAGGATCTCAAAACCTTCGCCGTAGGCCTGCATCATGCCGTACTCGATCCCGTTGTGCACCATTTTGACGAAGTGGCCGGCCCCGGCTTTTCCGCAGTAGAGGTATCCATCCGCGGGGGCCAGGGTTTGAAGGATCGGCACGATGGTCTCGAAGGGTTCCCGCTCGCCGCCGACCATGGTGCAGTAGCCGATCTTAAGGCCCCAGATGCCGCCGCTGACCCCGGCATCCAGGTAGCGGAGACCCCGCGCGGCCAGCTGGCCCGCCCGGCGGATGTCGTCCTTGTAAAAGGAGTTGCCGCCATCGATCAAAATGTCGTTTTCGGCGAGCAGCGGCGCCAGCCGCTCGATGTGATCGTCGACGATGCGGCCCGCCGGCAGCATCAGCCAGACAATCCGCGGTACTTTGAGCTTTTCGACCACTTCTGCGAGGGAAAAGGCGCCCTCGGCACCTTCCGAAACCATCTGTTCGGTTTTCTCCGGCGTGCGGTTGTAGGCCACGACCCGGTGGCCGCCCGCCAGCAGGCGCCGGGCCATGTTCATGCCCATTCGCCCCAGGCCGATCATCGCCAGTTTCATAACGCCTCCTTGTTTGGCCGTTGAACCCGTTATTCAGTTGGGTCAGCTAAGTCAGCTGAGTCAGTTAGGTCAGTTG
>JBAPSB010000385.1:0-30712 GCA_049281435.1 Desulfobacterales bacterium
GAGTACATCTGCGCGCCCGACGCCTTGCATCTGCGGCACCCTATGAACGCTGACGATAGGCACCGCCTCGGCGGAGTTGTGGGGCACTTGAGGTACAAGAGTACATCTGCGCGCCCGACGCCTTGCATCTGCGGCACCCTGTGAACGCTGACGATAGGCACCGCCTCGGCGGAGTTGTCGGGCACTCGAGGTATAAGAGGTCATCTGCGCGCCCGACGCCTACAGGCCAGCCACCTCTTTGCCGCAATGCTTGCAGATCTTGGCTCTTTTCTTGATGATTTCGGCGCAAAACGGGCATTCGCGCGTGAAGTTGCGCGCGTGAATTTTCTTGACGGCCTCCTGCAGTTTGGTTTCCAGGATCTGGTTGCCGACCTTGAGGTTGCGCAGGGGCTCGATGGCGTCGATTTCACCGATGTCGCCCAGCATTTCCGCGGCCTTCGTGCGCACCCGCATGGGCTCGGCCGAATCGAGCAGGAGCCGCAGTGCGGCCGGCCCGTCTTTGGTGACGTAGCATTCCGCCAGAAGGGAAAACCCGCGTTTTATGGCCTCTTTTTGAATTTCTTCGGCCGCCATGGCCTCTTCGTCCATAATCTGACCCCTGGCCCCCATTGAACTGAAAACCGGCATCAGCTCGAACTGCTCGGTTCCAGGATAATTCATGCACCGGTAGGAGGCTGTGTGCGCGTAATTCTCCTTCAAGTGGTCCCATCCCTGGGTGTAGAGCGAACAGGAATCATTGAAGCAGATAAAAAGAAAGGGCGTTCCCCAACCCAGGCCGTCGCTGAAAGTTATCGGGGGAACTTCCCAGAGGTTCATCTGCTCACCGCAATGCGGGCAGAGCGGTTTTGTCATCGCGAGCACCTGCTCCAGGACTTCTTCTCTTGTCTCAAATGCCATTTACATTCTCCATTGAATTGGAATACATTTATCCACAGTGCCGGCCGTTGCTGCCATCATTCGATGACGCGCAAAGAAAGGGCCGGAACCCCGGCACGATCGGCGGCATAAAAATAACGGCCCTAACGTAAGCGTCTACAGACGGTTGTCAACGATCCACTAAGCAGATCGCCCTTTGTGGGTGCCCATCCAGTCGAGTGCCCCAAAAAGCGGCCGCACAAATCACCTGTGGCAATGCGAACCCAAGGGGAGGCACGAGACCTGCCCCTAAGGTGCTGGAGCAGCGAGGCAAGGGATACACAATACGCCAAATATTCGGCCCTGGACGATTCCATCGGTAGGGGCACCTCTTGTGGGTGCCCAATAAGACGGGCGACCACGGGCAACGGAAAATCGATATGGACAAAAGAGCGCCGGTATTCAAACAGACCATCGCCACGTACCTCGAACAGATCGAGCAAATTGACCATGAGCCTCTGCCGGAGCAGCTGGGGGTGAAGGTGGCGGGGCGCACGGTTATCGTCCCCTTTTTAGGGCGGCGCTACCGCGTTTCCGGGGAAAAGATCTGCGACGAGAGCGGTCAGGCCCCGGGATATGCGCTCAGCGTGCTGCTGTGCAAGTACCTGCTGCTGTGTCCCGCCGGCCGGCCGGTCGGCGGGCAATGGCTGTCCTACAAGGATTTCAGGGATGCGGCCCCGCTGGTGACTTTTTTTACCAACAGCATCGAGCGGCGGATCGCCGCCTTTTTCTCCGGGAAAAAGGCCGGCCTGCACGATGCCGCCCGGGCGCTCGGGTGCCGACCGGCGCCCATCGACCTCATGGCGGATTTCAGTGGTTGTTTCGACCCGCTGCCGCGCATTCCGGTGCTGCTGGTGGTCAACGACGCCGACGAGGACTTTGCCGCGCGCTGCACGCTGCTCTTCGAAAAACGGGCGGCGGGCTTTCTGGACATGGAGTGTTTGGCGATGGTCGGGGGCCTGCTGGCGGATCGCCTGACGGGTGACGATCGGGCGGATCGCCAATTGCGGTAAAGGCCGACGGCGGCCGGAAGCCGGCTACCGTCCGATCAGAAAGATCCCGAAGCTGGCGCGCAGGTTCGGCAGGCAGCCAATGGTTTGGCCGCCCCGGCCGTCGACCCTGATGGCGGTTTCCTCGAATATCCTGAACCCCACGGTCCGGGCGAATTTCCTGAAATCCTTCAAGGATATCACGCGGATATTGGGCGTGTCGTACCACTGATAGGGCAACTGCCGGGTGACCGGCGCATATCCGGTCAGCAGCAGCTGCAACCGCACGAGCCAGTGACCGAAATTCGGGAAACTGACCACCGCTTTTTTGCCGATGCGCAGGATCGTGCGCAGCAGGGCCGCCGGCTCGTAGACCTGCTGCAGGGTCTGGCTCAGGATGACCGTGTCGAAAGCATCGTCGGGGTAATCGAGGACCTCGGCGTTGATGTCGCCCTGCAGGACCGTGACGCCCTTTTCGATGCAGCGCGCCACCTTTTCCTCGTCGTGTTCGATGCCGGTCCCGCGGACCTTCTTGCGGGTTTTCAGGTAGTGGAGCAGATCGCCCGCACCGCACCCCAGATCCAGCACGCGGGAGTTCGGCGCAATCCAGGCGGCAATGATCTGAAGATCGGACCGGAGACTATCGTTGTCGAATATCAGTGATGGCACGTTCCAAAAAGCCCCTGATCAGCGATGTCAACCGCGCGTTGGGCAGCAGAAAGGCATCGTGGCCGCACTCGGCCTCGATTTCACAGAAACTCACCTCCAGGCTGTTTTTTTTCAGGGCCTGCACGATGGCGCGCGACTGGTACGTCGGATACAGCCAGTCGGAGGTGAAGGAGATGGCCAGAAACCGCGCCGCGGCCCCGGAAAAGGCCTGCACCAGCGAACCCTCGCCGTGCTGGCGTTCCAGATCGTAATAATCGGCGGCCTTGGTGATGTGCAAGAAACTGTTGGCGTCGAAGCGTTCGACGAATTTCGTGCCCTGATGGCGCAGGTAGCTTTCCACCTGGAAATCGGCATCGAAGTTAAACGAAAAGTCATTTTTATCCTGCAGCCGGCGTCCGAATTTGCGGCGCAGGGCCTCGTCAGAGAGGTAGGTGATGTGGCCGATCATGCGGGCGACCGCCAACCCGAGATCCGGCCGCGGGCCCTCGTAATAGTCGCCGTGATTCCAGTTCGGATCGGCCATGATGGCCTGCCGCGCCACTTCATTGAAGGCGATCGCCAGCGCGGAGTGCCGGCAGGTGGTGGCCAGCAAAACGGCCGCAAACACCATTTCCGGGTAGCGGACGCACCATTCCAGGACCTGCATGCCGCCGATCGAGCCGCCGACGACCGCCAGGAGCTTTTCGATGCCCAGGTGATCCATCAGCGCCTTCTGGGCCCTGACCATATCTCCGATGGTGACCAGCGGAAAATCGTGTCCATACGCTTTGCCGGTCGCCGGGTTGACCGATCGGGGTCCGGTCGACCCCCTGCAGCCGCCCAGGACATTTGAACAGACGACGAAAAACCGGTTGGTGTCGATTCCCTTGCCGGGCCCGATCATGATGTCCCACCAGCCCGGTTTGGGGTCCTTGCGGTCGTGGACGCCGGCCGCATGCGCATCGCCCGAAAGAGCATGCAGCACCAGAATCGCATTGCGGTGGTCCGGGTCCAGCGTACCGTAAGTCTCGTAGGCCAGGGTTATCGGCCCGAGCCGGGTGCCGTTTTCAAGGACCATCTCCGCCGGCGGAATGGCAAACGTGACGGTTTTTTTTGCGACGACGCCGATCGATGGACGGTGGTGATCATCTGGGCTGTATTCGCTCATGGCCCCGGGATCTCGGAAACAGAAACGCCGGTCTGCTCGAAAGCGGTGCACGGCAGGTCACGGTCAAAGGCCGGTCAGATCCGCAGCAGTTTTTTGAAGATCCGGCAGGAACGGCACACGGCCATTTTGTCTTGCCAGGTTTTTTGAACCTTGCCCTTGCAATGGGTGCCGTTGACGAACCAGCACAGCGGGCCGGATCGAAACTCCCAGGCCGGACAGTTTTCTCTGCGCTGCGGCGGACACTTTTTCACATCCCAGCAGTCGGCTTCCGGTCGGCGGCGCGTCTTTTGGCGGGTGAGCAGGAAAAAGAGCTGCCGTTCGACGGCCGGCGGCACCGGCCGCCAGCCCTGCTCATAACTGTGAATCGCTTTGATGGACACCGCCAGTAGATCGGCCATCTGCTTCTGGGTCTTTTTCAATTTCCTGCGAAAACCCCTGAACTCTTCGTCGTCCATGCCCCACTCTTTTTTTTGTGTTCGCGGGCAACCTTCCCTGCGGAAAAAAGGCCGGCGCCTTGGGCCGGGGAGCCCGCCGGTGCGGCTGGAAATCTCCGCCCGCAGGGACCCGACCCCGGACCGGCGCCATTTTCGCCTGGCGGCATCAACCGCGCCGGTAATAATTGCCACGTTGTGGTATGATCTGTCAATAAAATACAGGCGCGCCAGGCGGCGCGCTGATGAGAGGATGGAGACCGCCCATGCATTTGAAGCAGGTGGATATCGTTCAGTCCAGATTCCCGACCCGGCAGCACTATCCCTTTAACCTGGCCGTCCTGATAAAAAGCCGGACGCTTCGTTTCGAAACGCCGGTCACCTTTTTTGCCGGAGAAAACGGAGCCGGCAAATCGACGCTGCTCAAGGCCATTGCCGTGCGCAGCGGCGTGAACATCTGGCAAGGGGACCGGCGGGTGCGGCCGGTCGCCAACCCTTACGAGGAGCTGCTGTTCAGGGCCCTCGATGTGAAATGGAGTGACGAACAGGTCCCGGGGACCTATTTCGATGCCCAGGTTTTCAGGAATTTTGCTTCGATTCTGGACGACTGGGCCGCCAACGACCCGGGCGTGCTGGCCTATTTCGGCGGTAAATCCCTGTTGCAGCAGTCGCACGGGCAGTCGCTGATGTCATTTTTTCACTCCCGGTTTCAACTCAAGGGCCTGTACGTTCTGGACGAGCCCGAAACCGCGCTTTCACCCAAGAGCCAGCTCGAGCTGTTGAGCCTCTTGAAAGATGCCGCGGATGCCGGGCGCGCCCAGTTCATCATCGCCACCCACTCGCCGATCCTGCTCGCCTGCCCCGCAGGACGCATCTACGGCTTTGACCGTGCACCCTTAGAGACGGTGGCCTACGAGCAGACCGATCATTACCGGATCTACAAGCGCTTCATGGAAGATCGGGGGCGCTTCCTGTGACAGGACCGCCGAAACATCAATTTTGCCGTTATCACCCCCGGTTATCGGCAGCGCTTGACACCCTGGCCGATCACGCTTAGTTTTTCAAAATGGAAACTATGGGCCTAATGACAAGGGTTGCGGCAAGGCCGGAGCAAAAGTGAGGAGTTTATGGCTGAATTACCGTTTTCCAGGCAAAAAATTTTAATCGACCTCCAAAAACTCAATGAACACAACGCCGAAGGATGTGTGGCCTGCGGCAAGAAGTTTACCCTGGGCGAGACGGCGGTGGTGGCGTGCGGCGCCTGGGAGGGCGGCGCCAAGCTGATTCACGAGAACGAAGCGGTGTGGGATGCCGAAAACCGAACCTATGTCGAACGGCGCTGCTTCGAGACCCGCCGGGGGAAAATAGGATAACCGGCGCGGGCCGATGCTGCCCCACCGCAGTTGGCCGATTTTCCGGTTGACAGGTGCGCGCATTCGGGATAAAAGGTTGCCCAATTTTCACGGGCCGGTGTAATGTGGGCATTTCACGTGCGTGATGATTCGTTCTCATGCGACAGTTCCTGCTGGTTATTCTCGGAGTTGACCTGAACCTGCGCTGAATCGGTGATGCTCAAAATTCGCGATGCCCGTTTGAACCCCTGAAGGCGGCATGTCCCCTTCAGGGGTTCTTTTATTGATCCCCTCGCAGTCTATCGGCGTTCAGGATATCCGAATACCGGCGCCGGGAAAATCACTTCCGCGCCGGATCCAGGGTTTCCTTGCGGTTCTGCGCTGCATTGGCCAAGGTTTTTTCGAAAGCGGCCAGAACGCGATCGGGGGTAATTTCTGCGAGGCAGGCGCCTTCCTGCCGGCACGCCTTGTCGTCAGTGCCGAAGCAGGGACTGCAGGGCATGGTCGCGCGCACGAGTCGGACATGGTCGCCGAACGGGCGCCACCGCACAGGATCCGATGGCCCGAAGATGACCAGGGCCGGCAATCCCATAAAGGCCGCCAGGTGGCTGACGCCCGAATCGTTGCCGATATAGCCGGCGGCGGATTCCAGCACGCCGATCAAGATCTGAAACGTGGCGGGCTTAACGATGGGGCTGTGCCATTCGGGGCTTTTTTTCAGCTCCGCTGCGAGATCCTCCTCGGCGGGGCCCAGGAGGATCGAGGGGTCCAAGCCGCGCTCTTTCAATTCGGCGGCAACCCGCATGAAGTCTGCCAGCGGCCAGCGTTTCTTGACGCTGCCGGCGCCGGGGGCGACGAGGACCCGATTGCCGGGGCGGCGCTTTCCGCCCGCCGCGGTCTTCAAGTCAGACAAGGCGCGGGCAAACCGTCGCCGGGCGTCACCCTTCAGCAGGCCGCAGGCCAAGACCTGGCGGCTCAGAAATGTGGTGATGTGACATCGGTCGGTGGTGCGCGGCCAGGGCTGAACGCGGAACACCCGGCCGCCGGCGATTTTTGCCACTGATTTTTCCAGCACTTCCGAGAACGAAAACAGCAGGCGGCTGCCGTAAGCCGAAATCAGAGTGTCCACCGCCGGTTCGCTGCGATCGGTGTAGAGACTGGCAAAGCGGGCCGATTCCAGGGCAAAGGCGGCCTGCAGGACGCCGAGATCGATCGCCAGGCGCCCGAAACTCGACCGGCAGATGCCGTCTATGCCGGGATAGACGGCCGCAAGCGCCTTGAGCACCGGGAAAGTGACCACGAAATCGCCGAGGGCACCCTGGTGGATGATCAGCAGCCGCTTTTCAGGCATCGGTTGCGGCTGCGGCCGCTGCGGCGCACATCGGCGCCGGAGGGCCGGGATCGTGACCCGCGCGGGGCCTTTTGCCAATCGACGCGGCGGCGGCTCTTTCCGGGCTGTTTTCTTTTGGGTCAACCATACGGCTCTTTCCTGTTTTACAAAATCACTCTATACTAAAGCCAATATAATCCTGTCCAAGGTGCAGTCTGGACCATGCATTTTGGGTCGCGACCCTGAGGACGACTTTATGCGAATTTTTTATGGCTGGTTTATCGCCCTGGTTTTAATTGCCGCGATGCTCTGCCCGCCGCTTCTTGCGGCGCAGCCGGCGGCAACCACCACCGAGGCCGACAAGGCCCCGGCCGTTACCTTGCACCCGGAGGTCGGAAAGTCCCTGGTCGAGCAGGCCGGAAAGGTCAAGGCGGACTTCGTCAAGCAGGCCCGATCGCTTTTCTACCGCACCCCTCTGGGCTGGGACCTGCAGACGATCAGGGACCTGTACCGCTGGCTGATCGAGCTGCCGCTCCAGATTCCGTATCTGGCGCAGCAAATCATGGAGCAGGGCCGGCTCCTTGGGGCGGCCGGCTCGCTTCTGGTGCTCACCTTCATCGGGGCCGTCGTCTACAGTCTCGTCGGGCGCAAAAAGGTGCTGGCGCGGTTGATTGCAGTCCTCAAGCCCTTCGAGAAAAAACTGCCGGCCGTGCTCTATCCCTTTTTTATTTCGCTCATGATAGTGCTGGCCGCGGCCCTGCTGCCATTGCTTCTGCTGGCCGTATTTTCACTGATCGATGCCTTCATAAAATACCAGGCGGTGTGGTTTCAACTGATTGGAAAATTTTTAGGCCTATGGGCCGCCGGTGCCTTGGTCATCGGGGTTCTTAAAGAAGCCTTGACCGGGAATCTGTTTCCCAGAGCCGCCGTTTACGGCAAGCGCGTCTTCACGTTCGCCCGGCTGGTCGTGGTTTTTGTAATGGCCGGCATTGCCGGAATCTGGCTTATCGAAGCCTTTCAAATTCGGGCCGACATCGTGGCCTTTCTGAAATTCGTCATTTCGGTTTCGATCGTCATCGTTCTCTTCTCGTTGCTCATGATGAAAAAGACCCTGTTGTCGCTGCTGCCCGACCTGCCGGATCGCTTCTACCAGGGGTTCGTGCGCATAATGGTACGCTTCTTTTACCCCTTCATCATCTTCTCGTTCTTTGTGGCCCTGCTCTGGTGCCTCGGTTACCGGCAGTTCGGAAAGATCATCCTGCTGAAGACCTGGTCGACCGTCGGCGTCTATCTGCTCATCATGTGGGCTTTCAACCTTTTGCGGGGCTGGCTCGCCAGGTGGTATGCGGGCAAGGATTATCGCGATGAAACCGCCGCTTTTCTCTTCCGCTCGTTAAAAATCCTGCTGCTGTATGCCACCGTGCTCGCCACGGTGGCCACCGTCCTCAACCTGCTCGGATTTCTCGAGCCGCTGCAGCGCTTGATGTCGTTTCCGGTGATCACACTCGGGCAAACGCCGATCACGCTCTGGCTTGTCCTGAAAGCCGTTCTGATCCTGCTGGCCTTCGTCTTTGTCTCACGCCTCCTGCGCGCGTATCTCGACTACCGGGTGTACCCGGCCCTGGGCATCGACTCCGGGCTCGGGTATGCCCTGAACATCTCCCTGAATTACCTGCTCATCGCGATCGGTTTGCTGATTTCCCTCAAGGCGATCGGCCTGGACCTGCGCTTCCTGCTGGTCTTTGCCGGTGCGGCCGGCATCGGCATCGGCCTCGGGCTGCAGCACATGGCCGCCAACGTCATCAGTGGATTCAGCCTGATCTTCGGGGGCAAGGTCCGCAAAGGCGACTGGATCGAAGTGTCCGATACCCTGGGTTATGTGACCGACATCTTCCTGAACTCCACCCGCATCCGCACCCGCGACAACATCGAGTACCTGATTCCCAATTCGAGCTTCGTTTCCAGCACGATCGTCAACTATTCTCTTACTTCGGCCCTGATCCGGGTTGCCATACCGGTGGGCGTTTCCTACGACGCCAACCCGCGGGCGGTAGAGAAGATCCTGCTGGAGGTGGCGGCAAAAGAGCCGATGGTCACCGACTTCCAGGCGCCGGTGGTCCGTTTGGTGGAATACGGCGACAACTCCATCAACTTCCAGCTTCTGGTCTGGATCGACGTTCGCGAAACACCCCGGCGAAAATTACGCAGCAGTCTCTATTTCGCCATTTTCGATGAATTCAAGAAAGCCGGCATCGAGATTCCCTATCCGCAGCGGGACCTTCACATCCGCAGCTCGACCCTGACGCCATTGCCTTTGTGATCGCTCTTCAGGACCTGCCGCCCGGCCGGATTCTGCCGCGGTCGAGGTTGCGGTACTGGATGGCCTCGGAGATGTGCTCCGCGGCGATGTCCGCTTCGCCGGCGAGATCGGCGATGGTGCGCGCGATCTTGAGGATACGGCTGTAGGCCCGGGCCGACAAGCCGAGCTTGTCGATGGCGGCTTCCAGCAGTCGCTGGGAGCGGGGGCCGATGGGGCAGAAGCGTTTGATGTGGCGGCTTCCCATGTGGGCATTGCAGTAGAATTTCAAGCGCTTGAAGCGCTCGGCCTGGGCGGCCCGGGCCTGGCTGACCCGCTTAGCGATGGCGGCCGAGGATTCCGCGCTTTTAAGGGCGGCCAGATCCTTATAGGCGACGGCCGGTACTTCCACGTGGATGTCGATCCGGTCGAGCAGCGGCCCGGAAATCCGGGTGCGGTAGCGGTGGATTTGCTGGAAACTGCAGCGGCACTGGTGTTTGGGGTCGGACAGGTAGCCGCACGGGCAGGGGTTCATGGCCGCCAGCAGCATGAAACTCGCCGGGTAGGTAATGGTCTGGGCCGCGCGCGAGATGGTGACCTTCAGGTCTTCCAGGGGCTGGCGCAGCACTTCGAGCACGTTTTTCTTGAATTCCGGCAACTCGTCCAGGAACAGCACGCCGTTGTGGGCCAGGCTGACCTCTCCGGGGCGCGGGATGTGTCCGCCGCCGATCAGCCCGGCGTCGGAAATCGTGTGATGCGGCGATCGGAAAGGGCGCCGGGTGACCAGGGCCTGATCGGCGCCCAGCAGGCCCACGACGCTGAATATCTTGGTGGTTTCGATGGCTTCCTCGAAGGTGAGCGGCGGCAGGATCGTGGGCAGACGCTTGGCCAGCATGGTCTTGCCGGAGCCGGGCGGCCCGATCATCAGAAGGTTGTGCCCGCCGGCCGCGGCCACTTCCAGCGCCCGTTTGACATGCTCCTGGCCCATCACTTCGCCGAAGTCGACCTCCGCACCGAGGTCGCGGGTGAAGATGGCCGTCAGGTCGGTTTCAAGCGGGGTGACCGGCGCCGTGCCGCGCAGAAACTCGACCAGCCTGGAAAGCATGTCGACCGGGATGACGTCGATTCCGCTCACCACCGATGCCTCGCGGCCGTTTTCAGGTGGCACCACGATGCCGCCGTAGCCGGCGTTTTTGGCTGCCAGCGCCATTGGCAGCGAGCCGTTGACCGGTTTGATGCGCCCATCCAGCGAGAGTTCGCCCAAGACCAGATAGCGGGCGCAAGCGGCTTTGGGCGCGATGCCGGTGGCGGCGAGAATTCCCAGCGCGATGGGCAGGTCGAAGCCGGTGCCTTCTTTTTTGATATTGGCCGGGGCCAGGTTCACGGTGATGCGATCGTCGGGAAAGCTGTAGCCGGAGTTGTTGATGGCGGACTTGACCCGCTCCTTGCTTTCCTTGACCGATGCTTCCGGGAGCCCGACGATGGTGAAAGTCGGCAAGCCCTGGGCGATATCCACCTCGACCTCCACCAGATAGGCATCGATGCCGATGACGGCACTGCTCAGAATCCGGGCCAGCATGTCTTCACCGTTTGCGCACCCCGGTGGGGGCAAGATTTCGTTTGACGATATTTTTTTGAAGCGACCAGTCCCCCTAAAATTAGCACACTGTCGTGTTTCGGGCAACGGTTATGCGCCCAAGACCGCTTTAAACAAGTGGCGACGCGCGGCGTTTGTTGCGGAAACCGTTTGCTTGCGGCTTGACAGGGCACCGGGGTTGGTATATAAAATCGTCACCGGTTACTATGGGTTTTCAAAAGCATTTCATTCCTGAAGCGGCGACTCATCTCGAGGTTTCTTATGTGGTCTTCGGCCGGACCGCCCCCGCGCTGTTCTTTTCTCGTATTTCGTTACCCCAACGACCCGTATGCGATGCGTGCGTGCGGATGAACACGCCAACCCTTAATATCGGTTGAACGCCGTCACCTTGAATGCCGCCGAAAGCAAACCGGCACTGTAGAAAAGACCGTAAATGTATCTCTCCTACTATAACCTGACGGAAAAACCATTCCGAATCGATACCGATCCCCGCTTTCTCTGGTTTGGAGAGAAACACCAGGAGGCGCTGGCCGTTCTCAAATATGGTGTCCTGGACCATAACGGGTTTGTGGTCCTGACCGGCGGCATCGGAACCGGCAAGACCACACTGTTGAATGCCCTTCTGGAGAGCCTGGGCGATGATGTCCTGGTCGCCAACATCAACAATCCCAAGCTCGAGATCCTCGATTTCCTGAAAATCGTTGCCAGGTCCTACGAACCGGGGGCGGTCGTCGACGGCAAGGCTGATTTCATTCTCAACTTCAACCGCTTTTTACATCAGGCCCACGCGGAGGGCCGGATCGTTTTGCTCGTCATCGACGAGGCGCACCGTCTGTCGCAGGACCTCCTGGAAGAAATCCGGCTGTTGTCCAATGCGGAAAAAGCGGGCAAAAGGCTGATCAACATCTTTTTTATCGGCCAGAACGAATTGAAGCAATCGCTGCTGTTGCCGGAGTGCTGCGCCCTGCGTCAACGGGTGACGCTTTTTTACGACATCCAGCCGCTGTCCGAAAACGAAATGGTGCAGTATATCGGCCATCGTCTGCGGGTGGCCGGCGGCCAGGCCCAGCTGTTCTCTGCCGCTGCGATACATGAAATCCATCGCTTTTCGCGCGGCTATCCCCGGTTGATCAACGTCATCTGCGATCACGCGCTTCTAACGGGGTATGTCCAGGGTCTGAAAACGATACCGCCGGAGGTGGTCGCCGAGTGCGCACGCGAAATCCGGTTTCCCGGTGAAAGCGGGGCGGTATTTCAAAAAACGCTGATCGACAAATTGAGGGACCGGCGGCGGGCCGCCTTCCGCAACCCGCAGCAGGAACCGTTGACCCGGCGGCTCCTGCGGTCGGCGGCGGCCGGTTGGAAGCGCCTGACCGTCGAATTGTCGACCGGCCGGGGCGGTGCAAAAGCCAGGCTGGAAAAAGAGACACCGGCCGTCGCGCCACTTTACGAGGGCCTTTCTACGGCAAATGAGGCCTTGACTGTCGGCACGGATGATGCCCCGCCGGTCGGCGCGGAAATCAGGGGACCTTCTGCGAGGGTTAAACGCCAGACGTTGTTTTACGGCGGGCTGGTGGCCGGTATCGGCATCGTTGCGGTCGCCCTGACCCTGATGGTGCAGGCCACCCCGGCGGAAAAAGCAGAAGTTGCGGCCATGGCAAACAGGGCGGTGGCTGTGACAGGGCCGGGAGCATCCCCGTCCGCCGCCCCACCGGTGGTGGAGAAACGCCAGTCCGGGCCGGAATCATCCGGAAACCGGAAGCCGGCCGTCAATCCCCGGTCGGTGGATTCCGGGCCGGGGTCTCCCCAGCCGGCCGGCCCGCCGGTCGATGACCAAAAAGCGCAGCGGCTTTCTTCACTGGACCTGGCCAAGGGGGCGTTGGCGCAACACAATTACCGGTTGGCACTGGAGCTGCTGGATGCGACCCGCAATCCGGAGAGATTGCCGGAGTTCAAACCGCTTTATGCCCGGGCCCTGGCCGGTCAGGCCGACCTTCTTTTTGAGCGATCGCCACAGGAAGCCGAAACGATGCTGCACAAGGCCGTTGCGCTGGATGAAAAAAACGTTGCCGCCCATCTGGCTCTCGGTAAGTATTACACCCGGTCCAAAGACTATGCCCGGGCGATCGACGCCTACCAAAAAGCCGTCGGCCTGGAGCCCGAACTCTCGGATGCGCTATTTAACCTGGGATTCATCTATGCGGCCACCGGAATGTATGAGAATGCCGAAAAAATGTTCGCACAGGTTGTTCGCACCGATCCGCCCTATCTGGACAAGGCCCTGTTCAATCTCGCCATGGTTCAACAGAAATTAGGAAAAAAGAAGGAAAGCCAGGCCAGTCTCGAAAGGGCGGTGGCCATCGATCCGGACAACCAAAAGGCGCAAACCTACTTGAAAGAGGTCAGGGCCGCCGAGGAGGCCGGCGGGCAATGAAAAAATGGCGGACGGTTTCAGTTGGGATAGCCCTTGCGGGGGCTTTTTTAGTGCTGCTCGATTGCAGCGGGGTTCAGGTGCAGTCGCACCGAATACCGGTCGCAGAGCCGGCGCCGGTTGCCGTTACTCAGCCGGCACCGCCTTCAGCGCCTGAAGAAACCGAGGCCGTTGTCCGGCCGACACTCTTCAGCCATACGGTCGCTCGAACCGGAGAGACCCTGGCGGCGATATCGCTGTGGTACACCGGCGCGGCGGAAAACTGGAAGCGCCTGGTCGAGGCCAATGACAACCTTGAGCCGCGCAGAATCAAGATCGGCGATCGGATTCTGATTCCCGAAGAACTGCTGAAAACACGCCAGCCGATGCCGGCGGATTTCATGGCCGCCGCGGTACGGCCGAAAAGGGCGACGCCCGTCGCAAAACCGGCACCCTATCTTCACACCGTCAGCCGGACCGGAGAGACTCTCACCACGATATCGCTGTGGTATACCGGTGCGGCGGACAACTGGAAACGCCTGGTCGATGCCAATACCGATCTCGACCCGCGGCGGGTGCGCGTCGGCGACAAGATCCTCATTCCCGGCGAACTTATGGTAAAGCGGCGGCCGATGCCGGCGAATTTCATGGCCGTTACCGACCAGAAAATGAAAGCGCCCCCCCCCAGCCCGCCACCATCGGCAGGCGATCGGGATCGAATCGACCTTTTCGGACCGGTCGACAGCCCGGGTGCGGGCAAGACTCGCGAAGCCGCGGCGCTGCCGCTGGAATCGATCGAATAACCGCCATCCACCGTCAAAAATGCCTCGACAGCAGGTACCGGAACGCTGCGGTCAACCGCGGTGACGTGTCCCGGGTGTCTTGACACCCCGATGAAGGGCCTTAAAGTTACAGTTCGAATTTGAGGTCGGCCCGTGGGCCATACCGCGGACGAGTCTCTTTTTCTGTTGTCTTTTTTGCAGGAACATGGGAATACAAAGACGCATCCGGATCGTCATCGCGATGATGCGTCCCAGGAAGGATTCAGCCGTGATTCATGTCAATCAGAGAACCCTGCGGCAGCCGGTCGGGTTTAAAGGAATCGGCCTGCATTCGGGAAAATCGGTCAACCTGATGATAAAGCCGGCGCCGATCAACCACGGTATCCGTTTTGTGAGGGTCGATCTGCCCGGAACCCCCGGCGTCACCGCCCAATTCAACCGCGTGGTGGACACCAGCCTGGCGACGGTGATCGGCAGCGACGGGTGTATCGTCTCCACCATCGAACACCTGATGGCAACCTTTGCCGGTCTTTTCATCGACAACGCCCTCGTCGAGCTGGATGCCCATGAAGTCCCGGTGATGGATGGCAGCGCCGGTCCCTTTACCGAAAAGATCACCCGGTCCGGAATTGAAAATCAAGGCGTTCCCCGCCAGTTCTTTGTGGTCAAAGAGCCGATTGAACTGGTCGATGGCGACAAGTCGGTGACCGCCTACCCCTCCGAGGTTTTCAGGATTACCTGCACGATCGATTTCGACCACCCGCTGATTGGCCGTCAGACCCTGGCCGCCGATGTGACCGACACGTTTTTTACCGCCGAAATCAGCCCGGCCCGGACTTTTGGTTTCCTGCACGAGGTGGAATACATGAAACGCTTCGGCCTCGCGCTGGGCGGTTCTCTCGAAAACGCCGTGGTCATCGATCGCGACCGCGTCGTCAACCCGGGCGGTTTGCGATTTCCGGATGAATTCGTGCGGCACAAGATCCTCGATTGCCTAGGAGACTTTTCCCTGCTGGGGATGCCTATCCTCGGCCATCTCGTCGTCGTCAAGTCCGGCCATGCATTCAACCATGCCTTCCTGGAGAAATTCTTTTCCTCCAAGGATTCCTGGGAAACGTGCCGGGTTCCCATGCCCCCTCCGCTGCGCGCCATGCAACCAAAATCTATTGCTATGTAACCGTGTTTTCGATATATTCCATAAGCTATTGGTTTTAAGATAAAGATTTTTATGGCTTCTCACCCGGATAGGGGGGAAGGTGCGTATGCGCCTTCGGTATCCGTGGTGCCGCTGACAGCAGGGGATTTTTTATGGGCCGCAAAGCCGGCATTTCTTTTCTCTTAGCGCTTTGTCTCATCTGGCAGTTTGTTTTACCGGTGGCGGCCGAGGAAACCCGGTTAGCGCACATGACCGTTTCCAACACGCGGGACGACCTCCTGTTGTCCCTCACCCTCGCCGGCGCATTTACCGAAAAATTCAAGGAAGCCATTCTCAGCGGTGTGTCGGCGACCTTTGTCTTCTATATCAGCATCTACCGTGTCCGCCATTGGTGGTCCGATAAAAATATTGCCGATATCGAACTGACGCACACGATCAAATACGACAATCTGAAAAAAGAATTCACCGTCAAGCGATCATGGAAAGAGGGCGATCCGGCGGTGACGCACTCCTTTTCGCAGGCGCAGCAATGGATGACGGAAGTCGAGGCCTTGCGTGTCTTTCCGTTGAACGAGCTGCAAAAAGGCCGGCAGTATCAAATTCGGACCATGGCCGAGGTCAGTAAGCTGACTCTGCCGCTCTACCTCCATTACATTCTCTTTTCACTGTGGGATGTCGAAACCGATTGGTACACAATTGATTTCATCTATTAATTCAAGATGGTTTCGGTTATCGGCCGCTCGCCCATTTTGTCCAGCCGCGTTTTGTCCTTGCCATGAATGACACCGTCAGAACCACCCGCACGCTTTCCCTGAGTACGGCCCAGACCGACCGCAAGCGGCGCAAACGCGAAGGTGTGCTGATTGTCGTCATCACCATCGTCGTCGCCTTCCTGACCCTGGCCGAGTTCCGCGTCATTCATTTCGGATCGGACATTCCGGTCTCGAACACGGTGTTGATGTTCATTCTCATCAACATCAACCTTCTGCTGCTGATCCTGCTGATATTTCTGGTCTTCCGCAATCTGGTCAAACTGCTCTACGAACGCAAGCGCAATGTCATGGGCGCCCGGCTGCGAACCCGGTTGACGGTCGCCTTTATCGCCCTCACGCTTCTGCCGACGATTGTCCTTTTTTTCTTTTCCATCAACTTCATCACCACCA
Source organism: Desulfobacterales bacterium (assembly GCA_049281435.1). GTDB lineage: Bacteria > Desulfobacterota > Desulfobacteria > Desulfobacterales > SG8-13 > JARFQH01. The sequence goes on from JBAPSB010000385.1 coordinate 16,238, forward strand.
GCCTCGATTTCTGGTTCAACGTTCCGGTGGAGCAGGCCCTGGAAAACTCTCTGACGGTTGGCCGCAGCGTCTACAAGCAGGTCGAAACCAGCGGGCGGTTTTTCATCGACCGCACGGCCTACCAGATCACCAGAAAAGACCTTCTGGCGCCCCAGAACATCGATGCGCTGGCCCGCTACGCCAGTGTCGTCCAGCGCGAGTTCAACATCCCCGCGCTCGAGGTGTACGACGCCAATGCCATGCGCCTGACGATCTCGCTTGACGAAGCGCTCGATTCCGCGGCCTTTGGCATCCTGCCGGCCGAAAAACTCCTGCAGGGCTTCGTCCCGGACAATATCTGGACCCTCTCGGAATACATCCCCACCGGCGAGTTGATTCGTACGGTGGGAACCATCCCGTTCGGGGTGCCGCGCGATCAGGCCAAGGGATTTCTGTGCCTGTCCACCCTTTTGGTGCCGGACATCTCGCAGAGCATGAAGTCGATTACACGCGGATTCGAAGAGTACCAGCAGATCAAACTGCTCAGAAAACCGATTCAGAACACCTATTACATCGTTTTGTCCATCGTGGCGCTGCTGGTTCTTTTTTGTGCCATCTGGTTTGGATTTTATCTCGCCCGCTCGATCAGCATTCCCATCAAGGAGTTGGCCGAAGGCACCCGGCGCGTGGCCGAGGGCGAGCTGGGTTTTACGATCGAGCGGGTGGCCGACGATGAGATCGGAAGCCTGGTCGAATCCTTCAACAAGATGACGCGCGATCTGCGCACCAGCCGCGAGCAGCTGGAACTCTCCGCCCACATGCTCCAGCAGCAGAACGTCGAAATCGAAGAAAAGCGGCAATACATGGAAATCGTCTTGAAAAATGTCTCTGCCGGCGTCATGACGCTCGATGCGGGCGGCATCATCAAGACGATCAACACCTCGGCTGCGCGAATGCTGGGCCTCGGGACCGACGAGGTGCTCGATCGCAGTTACGAAAACCTGCTGGATGGCCAGTTCCGCGGTCTGGCCCGTGAAATCAGGGAAAGCCTGGCGCTGTCAAAAAACGATGCCCTCCAGCTGCCCCTGCGCCTGGTTGTCGACGGTCGCCCGCGCAGTTTCCTGACCCACATCAACGCCCTGAAGGACGATGCCGACAGCCCGATGGGCACCGTGATTGTTTTCGACGATCTCACGGAGATGGAAAGAGCGCAGCGGATGGCGGCCTGGCGCGAGGTGGCACGCCGCATCGCGCATGAAGTCAAGAACCCGCTGACCCCGATCACGCTCTCGGCGCAGCGGATCAAACGAAAATTCGCCAAAGACCACGATGACCCGGTTTTTGACGAGTGCATCCGGATGATCATCGATCACGTGGAATTGATCCGCAACCTGGTCAACGAGTTTTCCGCGTTTGCCAAATTTCCGAGTGTCGATCTCAAACCCTGTGATCTTCTGCCCATTATCGAGGAAACCGTGGTCCTCTACCGAGACGGGCATCCTGAAATCCGGTTTCAGGCCGATTTGAGCGAGACGATTCCGGTCATGAACCTGGACCGCAAGCAGATCAAGCAGGCGATGATCAATCTGCTGGAAAACGCCATCGCCGCCATCAAGGGCCGGGGTGAGATCGCGATCACATTGACCCACGATTCCATCTTGAACCGTGTCCGCATCGAGGTGGCCGACAACGGGCCCGGTATTTCGGATGCCGACAAGACCCGGCTGTTCGAGCCGAACTTTTCCACCAAAAAAGCCGGCATGGGGCTGGGGCTGACGATCGTCAGCACGATTGTCGGAGACCACAACGGCGTGATCAGTGTCCAGGACCATCAACCCACAGGGGCCAAATTCGTGATCGAAATACCGGTTTGACCGGTTGTGGATCCGGAGGCGACGGCCGGCGGCATGCGGCCGGGTAACTTTTTTTAAAGGAGTCCATACAAATGAATCCGTCTATTTTGATCGTAGATGACGAGCCGTCGATTTTGCAGTCACTGGGCGGGCTCCTGACCGACGAGGGCTTTGACGTGCACACCGCCTCCAACGGATATGAGGCCCTGAAAAATATCGACAGCGAATCACCCGATCTGGTGCTGCTTGATATCTGGATGCCGGGCCTGGACGGCATCGATACCTTGCAGGAGATCAAAAAGAGCAACCCCTTCATCCAGGTCATCATCATTACCGGTCACGGGACGATCGAGACGGCCGTAAAGGCCACCAAAATGGGGGCCTACGACCTGATCGAAAAACCGCTTTCGATCGACAAGATTATCCTTGCGATCAACAACGCCTTGAACTATCGCCGGCTCGAAGAGGAGAACCGCTATCTGAGAAAGAAAATGATCGAGAAGAACTCGATCAGCGGCAATAGCCCGCCGATTCAACTGCTGAAAAAACAGGTGGCCGTGGCGGCACCGACCGATACCTGGATCCTGATAAAAGGAGAAAACGGCACGGGCAAAGAACTCGTGGCCCGCACGATCCACCAGCTCAGCCGGCGGGTCGATCAGCCTCTGATCACCGTCAACTGTGCCGCCATTCCGGAAGAACTGATCGAAAGCGAATTGTTCGGACACGAAAAGGAGGCGTTTCCAGGCGCCGGCGGGAAAAAAAGAGGAAAATTCGAGCTGGCGAACGGCGGCACCATATTTCTGGATGAAATCGGCGACATGAGCCTGAAAACCCAATCGAAAATGTTGCGCGTGCTCGAGGAACAGGCATTCAACCGCCTGGGGGGCAGCCGCACCATCGCCGTGGATGTCCGCGTCATTGCCGCCACCAACAAGGAGCTCGAAAAAGAAATTGAAAAAGGGGCCTTCAGAGAGGAGCTGTTTTACCGGCTCAACGTGGTGCCAATCGAGGTGCCGCCCTTGAGGAGTCGCATCGAGGACATCCCGCTTTTGGTCGATATTTTCTTCGAAGAATTCGCCAAGCAAGCCCAAAAGAAAAAAAAGAAGATGACGCCCGCGGCCCTCGACCTGCTGCGCTTTTATGCCTGGCCGGGCAACGTTCGGGAATTGAAAAATCTGGTGGAACGCCTGGCCATCATGGTTGCAAAAGAGACGATCGACCACGGCGACCTGCCCGAGCCTTACAACCCTTCTGCCGGTCGCTATGCGCTTCTGGGAGACCCCGAACTGCTGGCGATCGACAATTTAAAGGAAGCCAAAAAGGTTTTCGAAAGAGAATACATTCAAAAGAAGCTCGAAGAAAACGAAAACAACATTACCCGCACCGCGGAAATTCTCGGCCTCGGACGCAGCTACCTGAACAAGAAGATCAAAGACATCCTCAGGTGACCCGCCACGGCCGCGCTTAAGGAGTGGCAGTCATTTGCGTGTTATCGGAGGGACCCTCAAAGGTAAAAAACTCGCCGGCATCCGCGGCAGTGCGATCCGGCCGACAGCGGACCGGCTGCGAGAGGCGATCTTCAACATCATCGCCCCGCGGGTGGCCAATGCCGTCGTGCTGGACCTGTTTGCCGGCACCGGCGCTTTCGGCATCGAAGCGCTCAGCCGCCATGCGCGCGCGGCCGTTTTCATCGACAACAACCGCACGGCCGTAAACCTCATTCAGCGCAACCTGCAGATGTGCCGGCTTCAGGACCGGGCCCACGTCGTCTGCTGGGATGTCACCCGGGGCCTGGCCGCCATTGCCCTGCGGCAACCGCCGTTTGACCTTGTCTTCATGGATCCGCCATACAACCAGGGGCTCGTTCATATCGGCGTGAATCTGTTGCCGCACAGCCCCATTTTGTCCCCCGCTCACCGTCTGATTCTGGAACACTCAATAGACGAGCCGTTGGCCCCTGATCCGGACGGCTACCTGCTTTACGACCAGCGGCGCTACGGAAAAACCCTTGTGTCATTTTTGGAATCCGTGGTATGAGCACCCGGGCTGTTCGGCGTTTCGGCCGCCCCGGCGCGGTGCTATCACAGAGAATCAGGCATAAAGCCGATAACGCATTAGAGTGGCGGATGAGGGCTATGGCGAGAGTTGCGATATACCCGGGTTCTTTCGACCCGGTTACAAACGGTCACCTGGACATCGTCAAGCGCGGATTGAAACTCTTCGATAAAATCATCGTCACTATTTTACACAACCCGGGCAAGGAAACCCTTTTTTCGGTAGAGGAAAGGCTGAACATGCTTCGGGAGAGCATGAAGAGCCTGGCGCACATCGAGATCGACCACTACGACGGTCTATTGGTGGATTATGCGGCCGAGCGCAAGGCGCAGGCCATCTTGCGCGGCATGCGCGCGGTTTCGGATTTCGAGTTCGAGTTCCAGATGGCCTTGATGAACCGTCGCCTCGACCGTGAAATCCAGACCGTTTTTTTAATGACCGGCTTGCGCTGGATTTTTACCAGCTCTTCGATCATCAAGGAAGCGGCCCGGTTCGGGGGCAACATCGAAGGGATGGTTCCGCCGCTCGTGCTCGAACAACTGAAATTAAAGTTCGGGCGGAAGACGGGCAATTCCTGACCGCGTTTCGGTTTTCCTCTCTCATTTCCCTCTGCGGCGATCATGGACCTGTGGCAGCTGACCATTTTTTGTAAAATCGTCGAGCAGCGGAGCTTTTCCAGGGCTGGAAAACTGGTCCACCTGTCGCAACCGACGGTCAGCAGCCACATCAAGGACCTGGAAGCCCATTTCGGCTGCCGGTTGATCGATCGTTTGGCCAAGGAGGCCGTACCGACCAAGGAAGGCGAACTTCTCTACCACTATGCCCTGCGCCTGAGCGCATTGAGAGACGAGGCGGAAGAGGCCCTGAGCCAGTTCAAAAGCGCCGTCGAAGGCCATCTGGCCGTCGGCGGCAGCACGATCCCCGGCGGCCATATCCTGCCGCGCATCGCCGCCGGATTCCTGTTAAAATTCCCGCGGGTTTACCTGGCCCTCAAGGTGGCCTCCACCGGCAAGATCGTCAGTGACATCTGTTCCGGCGAACTCGAACTAGGGGTGGTCGGCGCCCGAACATCCGACCGCCGGCTGGAGCAGCAGGTCCTGGTAAAAGACGAGATGCGCTTGATCGTTCCGGCCGATCACCGCTGGCGGAACAGGAAAGTCATTCCGGTGAAGATGCTGCTTCAGGAGCGATTGATCGTGCGCGAATCGGGGTCCGGAACGCTGAAGTCGATTGAGGAAAGTCTCCAGAAAAGCGCCGCTCGGCTGAAAGACTTCCACATCGTCGCCGAATTCGGCACCACCGAAGCGGTTGTCCAGGCCGTAAAAAGTAAAATCGGCCTGTCGATCGTTTCCCGGCTTGCCATTATAGAACACCTTGCGGCCGGCACGCTCAAAGCGCTGCGGATCGAAGGACTGGACCTGGAACGGCATTTTTATCTGACCCACCACAAACACCGCAGTCTTTCCCCTGCCGGTCAGGCGTTTGCGGAATATCTATTGCGCACCGCCGCCGAAGAATCCTATCGGCTTTAAGACAGAGGTTTTGGCTGTGTTATCGGTCGTTGGCGTATCACGATACAGCCGCCTCCCTCTGGCCTTGCCAAAACCTCTGTCTTAAAGCCGATATAAAGATAAAGGTTTTGGCTGCTGGTATCGGTCGTTGGGGCATTACGTTACAGCCGCCTCCCTCTGGCCTTGCCAAAACCTCTATCTTAGAAAAAACGCTTGAGAACGATGAAACTGCTGATCAGCAGAACCGTAAACGCCACCACGAGCAGGTTTAAATTTTTTTCGATAAAGGTCTGAATGCGGGGACCGAAGAGATAAATCAGGCCACCGATAAGAAAAAACCGCGCCGAGCGGGACACCAGTGAGGCCAGCACAAAAACGGCAAAGTTGATTTGAAACATGCCGGCGGCAATGGTGAAGACTTTGTAAGGAATCGGGGTGAATCCGGCAATACCGATGGCCCAGGCATCATAGGTCCTGAAGAGGGTGCCGATGTAATCGATCTTATCGGTCAGTCCGTAAAAAGCGATGATTTTTTCACCGATTCCCTGCATGAACTGCCAGCCGATCACATAGCCGAAACAGCCGCCCAGAACCGAGCCGATCGATGAGATAAAAGCGAATTTAAACGATTTGCGCGGAATCGCGACGGCCAGGGCAACGAGCAGGACATCCGGCGGGATCGGGAAAAAAGAAGACTCGCTGAAAGCCAGCAGGAAAAGGGCCCAAGGGCCGTAGGGCGTTGCGGCCCAGTGCAAGACCCAGTCGTAGAGTTTTCGCAGCATTCAGCGGTCGCTCCAGCCGTTTTCGCCGACCAGTTTGACAAAGCGGCAGCCGCCGAGATCGCGGCGATGGATTCCGTCGCGGTCTTTGACGATCTTAACCAGCTCCTGCGTGTGCTGGTCTCCGACCGGAACCACCAGACGGCCCTTTTCGGCCAATTGAGCGATTAAGGAATCGGGAATGCGCGGGGCCCCGGCGGTGACGATAATCGCATCGAACGGGCTCTCTTCCTGCCAGCCGACGGTGCCGTCACCGAAGCGGGTGATGATGTTGTGGTAGCGGAGCTGGTCGAAAAGCCGGCGGGCCTTTATCAGCAGCGAATGAAGGCGCTCGATGGTGTAGACCCGATAGGCGATTTCGGCCAAAATGGCGGCCTGGTATCCCGAACCGGTGCCGATTTCGAGTACCCGGTCGTTTTTAGTCAGCTCGAGCGCCTGGGTCATTTCGGCCACGATGTACGGTTGCGAGATTGTCTGCTGGTCGCCGATCGGCAGGGGAAAATCTCCGTAGGCCTGGTCCCGCAACGCTTCGCTGACGAAGAGATGGCGGGGCACCTTGCCCATGGCGGCCAAAACCCCCGGGTCGTTAATGCCGCGGGTTTCAATCTGGCGCCTGACCATTTCTTCGCGCTGGCGATCGTATTTCGTCGATTCTCTCTCCATCATGGCCATCCGATAAGAGCCGTCACTCCGGGCTCACAGGAAAATAAATTATTGGTTTCGGGTGATGGAGCGCCCGCCTGTCAAGGCGTAAAATCGATAGGAATATCTGTATTTTCCGAGATCTTACACCGGCAGCCGGACCGGATGCATCGCCGTCCAAAAGGGTAAGGTGTTCTTGCGTGCAGCCCTCAGATTTTGTAGATGATGCGTTTGTCGGTGATGATGATATCCACGTGCTTGTCGTGCGATTCAAACGGCACCTGGGCAATGATTTGATCGTCCAGGGCCAGGGCCACCTTGCGGGTCGTCGCCGGCAGGTGCGGGATGAGCCGGTCGTAATACCCGTCTCCCGACCCGATCCGGCCGCCCTTCTCATCGAAAGCGACGCCCGGTATCAGGGCGATGTCGATACAGTCGATCGGCACGGTGCGGCATTTTTCCGGGTTCGGCTGCAGCATATTGTTCGCCCCGGGTTTCATGTCTTTTTCGAAGTCGTCGATCTTGAACAACTTGAATTTTTTGGTATCGGTTTTTACGAGAGGAAGAACGACGATTTTGTTGTGCTCGACAGCGCGCCTGATAATTCCGGCGGATTTGACTTCGTATTGATTTTCAATGTACATCAAAACAATTTTGGCCTCGAGAAAATTGGCGAAATCAAAAAGGCGGCCTTCAATCATTCTGGTTTTTTCCACCAGGGCCTCGGAGGTGAGCTTGCCGATCGCCGCGGCGATCTCCTTTCTAATGTCAGCCTTGGTTTTCTGAATTTCATCCATAACCCGAATTCCCTCGTCACAGTTTCGTTGGTGAGCGGCGCGCTTGAAACAGGTCAACCTGCATTCATCATTGACTAAACGGTTGCTTCATGTTAGGTTTTTCGCATATCCTTTAGCCGGTTGCCGCCGATTATCCCCCATCGACGGCGGGCCGGTTTTCAGCCCTGCCGAATCATGCGGTTTACAGCCACGGCCGTATTGTCGACTGTCAGATGCAAATCGTAGCGAAAGTCCGCCACAAATACAAGAACATACCGAAAAAACAACGTTAAATATAGGGCCGATATGTTGGAAATCAAGTTTGTGAGGCAGAATTTATCCGATGTCACGCGCGCCCTGCGTGCCCGCCATTCGGAACTCGATATCAGCGCCTTCAAAACGGCCGATGACCTGCGGCGCGGCGTTCTCCTCCAGCTCGAAGACCTGCGCCATCGACGCAACCGGGTTTCCGACGAGATTGCCGATTTGAAGAAGGCCGGAAAAGACGCCCGCGAACTTATCGGGCAAATGGGAACGGTTGCGGCCGAAATAAAAAAGCTCGAGCAGGCGCTGGCGGTGCAGGAAGAGGCCCTGGGCAAACTCATGCTCGAAATACCGAATATCCCGCACGCCTCGGTTCCGGTCGGCCGCGACGCCGCCGACAATCCACTGGTGCGGCGGGTGGGAACACCGCCCGAATTTTCTTTCGAGGCCCGGGCACATTGGGACATCGGCAGTCGGCTCGGCATCCTGGACTTCGAGCGCGCCGCCAAGATCACCGGCGCCCGTTTTCCCCTTTACTTCGGCGCCGGCGCCCGTCTGGAGCGGGCCCTGATCAATTTTATGCTCGACCTGCATGTCGGCGAGCATGGGTACACTGAAGTCCTGCCGCCGTTCGCCGTCAACCGGCAGAGTATGACCAACACCGGCCAATTGCCGAAATTCGAGCAGGACCTGTTCAAGCTCGAGGGTTGGGACTACTTCATGATCCCCACCGCCGAAGTCCCGCTGACCAACCTGCACCAGGGAGAAGTGTTGGACGAAAGCCGGCTGCCGATTTACTACACGGCCTACACCCCTTGTTTCCGGTCCGAGGCCGGCTCCTACGGAAAGGATACCCGGGGATTGATCCGGCAGCACCAGTTCAACAAGGTCGAGATGGTGAAATTGACCCGGCCCGAGACATCCTATGATGAACTCGAAAAAATGCTGACCGATGCCGAAACGGTCCTGCAGCGCCTGGGACTGGCCTACCAGGTCGTTTCGCTCTGCACCGGCGACATGGGATTTTCGGCCGCCAAGACCTATGACCTCGAAGTCTGGATGCCGGGGCAGGGGGCTTACCGCGAGATCTCCTCCTGTTCCAATTGCGAGAGCTTTCAGGCCCGGCGGGCCGACATCCGCTTTCGGTGCAAGGGCAAAAAGGGTACGGAACTCGTCCACACCCTCAACGGCAGCGGGCTGGCGGTGGGGCGGACGGTGGCGGCGATTCTGGAAAATTTCCAGCAAGCCGACGGCAGCGTGGTCATCCCCGCGGCGCTCAGGTCCCACATGGGCGGCATGGAAGTCATACGACCGTGAAAATAGACGACACTCCCGCAGACATTCGCCCTTATCTCCTTCCGCAACCCGGCGGCGATCCCGTTTACCGCTGCCTGGGGTGCGAGGCAAAGTACAGCATTGCCAAACTGCTTTACACCTGTCCGCGTTGCCGGCAGGTGCTGATGATCGAGGACCGCGAGCGCGAGCGGCTGCGTGAAATTCCGGGCCGCCTCTGGCAGCGGATATTCGACTATCGCAAGATGCTCAGCCTGCCGGCGCTCAAAGGCATTTACCGCTACCACGAATTTATCGGTCCGGCCATCCCGCTCGAGGCCGTCGTCTATTTAGGGGAAGGACACACCCCGGTGGTCGAGGCCAACGGCGTCATGCAGCAAAAAGTCGGCCTCAAATTTTATTTTAAAAACGACGGCCAGAACCCCAGCGCATCGTTCAAGGACCGCGGGATGGCCAGTGCGGTGAGCTACATCAATTACCTGATCCGCCAGGGCCTGGTATCCGAGGTGCTGGCGGTGTGTGCCTCCACGGGCGACACGTCGGCCGCAGCCGCCCTGTACGCTTCCTACCTGACCCCCCGCATCAAGTCGGCCGTGCTGCTGCCGCACAAAAAAGTCACGCCCCAGCAGCTCAGCCAACCGCTCGGCAGCGGTGCGGCGGTTTTTGAAATTCCGGGCGTCTTCGACGACTGCATGAAAGTCGTCGAACGGCTCTCCGAAGACTACGACGTCGCGCTGCTCAACTCTAAAAACGCCTGGCGGATTCTGGGCCAGGAATCCTATTCCTTCGAGATTGCACAGGACTTCGAGTACGACCTGCACGACAAGCTCGTCATCCTGCCGATCGGCAATGCCGGCAACATCACCGCCGTGATGAGCGGGTTTTTAAAGTTCTACGAAACCGGCATCATCGATGAGCTGCCGAAGATCATCGGCGTGCAGTCCCAGCACGCCAATCCGGTTTACCGCTACTACCGCGAACCCGATGCGGCGCGCCGGAAGTTCGTGCCGGTCACGGTCAAACCGAGCGTGGCCCAGGCGGCCATGATCGGCAATCCGGTGTCCATGCCGCGGGTCATCCACCTGGTGGAGCGCTACAACCGGCAGGCCGGGCGGCAGCGGGTTTTCTTCGTCGAAGTGTCCGAGCAGGACATCATGGACTGGGAACTGCTGGCGAACCGCAACGGCCACATCGCCTGCACGCATGGCGGGGAATCTCTGGCCGGCCTGGTGACGGCCCGCCAGCAGGGGCTGGTCGCGGACGGCGAAGTAGCCATCATCGATTCCACGGCGCACGCCTTGAAATTCGCCGGTTTTCAGCAGATGTATTTCGAACGGCGGTTTCCCCCGGAATTCGGCATCACCGCCAATCCGGCGTTGATCAACACGCCGCTCTATCTTCAGCCCCCCGGCCTCAAAAGGCTGCCGGCGGCCGGAAAGCCGCTGAGCGGGCCGGATTTCGATGTGTTCGTCGAGCGAATGTCGGCGGAGATCGCCGACCGATTGAACCTCAAAAAATCTTGAGCCCGCGCGGAGCCGTTTACGATCCGGATTCCGCCGGCATTAACCGATCGATGGGAGAAAAGTGTCTATGAGAAAAAGTCAAATTTTGTGGGCGGCCTGCGCACTCTTGTTCGTTGCGTGCGCCACGGATCACGGCGATGTGCGCAAGAGGGAAGTCGCCTATCGAGACCTGGGCAAGCAGTACTATCTGGCCGGCGATTTCACAAGCGCCCTGAAGTACCTGCTGGATGCCGAAAAGATGAACCCCGATGATCACATCCTTCAGAACTATTTGGGCCAGGTGTATCTGGCCAAGGCCAAGCCCGAGTTGGCCGTCGCCCACTTCAAGCAGGCCCTGGTGCTCAAACCCGATTATGCGGTGGCCAAGAACAACCTCGGGGTCGCCTATCTGAATGAGCAAAAATATGACGAGGCGATCGGCGTTTTCAAAGAACTTTCAGGCGATCTGCTGTATGCAACGCCGCACTATCCGCTGACCAATACCGGCTATGCTTACTATATGAAAAAGGACTACCCGGAGGCGGAGCGTTATTACCAGAAGGCGCTGGAGCTGGAATCCGGTTTTCCGCTGGCCCTCAGGGGGTTGGGGCGAACCTACCTGGCCATGGGCAAGGGGGCCGCGGCCCAGGCCGCCCTGACTGCGGCGATCGACAAAGACCCGACCTCCGCGGAGGCCTACTACGATCTGGGAGAATCCTACCTCCTGCTGCAGAACCCCGCCAAGGCCAAGGGCGCTTTTCAAAAGGTCGTTCAGCTCAAGCCGGATTCCCCCGAAGCCAAAGCGGCGCAAAGTCAGCTGATGAAGCTGCAACAAATCCCCTGACCCCTCCACAAAAAAAGAAAACCCGCCTGTCTCCGGCAGAGACAGGCGGGTTTTTTTGGCCCGAAACCGTTAGATCACGCGGCGCTGTTCGAGCTGCACGATGCGCGGCGTAATAAAAATCAGCAGTTCATTGTTGGTGGTGTTGTCGTTCTGGGTTTTGAACAGCCAGCCCATCAGGGGGATGTCCTTTACTCCCGGCCAGCCCGATTCAGATTCCTGCTCATTTTTCTTTATGATGCCGCCGATGACGATCGTGTCGCTGTCGTTGACCAGCAGTTCGGTCTGGGCTTCGTTGATATTCAGAGAGGGCACGCCCAGGGTGATGGTGCCGATATCGTTTTTTGTGATGAAGATTTTCATCAGGATGCGGTCATCCGGAGTGACGGTCGGTGTGACCTCCAGCAGCAGGTCGATATTTTTAAATTTGACCGTCGCGTTGCCGGACGAATCTCGTTCCAGGTAGGGCCACTCGACCCCCTGCTTGATACTGGCCTTCTTGTTGTCGAGGGTAACGATCTTGGGCGCGGTGATGATCCGGCCCTGTTTGTTGGCCTCGACCGCATTGAGCGTTGCATCCAGCGTCAAGGGCGTGCCGGCCAGCTTGGCGAAGTTGAACCCGATGGTCGAAGAGGCATTCGACGGGAAATTCATGGCCACGTTGCCGCCGATTTCGGAGCTGCCGAAAATTCCGGCCGGGCCCCAGCTCATGTTCCAGTCGATGCCCAGTTCCATCGAGAACTCTTCACTGACCTCGACCACGCGCGCCTCGATGATGACCTGGGGCGTGACGGTGTCGATGCGGCTGACGATCTCCCTGATCTGAGCGATCGTGGCGACGGTATCGGTGACGATCAGCTGGTTGTTGCGCTGGTCCACGCTGATGCTGCCGCGGTCCGGCGTCAGTACTTTCTGGGCCAGCGGCATTACCTCACCTTTGGCATCCGAATAGTTGACCGGAATGTATTCGGTAACCAGCGGTTCGAGCGCCTTGACCACTTCCTGGGATTTTTGCTCGGCGGCGATCTTGTCCTGTTTGGCCTTTTCCTCCGCCGTCAGGGTCGAGAGGGTGGCGATCCGGATGATATCGCCCTCATGCACCATGCCGAGGCGGTTCATTTTTAACACGAGGTCCAGGACCTGGTCCCAGGGCACCGGTTTTTCCAGGGTCAGGGTGACGTTGCCGGTGACATCCTTGTCGATGGCGAAGTTCTTGCCGCTGATCTCGCGGATGATGCGAAACACGTTCTTGATGTCGGTTTCATAGAAATCGAGGGCGATTTTTTCGCCGGTATACATCCGGTGCGCCCCATAGGTGGCGACGTTCGGGGCTTTGTACGAGGCCACCGCCGCCATCGGCGCTACCGGTTCGGAAGGGGCCGGCGGCCGCACGGCCGGCGCCGCCCTGGCCGCCAGGCTGGCGGAGGTGTTTGGTTCCGGTTGCGGGGGTGCCTGAGAAACATCCGGCGAACCGGCTTCCGTCTGGGCCAGCACTTTCTTCCAGTCCGGCAGGTTGGCCTGTTCGAGCGGTTTGGGCGCCACGGACGAGGCGGCGAAGTGAATCATCAAAACGTCGTCTTTCTGCTCGACATCATAGGCCACGGCCTCGCGCAGCTCGATAGCGACCAGGGTCGTTTTCGGCAGGTTCTGGCCGTAAACCGGGGTGATGCGGTCGACGGCGCTTTCGAAGCGGGTCGTGATCAACGGGCGATCGCGATACGTCGGCAGCTTGGTATCGAAGAGCTTCAGCTGCAGGAGTTGCGGTGAAGATTCTTTCAATTCGTATTTTACCGCCCGGGTGGTGCCGACGATAATGGTCGACTGCCCGGCATCTTCGGTCAGAAAATCGATGCGATTGACCCAGGCTTCCTTTTCGGTCACGGCAACAGGGGCGGCCGCGGCCGCCGGCTGTGGTTCCGAAACGAAGGCCGCCAGCGGTTTTTCTTCGGCCGGCCCGGCCGCCGGGACCGGTTTGGCGACCGCGACCGGGGCCGTCTGCGGCATGCCACCGACCTGAATCGTCATGCCGGATGCGGACGGTGCGGCCGTATATGTTTTCAGGTAGTCCTCTTTGGTGTCGATGACCAGCCGGACCTTGTCGGGATAGCCGTAGTGGCGCACCTGCTGAATCCATTTTGTGCCGGCCGGCACCACCTGTTCGGCTGTGTGGGCACTTTTCAGCTTCGGTATGTCGAACACGATACGGGCCGGATTGTAGAGAACGAAGGATTTATACTGGGCGATGGACCCGTCGGCCGTAATGTTCAAAAAGGTCCCGTCATCGGCCTTGACGATGGCGACGCCCTCGAGGCTGGAGGCCGGGGATTTTCCCGCGGCCGCCGGGCCTGACGTGTCGGGTGCCTTCTGTACGTCACCGGCGGCGGCAGCGGCCGGCGGCTGGACGAATTCGATTCCGCATGAGATTCCCAGCACGGCGATCAGAAAAATGACCGGTGCTGTGCGTTTGGTGAATCTTTCAATTAGGGTGCGCATATGATCATTCTCCGGGGGGTTTCGGCAGTACGAGTTCTTTATTGCGAATTGTCGGGTTGCCGACAATGTCTTCGATTTCTTCCGCTACGACGATCCGGTCGTTTTTTATCTCGGCCACCTTGCCTGAATTGACACCGATGTAGGTTCCTTCCTTGATGATGTAGCCCTTGCCCGATGCTTCCTGAACCAGGGCGCGGTTGCCGCTGGAGGCCAGAATGACCCCGACCAGTTTCAGTTGGCCGAGATCGATTTTCTCCAGCGGCGTCCGCGGAACCCGTTTGGCCGATTTGGCCGACTCGGGCTCCGGTTCGGGCTCATCCTTGAACAGCGGTTCAAACGGATCGATCATGCCCAGCGGGTTGTACGGCGGCGGGTCGCCGTCTTTTAAGCCGGCCGCAATCGACGGCGGGCCGTCCGGGGTTACCGTCAGGGTCGCCACGGTCGCAGCGGGCGGATCGGCTGCGATCACAGCCGGTGCCGGCGG
>JBAPSB010000386.1:0-6535 GCA_049281435.1 Desulfobacterales bacterium
TGCTGCAGCAACTTGACGATTTTGACCCGGTTCGGATCGGAAAGGGCTTTCATCACTTTTATGAACGCTTTCATAGCATCTCCTATATTCTTATTTGGCAATATATAAATTCAGCGTCGCCGTGTCAAGTAAAAATTTTGTTGGGAAAAGGCAGATTCACGTTTCAGTGAGAGCAGCACGGTTTCAGCATACCGGCAGTATATTTTCCTGTAAGCGGGATGGCATCGCTGGAAGTATACACGGGATCTGCGGGGACGCTCACGCCGTGCTCTTTCAGGTAGCTGTCATTCACCTGCCGGCCTAAGTCGCAGAGGATGCGGAGCTGGTGGAAAATTTCATGGCTTCGGTCACCGAGTGTTCTACTGCACCACCATTCATTTACATCAAGGTACGAAGGCGTGTCCAGTTTGTACCATGATTGTTTATTTGGAACTGGCTGAACGGTTAAATATTTTCCGCTTGGCGCCAATCGATCGTATCAAAAAAATAGACCGGGATGCGGCGGTCCCACTGCCGTCGTTGCTTGTTGCTGAATTAGATAAATAGACTTGTTGAGGCTGGAGTTTACTGGAAAAAGCCGGAAATGTATTTGAAGGCGGTAAAAATGATGATAGCGCTTAGCATCCACTTGATGACATTTGCCGGAACATATTTCTGAAAACGAGCGCCCAGGTACATTCCAGCAATTCCCCCCAGGCCGAATAATGATCCGAGTAACCAATCCGGCGCAACCGACATGTCAGGGTAAAACGGTGCAATGCCCTGATAAAAAATAACACCGGCAACCGATGTTACAAAAGTTCCCATAAGGGCGGCACCTGCCACCGTGTAAACCGGAAGCCTGAAAAAGGACACAAAAAATGGCGCTATGATTGCGCCCCCTCCAATCCCGTAAATCCCCCCCACGATACCGACAATGAAACTAAGTAAAAAAACGCCGAAGACAGGCACGTCAAATTGTTCGTCGTAGAAATCGTATTTGATCCGTTTCAGGCTGAACTCAATGATGCTGACAGCCGGAAGGGCTTCCTTGCCTTTTCCTCTGGAATTTTCCGCTTTGCGTCTATGCTCACGCACAAGTTCCCGGAAGCGCTTTTCACCTGAGGACTTGTCAATACCAACCAGAGGTTTGCGAGTCAGATCTCTTACCATCCGCAGCCCGACGTACAAAAGAATGAGCGCAGCGAATAACTTGAATTTCTTAGGGTCCGGCAGATACCCGATTCGGACGATGGCGCCAATAAAGACACCGGGGAGTGTCCCGATAATCACTGTCCAAGTGAGTGGCCAGACCATGCGGCCCTCTTTGTAATAGCGGTAAACGCCACTTGGAATTGCTATGACGTTAAAAAGTTGGTTTGTCGCGCTTACTGAAGGGTTGGTATAGCCAAGAAAGGACATTTGAAAGGGTAGAAGAAGGAATGCTCCGGATACGCCGCCCATGGACGTGAAAAAAGATACAAAAAAGGCAACCAGGAAGGGAATAATTGGGCTGATTTCAACGCCGGATGTCGGAAACAGCATCTATTTCCCGATTCTCTCAGAGGGGAACAGGTGTCATTATTGGTAACAATTCGTTATTTTTACGGTAGCGCATTTAAAAAGTCAATAAATATTAAATGATTGGTCATTATATAAATAAAAAATTTTTCCATATTCTAAGAACAGGATAACTATAGATGACACATTGAGCTTGCGATTTGTTTTAGTTGGTGGGCCGCCGTTGCCACTGGATTCATACCCGGCTTGGCCGGATGGCCAGTTGACTGATGTTGACCGCCAAGAAAAACGGGCTTCGTAAATGCTCACGAAGCCCGTTAAAACAACACATTCAATTCGATATAGGCCTACTTCACGCGTCCCTCGCGCCAGGCCTTGATCAGATCGTCGTAGTTGACCGTCTCGCCTTTGGGCTTTTCGTTGGCCAGCTTCGCCTTGGGAGCGCCGGGCTGGTTAAGCCAGTAGGCTTCGTCTTTCTCGGGGTTCAGTTTCGGTCCGCACTCGCCCTGAGTCTTCGAGCGGGCGATGCGCTCCATCACCTTGTCCATCTCGTTGGCCAGATTGTCCATGGCTGTGTCCACGGACACTTCACCGGAAACCGCCTCGCCGATATTCTGCCACCACAGCTGGGCCAGTTTAGGATAATCGGGCACATTGACACCGGTCGGCGTCCATGCCACGCGGGCCGGGCTGCGGTAGAATTCCACCAAGCCGCCGAGTTTAGGTGCCCGTTCGGTAAAGGATTTATCGCGGATATCGCTATCGCGGACGGGCGTCAAACCCACGTGGGCTTTTTTGAGCGAAGTGGTTTTGGCCACGCAGAACTGGGCGAACAGCCAGGCGGCCTTGCGGCGCTCGAGCGGTGTGCTCTTCATGAACGTCCAGGAGCCGCAATCCTGATAGCCCAGCTTCATGCCCTCTTCCCAGTAAGGACCATGAGGCGAGGGGGCCATGCGCCATTTGGGGGTGCCGTCCGCATTGACCGTGGGCCCCGGCTCGACCATGCTGGGAAGAAAGGCGGTATACCAGAAAATCTGCTGGGCCACGCTGCCGTTGGCCAGAAAGGGCAGGTAGGTGTAAAAATCCATGCCCAGACTCCCCGGAGGAGCATATTTTCTCAACCACTCCATGTATTTGCGAAGGGAATACTTGGCCGCCGGGCCATTGGCGGCGCCGCCGCGTGCCACGGTTGCGCCCACCGGGCGGCACCCTTCCATGCGAATACCCCATTCATCCACCGGCTTGCCATTGGGAAGTCCCTTGTCGCCGGCACCGGCCATGGACAACCAGGCATCGGTAAAGCGCCAGCCTAGATCGGGGGATTTCTTGCCGTAATCGTTATGTCCGAAAATAGCCTGGCCATCGATTTCACGGACGTGTTCGGTGAAAAACTCGGCGATGTCTTCGTAGGCCGACCAGTTGACCGGCACGCCCAGTTCATAGCCGTAAAGCTCTTTGAACTTTTTCTTGAAGTCCGGGCGACTGAACCAGTCGTAGCGGAACCAATAGAGGTTGGCGAACTGCTGATCCGGCAGCTGATAGAGCTTGCCGTCCGGTCCGGTGGTGAAGGATTTGCCCATGAAGTCATCCACATCCAAGGTCGGCAGGGTCACATCCTTGCCTTCGCCGGCCATGAAATCCGATAAGGGCACGACATACCCATAGCGGGCGTGGGTGCCGATCAGATCGGAATCGTTGATCCAGCCGTCATAGATGTTTTCCCCCGATGCCCACTGGGTCTGCAACTTTTCGATCACGTCACCTTCCTGGATCAGGTCGAATGAGACCTGGATGCCGGTGATCTCTTCGAAGGCCTTGGCCAAGACCTTGGCCTCGTACTCATGGGTAGCAATGGTCTCGGAGACGACCTTGATGTTCATGCCTTTAAACGGCTTGGCGGCATTGATGAACCACTCCATCTCCTTGAGCTGTTCCTGCTTGGTCAACGTCGAGGGCTGGAACTCCTGGTCGACCCATTTCTTGGCGGCCGCCATGTCCGCCATGGCCGGAGCTGCCGCCATGGCCAGCATGACCGCCACTGCAATGCCAAGAAACATCGTTTTTTGCACTTTCATGTTCATGGTCTCCTCCTTTTCGCCTTCAGGGGTAGGATGGATCGCTTGGACGGCACCGCGGGCGTGAAGGCTGAGCGCCCGACGATGGCAACACGTCCTTTTGTTAACATCTGGAATCTAAGGTGGTGCGTTTGGGTGCCGCTGGTGGTTTCCCGACAGCTTGCCAGCGACTTTTTCTTCACCCCCAGCGCATGACGACAACAATCCATGCCAATGAAACGGGAAGTGCGAACCACAGATTCACATCGGTCAATCCGAGCCAGGCCAAGTGGATATAGGCGCTGCCGAGCAAGCCGACAAAAAATCGCGTACCCCTGGTGGTGGGGATCTTCAGGAATCCGCGACGTTCGATTGTCGGTGACGCCAGTTCCCAGACGAGCATGCCACAGATCATCAGAAAGATAGTGATAAAAAATATCGCCGTCGGCACGGTCCAGTACATCCATTCGAAACTCATGCTAATGCCCTATTTTGCCGTATTCTGCCTGTAGTCATGATGTTCTTCTACGCTCCGTTATACACGCCCCAGCGCGAAACCCTTGGCGAGGTGGTTGCGCACGAACCAGATGACCAGGGCGCCCGGAACGATGGTGAGAATGCCATTGGCGGCCAACAGGCCCCAGTCCAGACCGGTGGCGCTGATGGTTCGGGTCATGGTGGCCACGATCGGCTTGGCCGCGGTGACCGTCAGCGTCCGCGCAAAAAGCAGTTCGACCCAACTGAACATGAAGCAGAAGAAGGCTGTTACGCCCACACCCGCCCGGATAAGCGGAATGAACAGGGTGAGAAAGAACCGCGGGAAGGAGTATCCGTCGATAAAAGCCGTTTCGTCGATCTCTTTGGGAATGCCGGACATGAACCCTTCCAGAATCCATACCGCCAACGGCACGTTGAAGAGGCAATGGGCTAACGCTACGGCGATATGGGTATCGATCAGGTGCACGGTCGAGTAAAGCTGAAAGTAGGGCAGCAGGAAAACCGCCGGCGGCGCCATGCGGTTGGTCAGCAGCCAGAAAAACATCTGGCCGTCGCCGAGAAATCTGAAGCGTGAGAAGGCATAGGCCGCCGGCAGGGCAAAGGCCAGGGACATGATCGTGTTCATGCTGACATAAATCATGGCATTGATATAACCCGAGTACCAGGTCGGATCGGTAAAGACCTTGATGTAGTTTTTAAAGGTGATGTCGGTCGGGTAGAGGGAAAAAGACAACATGATGTCGGCATTGTCGCGCAGAGACATGTTGAACATCCAGTAGATGGGTATAATCAGCACCATGAAGTAGAAAAGCAGGCCGAAGGATCGCTTCCGTACTTTCATACTGATTTTTCTCCTTTGCCGACATTTAAAAGTGCCTGGTAGAAGATAAAGCTGAACAGCAGGACGATGAGAAAGTAGATCAGCGAAAAAGCTGCCGCCGGACCCAGGTCGAACTGCCCGGTGGCCAGTTTTACCAGATAAATGGACAGAAAGGTGGTCGAGTTCCCCGGCCCTCCGCCGGTCAGCGCAAAGGGTTCGGCGTAGATCAGAAAGCTGTCCATCCATCTGAGCAGAACCGCAATCGTAAGCACACCGCGCATTTTGGGCAGCTGGATATAGCGAAAGACAGCCCAGGACGAGGCGCCGTCAATTCTAGCGGCTTGGTAATAGGCCTCCGGGATAGCGCGCAGTCCTGCATAGCACAGCAGCGCCACCAGCGGGGTCCAGTGCCAGACTTCCATGGCCATCAGCGTGACCCAGGCGTAGGAGGGTCGGGCGGTGTGGTCGAAGGGGACATCCAGAAGATTTAGGCTGTTGATCCCGACGCCGAACAGCCCTATATCCGGCCGGGTGAAGATGATCCAGATCGTGCCGATCACATTCCACGGAATCAACAGGGGGATTGCCAGCGTTACCAGGCAGGCGGAAGCTCTCCAGCCCCTTTTGGGCATGGCCAAGGCGATGAGGATGCCAAGGGGAATTTCGATCAGCAGGACCAGGCCCGAAAAAATAAACTGGCGGCCCAGCGCATCGTGCAGGCGTGTGTCGGTCAACATCTCCCTGAACCACTCCATCCCTACGAACACGGCATTGCCCGGCCCGAAGATGTCCTGAACCGAATAGTTGACCACGGTCATCAGGGGTATGATGGCGCTGAAGGCCACGATGACAAAAACCGGCAGCACCAGGAACCAGGCCCGGTTGTCTTCCCATTTTTCCATGGCAAAGCTCCTATACGTTTACTATGCGGCCATCGACAAACAGCTTGGTCCATTGCGGCGGAAACCGCAGCCAGACCTCGGTTGGGGGAATGCTTTTGTCTTCCGGCAGCTGGGCGCGCATGACGTGGCCGGCCAGTTTGAATGTGAGAATCTTGAAGCTGCCTTGGTCTTCCACTGCCTGAACCCGTGCCGGCACGGCGTCGCTCACCGCCTCTCCGTGCACTTCCAAACCGATCGGGCGTATCCCCAGTTCCAGCCGGCCACGCACTTTTTGCCCTGCCGCCGCCATCTTGTCGGTCAGCAAAATGCCAATTCCATCTACCCGCGCCATGTTTCCGTCCAGTGTGCAGGGCAAAAAGTTCATTCCGGGGCTGCCGATGAAATAGCCGACGAACTTGTGCTGCGGATTTTCGAAAAGTTCCTGCGGGGTGCCGATCTGAACCAGTTCGCCTTCGTACATGACCAGGACCTGATCGGCAAAGGTCAGGGCTTCCACCTGGTCGTGAGTGACATAAATCATGGTCAGCTTTAGTTGTTCGTGGATCTCCTTGAGTTTGCGTCGCAGGTCCCATTTCAACTGCGGGTCGATCACCGTCAACGGCTCGTCGAAAAGGATGGCCGCCACATCGCTTCTGACCAACCCGCGGCCGAGGGAGATCTTCTGTTTGGCATCGGCGGCCATTCCGGCGGCTTTTTTCTTAAGGTAAGGGGTCAAATCGAGAATTTCGGCGATTTCGAGCACGCGCCGGTTGATGTCATCG
>JBAPSB010000387.1:0-6278 GCA_049281435.1 Desulfobacterales bacterium
GCCGTGGCCGGGCGGGTCCCCGCGCCCTACCTGGCGCTGCGTCCGGAAGACGCCGCCGGCCTGGGCGCCGCCGAGGGCGATCCGGTGACCGTCACCATTGGTGATCTCACCTTTGCCGTGCCCGTCAAACTGCACCCCGGCCTGCCCGAAAACGTGGCCGGTCTGCCGTCGGGCCTGCCGCACCTGCCGGTCCTGAGTCTGCCGGCTTGTGGAACCATCGCAAAGGGAAAACAGGATGAATGATATCCTGCGCTATCTCATCATTGTTTATGCAGTCCTTTTCGGGGCCCTGGGCGTGGCCGCCGGACTGATCTGGCTCGAGCGGCGGCTGCTGGGACTCTGGCAGGACCGGTACGGGCCCAACCGCGCCGGGCCGTTCGGCCTGCTGCAGGTGGTCGCGGACATGATCAAGATCTTCTTCAAGGAAGACTGGATCCCGCCCTTCGCCGACCGCCCGGTTTTCGTGGTGGCGCCGGCGATCGTGATGATCACCACCCTGATGTCTTTTGCAGTTATCCCCTTTATGCCGGGCATCGCCGTGGCGCACCTCAACGTGGGCCTGCTGTTCTTCCTGGCCATGACCTCGCTCGGCGTCTACAGCGTGGTCCTGGGCGGCTGGGCCTCCCAGAGCAAGTACGCGCTGCTGGGCGCCCTGCGCGCCACGGCCCAATTGCTGAGTTATGAGGTCTTCATGGGGCTCTCGCTGATGGGGGTGGTGATGCTGGCCGGCTCCTTCAACCTGAGCACCATCGTGGAGGCCCAAAAGGGGCTGTGGTTTTTCATTCCCCAGTTTCCGTCCCTGGTCATTTTTCTGATCGCCGGGGTGGCCGAAACCCACCGGCTGCCCTTCGACCTGCCCGAAGCCGAGAGCGAGCTGGTGGCCGGCTATCACACCGAATACTCGGGCATGAAATTCGGCATGTTCTTTGTGGGAGAATATCTGGGCATCACGCTGATCTCGGCCATGATCGTGGTGCTTTTCTTCGGCGGCTGGCTGGGACCGGTGCTGCCGCCGATCGTCTGGTTTCTGGGCAAGACCGTTGTTTTCATCTGCGGGTTTATTTTGTTTCGGGCGGCTTTCCCGCGGCCGCGCTACGACCAACTGATGGGATATGCCTGGAAGGTGCTGCTGCCGCTGTCGCTGTTGAACCTGGTGGTAACGGCCGGCATCCTCCTATCCCTTGATAGGCTTTAAGATAGAGATTTTGGACGGCGGCGTATGGCCTATCCAGCCTCCTGCGGAATTTTTCACGGAAGCTTAACCGTTTCCTCTCGATCGAATTGGGTGATTAAAGCCGGTGGCTGTGGTGAACCGTGAATGGAAACTTGAAACTGTAAACTCGCAAATAGGAATTCGTAACCGATCCTATATTGGCAAATAAACATCTGAACCCCGAACCCCCTATATGAAACGACGCCAAAATGGCACAGCTTCTCTCTCGATCAAACGGGGAGTTTCCCGGCCAGCGGCGTCGCTGAACCGTGAACCTCAAATAGCTTTCATCCTTCAACCATGAACCGTAAACCCTGAACCGTGAACCTTTCATTTGTGGAGACCCGTTGCTGAGTATCCTGAGAACCATATGGACGGTTTTGCTGCACATGTTCCGGCGCCGCGAGACCGTTCTCTATCCCGAGCAGCCGCTCTACCTGCCGCCGCGTTTCCGGGGACGCATTATCCTGTCGCGCGATCCGGACGGAGAGGAGCGCTGTGTGGCCTGTTATCTGTGCGCGGCCGCCTGCCCGGTGGACTGCATCGCCCTGCAGGCCACCCAGGACGACCACGGCCGGCGCTATCCGGCCTTTTTCCGGATCAACTTCTCGCGCTGCATCCTGTGTGGCTTCTGCGAGGAGGCCTGTCCGACCTACGCCATTCAGTTGACACCGGATTTCGAATACGCCGAATACACCCGTCAGAACATGGTTTACGAAAAAGAGGACCTGTTGATCAGCGGCCCCGGGAAATATCCCGATTACAATTTCTACCGGGTGGCCGGCCTTTCCATCGCCGGCAAGGACAAGGGCCAGGCGGAAAACGAAGAACCTCCGGTGGATGTCCGCAGCCTGCTGCCCTGACGGCGGAACTATTGTTCTAAGGCAGGAGACCATATGAATGTACTGTTTTACATAGCGGCCGCGGTGGCGGTGCTGGCGACGGTTCTGGTGATAACCCGGCTCAACCCGGTTCACGCCCTGCTCTACCTGATCGTGTCGCTGCTCGCGGTCGCCCTGATTTTCTTCCTGCTCGGCGCCCCCTTTGCCGCGGCGCTGGAGGTGATCGTCTATACCGGCGCCATCATGGTGCTCTTCGTCTTCGTGGTCATGATGCTCGACCTGGGGCCCCGGACGATCGCGCAGGAACGCGGCCGGCTTACGCCCGGGATGTGGCTGGGCCCCGGCCTGCTGGCGGCGGTGCTGCTGGCCGAGCTGGCGTATGTCCTGTGGGCCGGCGGCGATTCCTGGGCGGGCGGCCGCCGGATCGATTTTTCAGCCGTCGATTCCAAAGCCGTCGGGGTTGCGCTTTTCGGCCCTTACCTGCTGGGGGTGGAACTGGCGTCGCTGCTGCTTCTGGCCGGGCTCGTGGGCGCCTATCACCTCGGCCGGCGGGTTCTGGCACCCGTAACCGATCGAAAGGAAGACTGATGGCCGCACTACCGCTGACCCACGTCCTGACTCTGGCGGCGGTCCTGTTCGGGCTGGGGCTGACCGGGGTGCTCGTGCGCCGTAACATCATCTTCATGCTGCTTTCGATCGAGGTCATGCTGAATGCCGCCGGCCTGGCCTTCGTGGCGGCCGGATCCCGCTGGGGCCAGGCGGACGGCCAGGTGATGTTCCTGTTCATCCTTTCGATGGCCGCCGCGGAGGTCTCGGTCGGCCTGGCCCTGGTGCTGCAACTCTACCACCGCCTGAAAACCCTGGATACGGACACGGCCGCGAGGATGCGAGGGTGATATGCTCGATTATCTGTGGGTGATTCCGGCCCTGCCGCTGGCCGGCTTTCTGATTCTGGCACTTCTCGGCGGCCGGATGCCGCGCCGGTTGACGGCCGTGGTCGGTACCGGCTCGGTCGGCTTGGCGGCCGTGGCGGCCACGGTGCTCGCCGCGAGTTTCCTTTCCGCCGCGCCGCCGGGACACGTTTACACCCAAACGCTGTGGGTGTGGCTGAACACGGCCGGTTTCAGTCCCACGGTCGCCTTTTACCTCGACCCTCTGTCGCTGGTAATGGTACTTGTGGTCACCTGGGTCGGTTTTCTCATCCACCTGTACTCCACCGAGTTCATGATCGACGAGCAAGGCTACAGCCGCGTCTTTGCTTACATGAACCTCTTCGTGGCCGCCATGCTGACCCTGGTGCTGGCCGACAATCTGCTGCTGCTCTATCTCGGCTGGGAAGGCGTCGGCCTTTGCAGTTACCTGCTGATCGGCTTCTGGTACGCCAACCCCGAAAACGGCTATGCCGCCAGGAAAGCCTTCGTGGTCACGCGCGTCGGCGACACGGCCATGGCCATCGGCCTGTTCATGCTCTTCACCCACCTGGAAACGCTGCAGATCCAGGAGGTGATGACCCGCGCCCGGGATGCCTGGCCCGTGGGTTCGGCCCTGCCCGTCGCCGCGGCCCTGCTGCTCTTGGGCGGGGCCGTGGGCAAATCCGCCCAGCTGCCGCTGCAGACCTGGCTGCCCGATGCCATGGCCGGCCCCTCGCCGGTCAGCGCCCTGATCCATGCCGCCACCATGGTCACCGCCGGGGTTTACCTGATCGCCCGCACCCACGTGCTCTTCACCCTGGCGCCGCCCGTGCTGACCCTGGTGGCCGTAATCGGGGCGGCCACCCTGCTGCTGGCCGGTTTCAGCGGCCTGGTTCAGCGGGATATCAAGCGCGTGCTGGCCTACTCCACCATCAGCCAGATCGGGTACATGTTTCTGGCCCTGGGCGTGGGGGCCTGGTCGGCGGCCATCTTTCACTTCATGGTCCACGCCTTCTTCAAGGCCCTGCTGTTTCTGGGCGCCGGCGCCGTCATCCTGGCGCTGGATCACGAACACGACATGTTCAAGATGGGCGGTCTGCGCCAGCAGCTGCCGACGGTATTCTGGAGCTTTCTGATCGGCAGCGGCGCCCTGGCGGCCGTGCCACTGATCACCGCCGGCTTTTACAGCAAGGATTTGATCATCTGGCAGTCCTATGCCTCGGCCCGCGGCAGCCTGTGGCTGTGGGCCGCCGCCCTGGCCGGCGCGCTGTTGACCTCCCTGTACACCTTTCGGATGGTGATCCTGACCTTTTTCGGGCCCGCCAAACGGCAGGCCGGCCGCAAACCCGGCTGGCGCATGCATCTGCCGCTGATCGTGCTGGCGGTGCTGTCGCTGACGGCCGGTTTCATCGAGCTGCCCAAAAGCCTGGGAAACCTGCCGATCCTGTCCGATTTTCTGGCAAGCGCCTTGCCGGCCACGGCTGTGACGGCCGCCCGCGAAGGTCGGGAACCTTTATTCGAGCTGATCTCCGGCACCGTTTCCCTGGGCGGTATCCTGATCATCTATCTGTTTCTGCGACGGGCACCCGGCTTCGCCGACCGGCTGGTCCGCTCGCCGGCGGGGGCATTCCTGCACCGCTGGTGGTTGGCCGGGTGGGGGTTTGACGCGCTGTACAACTGGGCGGTTGTCACCCCTTACATCCGGCTGGCGCACCTCAACCGCAACGATGTCATCGATCTCTTCTACCGCCGGATCGCCTGGATCAATCGCCTCGGCTACCGTGCCCTGAGCGCGACCCAGACCGGCCGCATCCGCACCTACGCCGTGGGCCTGGCGCTGGGGGCGGTCGTCGTCATCGGACTGGTGGTGATCTTATGATTCTCGTATGGATGATCGTCATACCGACTTTCGGCGGATTGCTGTCCTGGCTGCTGGGCCGGCGCGATGCCGGCTGGCCCCGATGGGTGGCCCTGGCGGCCCTGGCGCTCGATCTCGTGCCGGCGGCGATCCTGGCGGCCCGCGGTTTCAGCGGGAATTTTGCCGCTATAGGCGGACCCTGGCTGGTGAGCGTCGATCTGCCGTGGATTCCCGCCTTTGGCATCCGCTTTTTCCTGGCCGCCGACGGCCTGAGCCTGGTGCTGGTGCTGATGACGGTCTTTATCGGGATCATGGCGGTGGCCTCGGCCTGGACCGAGATCCGCCATCGCACCGGTTTCTTCTACTTCAATCTGCTCTGGGTCCTGGCCGGCATCACCGGGGTGTTTCTGGCCCTGGATCTCTTTCTTTTCTACTTCTTCTGGGAAATGATGCTGGTGCCCATGTTTCTGGTGATCGCCATCTGGGGCCACGAAAATCGCGTGTATGCAGCGATCAAGTTTTTTCTGTTCACCCAGATCAGCGGGCTGCTGATGCTGGTCGCCATCCTGGGCCTCTACTTCATTCACGGCCGCAGCACCGGCCACTACACCTTCGACTATCTGCAGCTGCTGGGCACCGCCCTGTCGCCGGCAGCCGCCCGCTGGCTGATGCTCGGTTTTCTGGCGGCGTTCGCGGTCAAGCTGCCGGTCGTGCCGCTGCACACCTGGCTGCCGGATGCCCACACCGAGGCCCCGACGCCCGGCAGTGTCATCCTGGCCGGGCTGTTGCTGAAAACCGGCGCCTACGGCCTGCTGCGCTTCGTGGTACCGCTGTTTCCTTCTGCAGCGCTCGATTTCGCGGCCCCCGCAGCCATGGTGCTGGCGGTTCTATCGATTCTCTACGGCGCTCTGCTGGCCTTGGCCCAGACGGATCTCAAGCGGCTGGTGGCCTACACCAGCGTCAGCCACATGGGCTTCGTGCTCCTGGGCGTCTTTGCCTGGAACCGGCTGGCGCTGCAGGGGGTCGTGATGCAGATCGTCTGCCACGCCGTCAGCACCGGCGCCCTCTTCATGATCGTGGGTTTCCTCCAGGAAAGGCTGCAAACGCGTGACCTCAGGCAGATGGGCGGTCTCTGGGCGCGCGTGCCGCGCCTGGCGGCCGTGACCATGGTCTTCGCCCTGGCCTCGCTGGGACTGCCGGGCCTGGGCAACTTCATCGGCGAGTTCCTGGTGCTGGTCGGCACGTATCGCAGCAGCGTCCCGGCGGCCGCGATCGCGTCCCTGGGGTTTATCGCCGCCAGTGTGTATGCCCTGTGGGTCATGCAGCAGGCTTTTCACGGCCCTGCTCGACCCGGCGTCGATCCGGCCGACCTGGGCGGCCGCGAGACGGCGGCCATGGCCGCCATGATCATCGTGATCGTCTGGCTGGGGTTTTATCCGCAGCCGGTGCTGGAC
>JBAPSB010000388.1:0-11023 GCA_049281435.1 Desulfobacterales bacterium
CATGTGGCGGGTGATCAATCAGTACATGGACACCATGAACGGCCCGGCCGATTTCCTGGAAGTGCCGGTCAACCCCATCACCGGCACCCGTTTCGACAGCGCCCGATCGACCAAGATGGTTCACATCACTGAGTTCACGGCCGATCTGATCAAGCACGGCAAGCTCGACCTGGACCCCCGGCGCAACGATCATCTCAAGGTCACCTTCCATGATTCCTGCAATCCGGCCCGGGGCATGGGGCTTTTCGAAGAGCCGCGCTACGTCATCAAAAACGTGTGCAACAACTTCTACGAAATGCCGGCCAACACGATCCGCGAGCAGACCTTCTGCTGCGGCAGCGGGTCGGGCCTCAATGCGGGCGAGGACATGGAACTGCGCATGGCCGGCGGACTGCCCCGGGGCAATGCCGTCAAGGCCGTCAAGGACCGGCACGGGGTCAACATGCTGGCCACCATCTGCGCCATTGACCGCGCCGTGCTGGGAGATCTGATGAACTACTGGGTCGAAGATGTGGAGGTGACCGGCGTGCACGAAATGGTGGCCAACGCCTTGAACCTGCCGGGACAAAACGAAAGAGCCACGAACCTGCGCGGCGAAGATCTGGAAGAACTGAAGGCAGCCGGGGCAGAGACGGAGGAGTAAGCAGATGGGTAACAAGAAACTCGTTTATCTTGGAATCGCTATTTTTCTGGTCATCGTGACGCTGCCTTTCTGGTTCAACCGCGGCAAGGCCGCGCCGGCCCCCGAACTCGTGCTGACCGCCAAGGCCAAGGAGGCCAAGGAGTGTGTCCGGTCCAAGGAATACATGGCCAAGGACCACATGCGGGTCCTGGATCAATGGCGGCACTCGGTGGTCCGGAATGCCGAGCGGATTTACGTCAATCCACAGGGCAAGGAATACGTCATGAGCCTGTCCAACACCTGCCTGGATTGCCATTCGAACAAGGCCGAGTTTTGTGACCGGTGTCACAATTATGCGTCGGTCCGGCCGTACTGCTGGGATTGCCATATCGATAACCCGAAGGAGACCAAGTGATGGAACGCAGTCGCAGAGAAATATTGAAACTATTCGGCATTTCAGCACTGGCCCTGGGCAGCGGCGCGGTCCTGGACGCGTTTGCCGCCGAAAAGGCCGAGCAGACCGAGCACGGTGCCGCCGACACGCAGGCCGAGCATGGCGCCGCCGCCGAGCCGTATACCAAAAGAGGGGACAAGGCCCTTAAGGCCAAACAGTGGGCGCTGGTGATCGACACCACCAAATTCGAGGCCGAGGCCGATTTTGCTCCGCTGATCGAGGCCTGCCACAAGATCCACAACGTCCCGAGCATGCCGATCAAGCGCCACGAGATCAAGTGGATCTGGACGGCCCCCTATCACAACGCCTTTCCCATGAGCCCGATGAAATTCGTCAACGAGAGGCTCGAGCACACGCCGCTGCTCGTTCTCTGCAACCACTGCGAAAACCCGCCCTGCGTCCGGGCATGTCCGACCAATGCGACCTTCAAGAACCCGGACAACGGCATCGTCATGATGGATTTTCACCGCTGCATCGGCTGCCGCTTCTGTATGGCGGCCTGCCCCTTCGGCGCGCGCAGTTTCAATTTCCGCAATCCGCGCCCCTTCATCGCCGAAACGAACAAGCAGTTTCCAACGCGCTCGAAGGGCGTAGTGGAAAAATGCAACTTCTGCGCGGAGCGCCTGGCGGTCGGCCAGCAGCCCGCCTGCGTGGAGGCCTCCGGGGGTAAGCTGGTGTTCGGCGACCTGTACGACCCCGAATCGGCGGTTCGGGAGCTGATCAGAACCCATTACACCATTCGACGCAAGCAGGCTTTGGGAACGGAGCCGGCGGTCTACTACATCGTGTGAGGTGGTTATGCTTGAATTAGCGCTAAAAGGAAGTAAGAGATACTACGGCTGGATGAGTTTTCTGCTGGTCATGGTCGGCGTCGGGTTTCTGATTTACCTGAAACAGCTCGATTTCGGTCTCGGCATCACCGGCATGAACCGGGACGTGTCCTGGGGATTTTACATCGCCCAGTTCACCTTCCTGGTCGGTGTGGCGGCCGGAGGGGTGATGGTGGTCCTGCCCTACTACCTGCACGACTACAAGGCCTACGGCCGGATCACCATCCTGGGTGAATTCCTGGCCATCGCCGCCCTGGTCATGTGCCTGACCTTCATCATCGTCGATCTCGGGCAGCCGCAGCGGATCTTCAACGTCTGGCTCTACCCGACCCTGCACTCGGTGCTCTTCTGGGACACGATCGTGCTCAACGGGTACCTCTTTTTAAATATCGTCGTCGGCTGGAACGTGCTCGAGGCCGAGCGCAACGGCGTGCATTACCCGGCCTGGGTCACGCCGTTTATTTATCTTTCCATCCCCTGGGCCATCAGCATTCACACCGTGACGGCCTACCTGTATTCCGGTCTTCCCGGCCGGGGTTTCTGGCTGACGGCCATCATGGCCCCGCGCTTCCTCTCTTCGGCTTTTGCCGCCGGCCCGGCCCTGCTGATCCTGCTGTGCCTGATCATCCGGCGCACGACGAACTTCGACCCCGGACGGCAGCAGATCCAGAGCCTGGCCAAGACGGTGGCCTACGCCATCGTGCTGAACGTGTTTTTCCTGCTGTGTGAAGTCTTCACGGTTTTCTACAGTCAGATTCCCGAGCACATGGACCACCTGACCTACCTCTTCGCCGGTCTGCACGGCCACGGCACCTATGTGCCCTGGATGTGGACGTCGATGGGACTGATGGTCATTGCCATCATCCTGCTGGTCAACCCGGTCACCCGGAGAAATGAAGGGGTGCTGGCGGTGGCCTGCATCGCGGTTTTCGCCGGTACCTGGATCGACAAGGGGCTCGGCCTGATTTCCGGCGGCTTCGTGCCGAACCCGTTGCACGAGGTCAACGAATATATTCCGACCCTGCCGGAGCTGTTCATTTCGCTGGCCATCTGGTGCCTGGGCTTTCTGGTGCTCACCGCTCTTTTCAAGATCGCGGTGTCGGTCAAGGAAGAAATCCTGGAATAACATCTGTTCCAATAAAAACGAAGAGGGGGCGCCGTCCGGGCCCCCTCTTCGTTTTTATGAATTGGTAGTGACTTGTAACGGTCTTTGGCAACCACCCATCCGGGCTCCGGCGCATCTAATACAGTATCCGGTCGGCACCGCAGAAAATATACAGCCCGTCGCGGTGGGCCAGGCAGGCGAGGGTCATGTTCAGGCGTGCGGCCAGCGCAACGGCTATGGCGGTGGGGCGGGATACCGACAAAACGATCGGAATCGCGGCGCGCGCGGCCTTCTGAACGAGTTCGTAGCTGGTGCGCGAGGAAAGAACCAGCAGGTTGGCTTCGGCCAGGGTGCCGGCCAGAAAGAGCTTGCCGATCACCTTGTCGAGGGCGTTGTGGCGGCCGACATCCTCGGCGGCGGCCAGCAGGTCGAGGTTCGCATCGAACAGGGCGGCGGCATGCGAAGCCCGGGTCCGTTGGCGCAGCGGCTGATGGGCGGAGAGCGTGTCGACGCACTTTAAGAGTCTTTCGGCGGACAGAATCGGGCCGTTCGGCACCGGGGACAGGTTCTGCTGCAACTCCGCGACGATTTCCTTGCCGCAGATGCCGCAGCTGGTCTGGCTGATATAGCCCCGGCGTTCGAGGGTGGGACCGATTTTTTCGCGGCGGTCGGCAGTCAGCGTCACGGTGACAACATTGGTGTCTGCGCCTTCGCAGGATGCGACGGCGCGAAAGTCGGCCGGCTCGTCGACAATGCCTTCGGTGAGGCAAAATCCGGCCGCGTGGGCCATCTCGTCACCGGGCGTGCGCATGATCACCGCGTAAGGGTTACCCTGGATGCGGATCGACAGCGGTTCTTCGGCGATGATGTATTTGTGCTCGGACCGCCCGGCGGCTTTGTCCCAGTGGATAATGGCCCGCTCGAGGTACCCTTCCATCGTTCTCTCTGTTTTTTTATGTGTTTATCCGGGCGGGCCTTAGGCCGCGGGGACGGGGTTTTCTTCAGGTGGTGTCATCGCCTGGCTGTCCCGTCGAAGCGCCGCTGGCCGTCAACCGCACGATATCGTCTCCGGCGCAAATGACCCCGTCGGTCAATACGCGTGCGAAGACCCCCTCGCGCGGCATGATGCAGTCGCCGGCCTGATAGTAGATGGCGCACTTGTTCCGGCACTCTTTTCCGATCTGCGTAATCTCCACCACGGCCGTTTGGCCCAACCTGAAGCGGGTGCCGATCGGAACCTCGGGCCAGTCGATTCCGGTGGTGGCGATGTTTTCCGCAAAGTCGCCGAAGTCGACCGTGAGACCGCGCGCGCGGGCGGCGGCAATGCTTTCGGCGGCCAGGAAACTGACCTGCCGATGCCAGCGGCCGGCGTGGGCATCGGTGCTCAGGCCGTGATCTGCGATCAACTCGGCGGATTCAACACACCTTTTCCGGGTGCCTTTTTTCCGGGAGATGGCAATAGAAACGATTTTCATCCGTTTATTATATGGATCACTTACCGCGATGTCCATCCGCCCTGCATCCGGTATGACGGGATATTTTTCCTTGACAAAGCAACGGCAACCATCCATATTATCCATTTTTTGAATCGATAGGTCATCAGTATCGGATCCAGGGAGGTCGAAACATGTATGCTGTAGTGGCAACGGGCGGAAAGCAGTACAAGGTTCGGGAGGGCGAAATTCTGCGGGTGGAAAAAATCCCGGGCGACGTCGGCGCGCCTGTATCCTTCGACAAGGTGCTGATGGCCTCCGACGGTGAAACCGTCAGCATCGGGCAACCGTTTTTGGAGAACAGTGCCGTCAGCGGTCATATCACCGAACAGGGCAAGGCGAAAAAAGTGCTCGTGTTCAAGTACAAGCGGCGCAAGCGCTACCGCCGCAAGAACGGCCACCGCCAGCCGTACACGGCTGTCAAAATCGACGGCATAAGCCTCTAGCGTTTTTTTGCTGCGGGAAGGTGGCGGCGCGCTGAGGGGTTTGCCTGCCCGCCGCCAGCCTGTTTTCAAGGCGCGCCGGCGGCGAGGTTCGGCTCAACTGAGATCGATTACGGTATCAATCGGCGATTCGACGCGGACGA
The DNA here is from genome assembly GCA_049281435.1 of Desulfobacterales bacterium. GTDB lineage: Bacteria > Desulfobacterota > Desulfobacteria > Desulfobacterales > SG8-13 > JARFQH01. The sequence continues at coordinate 5,091 of JBAPSB010000388.1, forward strand.
TTCGACGCGAAAGAGGAGATAGACAATGGCCCATAAAAAAGCAGCGGGGAGTTCCAAAAACGGCCGTGACAGCGCCGGGCAGCGGCGGGGTGTAAAATGCTTCGGCGGCGAGCGCGTCAAGGCCGGCAACATTCTGGTGCGCCAGGTCGGCACCCGGATCCATCCCGGCGACAATGTCGGCCTCGGCAAGGATTACACGATATTCGCCAAGATCGACGGGGTTGTGGCCTACGAGCGGTTCGGGCGGTCGCGTAAAAAAGTGAGCGTACATGCCGAGTGAAATTCGTCGATGAGGCGATCATCACCGTTCAATCCGGCAACGGCGGCCGGGGGTGTGTCAGTTTTCGGCGTGAAAAATACATACCCCGCGGTGGGCCGGACGGCGGCGACGGCGGCAAAGGCGGCGATGTGGTGCTGCGGGTCTCGGCCGGCCGGCGCGCCCTCAACGATTTTCGCCATAAAAAACACTTCAGGGCTCAAAACGGGCAACCCGGGCAGGGGCGGCAGAAAACCGGCCGTAACGGCCAGGATCTCTTCATCGAGCTTCCACCCGGCACCCTGATTCGGGAGGCCGAAACCGGCCAACTTCTGGCCGACCTGACCCAGGTGGGACAGACGTTCATCATCGCCACGGGCGGCCGGGGCGGGCAGGGCAATACGCGCTTCAAGTCCGCCACCCATCGAGCCCCCCGCTTTGCTCAACCCGGTGAACCGGGGCAAACCCACTCCCTGCAGTTGGAATTGAAACTCATCGCCGAGGTCGGCATCATCGGCCTGCCCAATGCCGGCAAATCAACCCTTATCGGCGCTATCTCCTCCGCGAACCCCAAGATCGGCGACTACCCCTTCACCACCCTCACGCCCAACTTAGGCGTGGTTCAGGTCGGCACGAACCGGCCTTTTGTCGTGGCCGACATTCCGGGCCTGATCGCCGGGGCGCACGAGGGCACCGGTCTCGGAATTCGCTTTCTGCGGCATATCGAACGCACCGGGCTCCTGGTGCATCTTATCGATGCCTCACGGATCGATTTGCAGTCGCCGCTCGACGACTACCGGATTGTCAACACGGAACTCGCGCACTACGGCGGCGGGCTGAGCGAAAAGCCGCAGGTGCTGGTGCTCAACAAGATGGATCTGCCGCAAACCGCGGAGGCTGCGCGGGCATTTGAAGCCGCCCTGGCGGGCCTCCCGGTGCTGCGCACCTCGGCCGCCACGGGTGCCGGCATCGATCAACTGATTGCACACATCGCGGAGTTGGTCCCCCGGGTGGGGGAGTTACCGGTTTCCGGCGGTGGCGCAACGGCGGGTGACAGTGATGAAGGACAGCCGGACGATTTGCTTTGAATCCGCCCGACGGGTGGTCGTCAAAGTCGGCAGCAACGTTCTGACGGCCGACAACGACCTCAACCTGGCGGCCATCCGTTCCATCAGCCGGCAGATCTGCAAAATGATCCGCACCGGCTTCGAAGTGATCCTGGTGTCCTCGGGCGCGATGGCGGCCGGCCTCCGCAAGCTCGATCTGCCCCGGCGGCCGGAGGAAGTCCCGAAACGTCAGGCCGTGGCGGCCGTCGGCCAGGCCGACCTGATCAGGGCCTACGAGAAAGCCTTCGGACGGCAGGGCAAGAAAGTCGCCCAGATCCTGCTCACCAGCGACGATCTTTCCAACCGGCGGCGCTACCTGAACGCCCGCAACACCCTCAACACCCTGCTCGACTGGCGGGTGGTGCCGATCATCAACGAAAACGACACCGTGATGGTCGAAGAGATCAAGTTCGGGGACAACGACACCCTGGCGGCCATGATCACCCTTTTGATGGATGCCGACCTGCTGGTCAACCTGACCGATATCGACGGCCTGTACACCAAGGACCCCCGGCGCTTCGCGGATGCCGAACTGATTCCGGTCATATCCCGCATCGAAAAGCGGATCGAGAAATTTGCCAGCGACATTCCCGGGGCGCTCGGCACCGGCGGCATGTTGAGCAAGATCAAGGCGGCCCGCAAGCTCGGCACCGTCGGCATTCCGATGGTGATTGCCAACGGAACCAAGCCGGACGTGCTGAGCAAGCTCTTTGACGGTCAGAACCTCGGGACCTTCTTCGTTCCGCGGCCGAAAAAGCTGTCGAAGCGCAAGGGCTGGATCGCCTTAAATCTCAAGCCTCAAGGCAGCCTGGTGATCGACGAGGGGGCGATCGACGCCCTGCTGCGAAACGGTAAAAGCCTGCTGCCGAGCGGCATCGTGGAGGTCGAAGGCGAATTTGCGGTTGGTGCGGCGGTAACCTTGAAGGGCGCGACCAACGAAACGGTGGCCATAGGACTTGTCAATTATGGTTCCGAGGATATACAGAAAATAAAAGGCCGCAGGTCAGGCCAGATCAAAAATTGCCTGGGACACAAGCCATACGACGAGGTGATCCACCGCGACAACCTGACGATCACCGTCGAAATGGCCGATTGAGCCGGCCGGGCATGGAAATCGGCGTACAAATATGAACATCGGTTTGTTCGGCGGCACTTTCAATCCCGTTCACATCGGTCACCTGCGGGCGGCCTTGGAGGTGACGCAGGGATTTCCGCTGGACGAGTGCCACCTCATTCCGTCCGCGATGCCGCCGCACAAGGCCGCTGCGGGTTTGATCGATGCGACCTTGCGCTACGACTTGCTCTGCCGGGCGGTCGCCGACTGCGACGGCCTGAAGGTGTCCGACATCGAGCTGAAGCGCTCCGGGCCCTCCTACACCATCGACACGGTGCGGCTCTTTCGGGAAATGCTGCCCGATACCGCCCGGCTTTTCCTGCTCGTCGGCTTGGACGCGTTTCTGGAACTCGACACCTGGAAATCTTACCGCACGCTCTTAAAGACCGTGGCCTTCATCGTGATGTCCAGACCCGAACCGGGAATGCAACGGCCATCGGAAAGGTGGCAGGCGCTGGACCGGTTTTTACGCGCGGCCATATCCGAAGAGTACGCCGGTTCACAGGAACGGTCGGTTTTTTCACATCCGCTGCTGATGCCGATCCACGTCTTCGATGTCACCATGCTCGACATCTCTTCCTCCAGGATCAGGGAGCTGATTCGCAACGGCCGTTCCGTGCGGTACCTGCTGCCGGCGGAAGTGCTCGAAATCGTCAGCAGCCGGGGGCTTTACGCATGACCGATGACTTCACCGATGCGCTCGAAGCATACGTCAGGGCCGTAACGGGCAAAAAAGCCGAGAACCTGATCGTTCTGGATGTGCGCGAACTGACCTCGGTGGCCGATGCGTTTATCATTTGCAGCGGGCGATCCAATCGCCAGGTGCAGGCGATTGCCGACCACATCCAGGCGGAGTTGAAAAAACAGCACAAAAAGCCCTTGAGCGTCGAAGGGCTTTCCGAAGGCCACTGGGCCCTGCTCGACTACGGCGATGTCATTATCCACATTTTCTACGAACCGGTAAGGCTGTTCTACGATCTGGAAGGATTGTGGATGGATGCCGGGCGCATAAAAACCGACGGCATGAAAAGCGCCCTGCCGTCAACGGCAGAGAGGGAGAGTTTCGATGAGTAAACCCGGATTCTGTCTGCTGATGATCCTCGACGGCTGGGGAATCTCCTCGCGTCAGGACGGCAACGCCGTCCGGCTGGCCCGGACCCCTTGTCTGGACAAGCTGCAGCGATTGTATCCGACCACCCGGCTGCAGTGTGCCGGTCGCGCGGTCGGCCTGCCGGAAGGCATCATGGGCAATTCGGAGGTCGGGCACCTGAACATCGGGGCCGGCCGGATCGTCTACCAGGACCTGCTTCGTATCGATCGGGCCATCGAGGACGGTTCATTTTTCCGCAACGAGGCCCTCGCGACGGTGATGGCCGGCGTTAGAGAAAGGGGTTCGGCCCTGCACCTGCTGGGTCTCGTGTCCGACGGCGGCGTCCACAGCCAGCTCGATCACCTGCTGGCCCTGATCGACATGGCCCGGCGAAAGGGCCTGGATCGGGTTTTCATCCACGCCATACTCGACGGCCGCGACACCCCGCCCGACAGCGGGGCCGGTTATCTGACCCGGCTGCAGGAGCATCTGAATGCTCGCGGCGGCGGCCGGATCGCGAGCGTTTGCGGCCGCTATTACGCCATGGACCGCGACAGCCGCTGGGAGCGGGTCGAAAAAGCGTATCGGCTCTATGTGCAGGGCGAGGGACGCATGTTTCGTGACCCGATTGCGGCCGTCAAGGATTCCTACCGGTGCGATGAAACCGATGAATTCATCGAGCCCATCGCGGTGACCGATCGCAAAGATGCGCCCTTGACCAGGATCGGCGATGGTGACGGGGTCATTTTTTTCAATTTCAGGGCCGATCGCGCACGTGAGATCACGCGTGCCGTCACTTCCCCGGATTTCGACGAATTTAAACGTCAGCTGGTTCCCGCCCTCGGCGGGTATGTCTGCCTCACCCGCTACGATGAAAAATTTACCTTGCCGGTCGCTTTCCCGCCGGTACACCTGACGGGGCTTCTGGGCGAGGCTATCAGCCGGCGCGGCCTGCGGCAGCTTCGCATCGCCGAAACCGAAAAATACGCCCACGTCACGTATTTTTTCAACGGCGGTGAGGAAAAGCCTTTCGCCCTGGAAGACAGGTGCCTGATCGCTTCCCCGCGCGAGGTGGCCACGTACGATTTGAAGCCGGAAATGAGCGCGGCCGAGGTCACCGCCACGCTTCTGGAGCGCCTGGCGTCCGACCGCTACGCGTTGATCGTGCTGAACCTTGCCAACATGGACATGGTCGGGCACACCGGCGACCTGGCCGCCGCCGTCAGGGCCTGCGAGACGGTGGACAGCTGCGTGCGGCAGATCGTCGAGCGCATCAGGGTCATGGGCGGCACGGCGCTGATCACGGCCGATCACGGAAACTCCGAAAAAATGATCGACGAGCACGGCGGTGCGCACACCGCGCACACGCTCAACCCGGTGCCGTTTATTCTGGTCGATGATTCCCGGCGCGACGCCGTGCTGCGCCAGGGCGTCCTGGCCGACATCGCCCCCACGATCCTCGAGATCATGGCCCTCGAAAAGCCGCCGGAAATGACGGGGACCTCGCTCTTGGGGCCCGCTGAAAAATAATGTGCGGTTCCGCTCGTCGGCGAAATCTTGTCCGGTTGCCGGTTTGATACCCCGGATTATCCAGAAATTGTCGCGATTTTACACTTTTTAGGGCGGGCGCCGCATCGCTTGAGATCATCAATTCATTTTTGTTTGCGACTCCCGCGGGGCGCGCCCAAGAACAAGCCGATGGCAGAGACAGGAGGATGAGGGTGGCCGATACGCTCAAACCGTACCGCATGATCGAAGATTTCATTACCGGCCGGCAGGTGCCCGAGGTGGGGCCCGAATCGAACCGCCAGGCCATCGAACGGCTGCTGGTCACCGAAAAAAGCTACACCAGAAATGACGTCGCCGTGGATGCGCCGATTGAATTCGTGGTCGACGGGCAGCGCTACGCCTCGCAGCTGGATCTGGTGGTCAGCCTGAACGCGGGCGAGACGCCGGTGATGGTCATCAAGTGCGTTGCCGGCTCACTGGGGTCCTGCGAACGGGAGGTTTTGTCGTCCGCCCGCGTGTTCGACCCCCGCCGCCAGATTCCGCTCGCGGTGGTTTCCGACGGTAAGACCGCCGTGGTGCTCGATGCCGTCAGCGGCAGGAAAATCGGTGAGGGCCTGGCCTCCATTCCGGGAAAAAGCGCGGCACGCGACCTGCTTGAAACCGCGCCGATCCCGGCCTGTCCGGCCGCGCGCCTCGAGCGCGAGCGCCTGATTTTCCGCACCTACAACTGCGAATACGTCAATGTTGCGCGCCGCCTGCCGCGTCAGCGTTCATAGGGCACCGCATCTGCTGCGTTGTCGGGCACTTGAGGTACAAGAGTACATCTGCGCGCCCGACGCCTTGCATCTGCGGCACCCT
>JBAPSB010000389.1:0-12914 GCA_049281435.1 Desulfobacterales bacterium
TGAGTTTTGAGTTGAGGTCTTGTTCGAGCGTCTCGACGGGCAGGACCGGAATGCCCTGCTCGGCCAGATCGAGCTTGTTGTACTGCAGGACCATCGGGACCTTGAAAATACTCTTTTTGTAATTGGCGAGGTTCTCCTGCAGGTTTTTAAGTGATAAAATATTTTTCTCCCGGCGGACCGTCATGGCATCGGCCACGAAAACCATTCCGTCCACACCTCTTAAAACCAACCGCCGGGTGGCATTGTACTTGACCTGGCCCGGCACCGTGTACAACTGGATCTTGACGTCGTAGCCGTTTACTTTTCCGATGTCGAACGGGAGAAAATCGAAAAAGAGCGTTCGGTCGCCATGGGTCTTGATGGTGACCATTTCGGTTTTGATGCGACTGTTGAACTTGTCATAAATGTATTCCAGGTTGGTGGTCTTGCCACCCCGGCCGGGACCGTAATAAACTATTTTTACTTGAACTTCTTTCTTTTTGGGATTGACGAATGCCATGGGTCGGGTACCTGCAAGTTGTTGCGATCGGTTCATCCAGGAAGACAAAAAATGTCGTGCCGAAGGGTCAGGACATCTCGATCGCTCCCAAAGTGTGCTTTATTTTTTCGACGGATTCATTGACTTTAAGGCGCAGAAAACCGAGGGAAATGTCGTTGCTGAAAATCGTGATCATCAGAAATTCAGAGATAATTTTGTTGAAATGGATATTTTCCTTTTTCCCCTTGTGGAAAAGAAGCGAAAACTCCCCTTCCCCGATGATTTTGGCCATGGCGCTGACCGCTCCGAAATTTCCCGCCGCCAGGGCGGCCAGCGAATAGACGTCGTGTTGGCTCTCGCCATTGTCGCGGTTGGCGATGATATTGCCCGCCATATCGATGATAAACACACAACTCACACCGACATCGATGAGGTCCTGCTGCAAGACATCCTCGATTCCATCCAACTGTACCTGTCCGAGCGAATATGACACTTGGCCGCCTCCCCATTAGGAATGAAATACAAACAACATACTATGTCATATAAGGATACCAAATTATGGCGTGGTTTATCAAGATATATTTCGTCGCGGATCTCTCGGTGCTTGAGTTTAACACTTGGAAAAGTCTATAAAAATGAAACGAGCACGGTGCCACGGCGTCCAGCGCGACACCACTGAAAACTTCCGGGCCCGACGGTTTCCCGGGCCGACTTAAAATCGAGCCCCGGTTCCAAAGTGACTTTTTTTGGCTTCGTGATTACGTTAACTTGTATTCATCCGCGATCTTTTTTAGGCACTTTTCAGTGTCCAATTCATAAATGTGGATTTTTTTTTGCTGGGCAAACCCGCTGCGACCCAGCCGCCCAGCGGAAAATAGACCACTTATGGATGGACGCTACCTCGCAATTGGAAGAAAGCTGCCGGTTTTCAAAAAGGCACGTTGCGATGACTGACAACAGGCGCACAAGCAGTCACCGGCCATTCAAACAGTTGAGTCGGCTGTTGGACAAAAAAACTTTACCGGTTTTTTGCGGTCCGGACCCGCCCCGGACCGCCGAAACCGATCAACCGCCGGACCCGGCCCGCGAACACCGCCTTTTTATCGATGCCATGGCCGGCGTGAAGCCGATGGCGCAGGACAAAGTCAGTCCTGGCACTCAGCGGGCCAAAACAGGCTCCTGGCGCCAAAAACCATATCACCATCGCTGTGAGGTTTTAGGGCGTCTCGAAAAACTGATCCAATCCGGCGAGGGGTTTTGCGTTGCCGACACACCGGAGTATCAGGAAGGTGTCGGCCACCGGGTCCATCCCCTGGCAACGCGGGATCTGCACCAGGGCCGATTTTCGATTCAGGACCACATCGACCTTCACGGCCTTAGCGTTACCGACGCCCAACGGGCCGTCGACGATTTTCTGCAAGCCTCGATCCGCAGCGGTAAACGTGCCGTGCTGGTGGTTCACGGCCGCGGCCTGTCGTCGCCCGGCCCCCCCGTCTTGAAGACCATGGTCCGGCGGTGGCTGACCCGCGGCACCTGGCGCACTTGGGTGATGGCTTTTGCGAGTGCGCGCCTGTGTGACGGCGGCGCCGGAGCCACCTATGTGCTCCTGCGGGAACGGCCGTTGACCCGCCAGTTCAGAAAAAATCGTCGCAGCGATAAAAGCTCTTGACAGAAATCTCAAAATAATTATAATAAACGGTTTTATTATTGCATATAGGTGGGATCGGTTGAATTTTTTCGCAGCCGATCCTCGATCTGGTCCTTCATCGATCTGGTCCTTCATCTGGCACCGCCACCCAAATGAAGGACTTTTTGTCTGCCGGCGGGATGGACAGGGTTTTTCCGGGCCCTGCGGGCACGGGATCACCGGCAAAAGGCTCGGGCGATCGGGGCATCGAAACAGAACTATCAGGAGATAACGACATGATCAGTGAGCAAAAACGCGTCAGAAACATCGGCATCAGCGCACACATCGATTCCGGCAAGACCACCTTGACGGAACGCATCCTCTATTACACCCACCGCATCCATGCCATCCACGATGTCAGGGGCAAGGACGGCATCGGCGCCACGATGGATTCGATGGAACTCGAACGCGAGCGCGGTATCACCATTGCCTCCGCCGCCACCTTTTGCCAATGGAAGGGCCACGAAATCAATATCATCGACACGCCGGGCCACGTCGATTTCACCATCGAGGTGGAACGGTCCCTGCGGGTTCTCGACGGCGCGGTCCTGGTGCTGTGCGCCGTCGGCGGGGTCCAGTCGCAGTCGATCACCGTCGATCAGCAAATGCGGCGCTACAACGTGCCCTTCATTGCCTTTATCAACAAATGCGATCGCAACGGCGCCAATCCGGAGCGCGTGATCCAGCAACTCGCGGAAAAACTGGGTCACAAGCCGGTGGCCATGCAGCTGCCGATCGGACTGGAAGCGGACCTGGACGGTGTGGTGGACCTGGTCAGCATGAAGGCCCTTTACTTCGAGGGCGACAACGGTGAAGACCTGCGCGAGGCGACGATACCCGAGACCCTGCTGCCGCTGGCGCTCGAGAAAAGGGAGGCCCTGATCGATGCGGCGGCCATGTTTTCGGACGAATTGACCGAAGCGGCCCTGGAGGAAAAGGTGACCCCGGAGCTGATCATCGAGGCGGTTCGCCGCGGGACGATCGTCCGGGCGATGACACCGGTTTTCATGGGCTCGGCTTACAAGAACAAGGGCGTCCAGCCGCTTCTGGATGCCGTGACCCGGTTTTTGCCCTGCCCGGCCGACGTTCAGAACGAAGCCCTGGACATGGAAAAGGACGAGACCCCCGTCAAACTCGTTTCCGACCCGCAAGCGCCCCTGGTGGCGCTGGCCTTCAAGCTCGAAGACGGCCAGTACGGCCAGCTTTCCTATGTGCGCGTCTACCAGGGCAACCTGATCAAGGGCGCGCCCATCGTCAACATGCGCACCGGCCGCAAAATAAAGGTCGGCCGGGTGGTGCGGATGCACGCCGACCAGATGGAAGAGATCGAGTCGATTCCGGCCGGTTACATCGGCGCCCTTTTTGGCGTGGACTGCGCCTCCGGTGACACCTTCGTCAGCCCCGGCATCAACCTGAGCCTGACCTCGATGTACATTCCCCAGCCGGTCATATCCCTGGCGATCGTGCCCAAGGACAACAAGGCCCAGATCAACATGTCCAAGGCCCTCAACCGCTTCACGAAAGAGGATCCGACCTTTCGCACCTACGTCAACGAGGAGACCAACGAAACGATCATCGAGGGCATGGGCGAGCTTCACTTAGAGGTCTACGTGGAGCGCATGCGGCGCGAATACAATGCCGCCGTGGAAACCGGCCAGCCGCAGGTCGCCTATCGCGAAACCATCACCCGCCGGGCCGAGTTCAACTACACCCACAAGAAGCAGACCGGCGGCGCCGGTCAGTACGGCCGGGTGGCCGGATACCTCGAGCCGGTCGCGGACGAAGCCTTTGTCTTCGAAAATCAGGTGTTCGGCGGGGCCATCCCGACCCAGTACATTCCGGCCTGCGAGAAGGGGTTTCGCGGCTGTCTGAAAAAGGGGCCGAAGTTGGAATACCCGGTTACCGGGGTCAAGGTCGTGCTCAACGACGGGGCCTCCCACTCGGTCGACTCATCCGAGGTGGCGTTCATGGCGGCGGCCCGGGGCGCCTTCATGGAAGCCTACCTGAAGGCCAATCCGGTGATTCACGAACCGATAATGAAAGTCGTGGTGGAAAGCCCCACCGAGTTTCAGGGGCCGGTCATGGGCTCCCTGAACCAGCGCCGCGGCATGATTCTCGGCGCCCAGGACGAAGGCGTCATGTGCGTGATCGAGGCCCAGATCCCGCTGTCTGAAATGTTCGGTTATTCCACCGTTCTGCGTTCGCTCACCCAGGGCAAGGCCCAGTTCACGATGGAGTTTTCCACTTACAAGCAGGTGCCGCAGTCGATCACCGAAGAACTCGCCAAGAAAGCGCTCGAAAACAAAAAGGTGGCTTAGGCCGGTGTCGCTGCGGGGCGCGGCCGGGTGTGATGATGACCCGGCCGAACCGCGCCCTGCGGTTCACGTGCAACCGATACTCCGTGTTGTCGATGCAAAACAGGATCAAGCCAGAAGGCGATCGGACGACTGGCATAAAGAGTGGCAATAAAAAGACCGGTCATTTTTTCACCGGCGGCGTCATCTTCGGGACCGCCATGACGCCTGCCGGCAATCATCGCGGATCCATCGCTGCCGCTGCCGCCGGGCGGCGGCCGGCAGAGTCACCGCAGATCATTTATCTCAAGGAAAGGAGCCTGAATATGCTCAAAAATGACCTGATCCTGCGCAATCCACTACGACTCATGCAGAAAGATCCCCAAAACAGCCTGCTGCCGATCGGCGGTTTCGGTGCGGTGCTGGCGCGGGCCGGTGTCGGAAAGACCGCTTTACTGGTGCAGATATCCCTCAATTCCCTCCTGGAGGGCTGGAATGTCCTGCACATCAGCCTCGAAGACCCGGTCGAAAAGGTCAACTTGTGGTATACCGAGGTATTCACTCACATTGCCCGTCAATACAACGTCAAACCGGCCAACGAACTGTGGGACACCTTGCTGCCGCACCGGTTTATCATGACGTTTCGCGTGGAGGGGTTCAGCGTGCCCAAGCTGGACGAGCGGCTCACGGACCTGGTCGAGCAGAATATCTTCACGCCGCATGTCATCATCATCGACGGCCTGCCCTTCGACCAGAACGTGCGCACCCCTTTGGCCGAACTGAAGGAACTGACGCAACGACGCGGCTGTCACGCCTGGTTCACCGTTAGAACCCACCGTCATGAAAGTCCGGACGAAAAAGGCATCCCGACCCAGTTAACCGGGTTGGTGGATCTCTTCGATGTGATTCTCCAGCTTCAGCCCCAGGACAAGGACGTTCACATCATGGCCCTTAAAGGCCGGGAAAACGATTCAGAGCAAACCGGTCTGATGCTGGATCCGGCCACGATGCTGATCACCGAAACCCGATAGTACCCGTCTTTAACCCCGGTGCCCGGCCGGTGAGATACCTAATCGAGCCGGGCCGGGGCCGGTCGTCGTCACAAAAAAATCAGGCCCGACAGCCGGCCGTTCAGACGGTCTCCATGGCACCGGCGACCAGGTCGATGGCGTTGGCCTTTTCCCGGCAGCGGCCGTGATGGACATCCAGCCAGGTTTCCTTCAGATATTCCCATGATGAATTGCTGATAGCGGCGCGTCCAACCGCCAGTTCCCACATACCCGTTTGTGAATCACGCCGCAGCACATGCTTCTGGCGGCAATGTCGGCATTCGATCGTCTTGGATTCCATTGATACTCTTTCAGTCGTCAGTGATTCGGTTAAATTCCAAGCTCGCAAAGACGAAGGAGCACGATTTGTGCCAGGGACCCCAAAAATATTTTATGCAGTGTTTTTGAAGAGTTGATGACACGTCGGCAGTAAGGGAACGGCCATTATGAGGAATCGCGTCGTGAAATTTATGACATTTTTTACCCATCCGGGCCTGCAGCAAAACCGTGGACGGGCAGCCGCGGCGCGCTGATTCATCCCCATGACCAACGAATAGAGGGATAGCGCACCTGGGACCGAAATCCAGGTATTGGGGTGAGGCCGTTTCCCTTTCGGCCAGCCAGCCCGATGTTACAAGGCGGCCGCAGCCGGACGGTTCGTTTTCAGCGAGTGGCCCGAACATTTAGATCGCTTGTGTTTTACCAGGGCATTTTTCAGGCCAGCAGGCCCGCCACATATTCGGCAATGGCCGGCGAGGCCGTCAACCCCGGCGACTCGATGCCGATCAGGTTGACCAGACCCGGCAGTCCCTTGGCGGACTCCTCCCGGATGATAAAATCCCTGACCGCATCGCCCGGTTTCTGCAGCTTCGGCCGTATTCCGGCATAGTCCGGCGCCAGGTCTTCCAGCTTCAGCGCCTTTAAATAGCGCCGTGCCGCCGTAAAAAAATCCGGCCGGTGGGCGGCATCAACGCTGTAGTCAACGCTGCGCTGTGGCAGGAACACGGTGTTGGGGCCCAGCTTGACCTTGCCGCTCAGATCGAAAGTGGCATGAATGCCCAAGCCTTCGTTGTTGGGCAGCGGGACCGGATAGACCAGATGGTTGAGGGTGTTGGGGGCCAGCGCCACGCTGAAGTACTCCCCCTTCCAGAAAAACTGTTCGTAGCGGTGCGTGCGAATGTCGATCCCCATTCCGGCGGCGATCCGATCGGATTCCAGACCGGCACAGTTGACCAGATAACGGGTCGTAAATTTTTCGGTCTGTCCGTCCGGATAGCGCACGTGAACCCGGTAGCGCGGTCCGGCCAGGGGCTCGACCTGTTTGACCTCACAGCGGTAGACGAACCGGGCGCCGTTTTTTTGGGCCTGGGCGGCAAAATGGCGCATCAGGCGGTGGGAGTGGATAATGCCGGTCGACGGTGAAAAAAGCGCCGAAACCGCACCGACGGCAGGTTCCATCCGGGCGGCCCGCGCCGCGCTCAGGATCTGCAGGTCCGCGACCCCGTTGGCGCGCGCTTTTTCCTGGATCGCCGATAGAAGGCCCTCTTCGCCCGGGCTGGTCGCCACGATGAGTTTGCCGCATTTGCGGAAGGGAATCCGTTTTTTTTCGCACAAGGCGTACAGCATCTGCCGGCCCTCCACGCACAAGCGGGCTTTAAGCGAGTCCGGCGGATAGTAGATCCCGGCATGAATCACTTCGCTGTTGCGGCTGCTCGTTTCCTGACCGAACCGGTCGTTTTTCTCGATCACGAATACATTTTTATACCGTTGTGAACACCGGGCCGCAATCGCCAGGCCGACGACGCCCGCACCGATAATGGTCGCTTCGACATCCAATTTTCAGCGCTACCTTTCCGATTCTTTTCCGATCATTTTATTCACTTTGTCAACGTAGGCCTTTATGTCGCATTTGCGCTCGAGACCGGAAGCCGCCATATAGCGGACCTTTCCGAAAATCGGCCGTTCGGGCCAGGGGCGGTCGTGCGTGCCGTAGATCCAGGCCACGCCGGCAAAAGAATTCGGGTTGCGGCCGTCGAGAAAATACTTGTTGTTGAGGGCCAGGGTGGTGTCGAAAGCCTGCCGCGGGGACCGGCTCCACTCGAGTATTTTCTTGCCCCAGTACATGCGCATGTAATTGTGCATGAACCCCGTGTGCGTCATCTCAAGCATGGCGGCATTCCAGTAAGGGTCGTGAGTTTCGGCCGCCTCCAGTTGTGTCCGCGAGTAGCAGCGCAACCGTTTGTCGGACCGATGCTCGCCGAGAGTTTGCAACGCCCAGGCGGGGATGGCATCGTAGGCGTCGTAGTCCGGCGTGGCGTTTACAAAATTGATCGCCAGTTCCCGGCGCACGATCAGTTGCTCGAGAAACGCTTCGATAGAGGCCAGGCCCACCGACCGGCCGTCTACAGCCTTTACCTGCCGGGCCAGGTAGAGCGGGGAGATCTGGCCGAAGTGCAGATAGGGGCTCATGTGCGAGATGTCGTCTGTTTGCGGCTGATTGTGATGGTCGGGATACACCTTGAGCCGATGGTCTAAAAATTCTTTGAAACGTTGCTTGGCCGCGCCGTCACCGCCCTTGAAAAATTTAGGCACCGGCGCGACGCTGCGATCGATATCCAACCGGCAGAGCAGCGCATCGATCCCATCCAGGTCTAAGGTCGGCGTCAGCCCCGCTAGGTCAAGGCCCGTGGAACGGCGTTTCAACGGCACGGAGCGGAACTCTTTCAGGTAATCCTTGAGATGCCGGTGAACTTTGGGCCTAAGGGTTCGGGCGGCATATTCGGCCTTGCCGCTGACCACTGCCACCGGAACGACCACATCGGATTCCACCGCGACAACGCGACAGGCGGCTTTTCGGGCCACCATCTGACGCCAGGTCTTCTGAAGGCGCGCATACCCACAGTCGCACACGATGGCGGCTGCGCGCCGACCCGCATTCAGGGCCACATCGGGCGGCGATCCCAACTGCACCGTCATTTTAATTCCGCGCCGCGCCAAGGTGGCGGCCGTTTCACGCAAGCCCTCGAGCATGAACCGGTAGTGCCTGAGATTGGCCTCGGGATATCCGCTGGTCAGCCCGAAGGCGACCACTACCGGCAGATCGAGGTGGTTGGCGAGTTCCACGGCGTATTCCAGGGCATGGTTTTCTTCGGCGCGCTGGGATTGCTGCATCCAGTAGAGCACATAGTCGCCGGCGGTCATTTCTTTCTGGTTGAGCGGGTGGATGCGGGCGGGTTCAACCGACTGGTGATGCGGAAAATGAGGCATTCGGGTTTACTTTCGGCCACGGGGGCGATTATTTTCAGGCATGATTGCGCAGTTTGAGTTCGATCGGGTGCGGATTCAGGTACACCTGCTGCTGCAGATACGGTTGCCGATACTTGCGCACGTAGTGGTTGATCAGGGTGATCGGCACGATCAGCGGCACGACCTCCTGCCGGTACTGATCGATGATATCGATCAGCTCCTGCTTTTCATCGGCCGAGAGTTCCTTCTTGAAGTAGCCCAGCAGGTGATAGAGGACATTGCCGTTTTTCTTTATCGTCATCTTCAGACGCAAGGCGTCGATGAGCTGCTGTTCATACCGATCGTAAAGCTCTTTGGCCGCCAGCGATTTTCCTCCGGCCACCAGCTTGCCCATGAACCGGTAGTGCGTCGGACTGTGAGCGAGGATCAGCAACTTGTGCCGGGTGTGAAAATCGACCAGGTTGGCCATGTCTTTCTTCTGGGCCAGGGCCTCGCGCCAGCGTTTGAGGGTAAAGAGGAGTTCGATGAAGGTTTCCCTGAGCACCGGATCGTTCAACCGCCCGTCCTCCTCGACGGGAATACGCGGAAAATGTTCGGTAAAGGCCCGGGCAAACAACCCGACCCCCTGCTTCACCGGCATTCCTTTGTCGGTATACACCTTGACCCTGAACAAACCGCTGTTGGGCGAATCTTTTTTGAAAATAAATCCGCAAAGATCCTCCGTTTCCAGCTCAGCAACCCGCCGAGCGGCCCAGCGCCGCACCGGATCGGTGTGGTCGATGCGGGTTCTCGAGGTGACCAGGCGCGGATTGGCCGGGTCACCGATAAGGCGAAACGTTTCCCGCGGCACCGGAAACCCGGCCTCCACTTCCGGACACACCGGCACAAAATCGGCGTATTGGCCAAGGATATCGGTAATGAAACGGTCGCGCGCGTGCCCGCCGTTCCAGCGGACTTTTTCGCCCAACAAACAGGCACTGACACCGATCCTGATTCGGGTTTCCATCGCTTGCGCCCCCCTTGCTGACAGACCGGGCCCGCCCAGGCAGTGATGCCGCCCAGGATCGCCGGCCGCGGTTCCTTGAATTGTTGCAACCCCACCGATCGACTGCCATTGAAATGGTTCACCATAATTTCGATGGCGCAAAAAAACAAGCGTTATGCATGCCGGCGAGGCTGCCGGCACCGTCATATGGATAAAGAATTTGCAAAATCGTTCAGAAAATGCTTTTATTTGATGAACAGCCTTAAAAAAGGATGCGCAGGATACTGTCACGATGGTCGTTTTAAACTCGCCCGAAATGTCGTCTACCGGTCAACGGCCGCTAATTATGAAGTATAGCCGGAGCACATGAAAAATCGATCCTCGACCAGTGGGTTTTTTCTGTTGGTGACACTTCTGACCATCATCTTGCTCGCCGGCCTGCGACATGTCGGCCAGGCCGGTTTTGCCACTGTACCACCGCTGACACACTCGACCGGTGCGGCGCGGCTGATGTCGTCACTGACCGATTTTTCCGACCAGCCGATGATCATTTGCAAAAAAATAAGCCCATCACCTGTCCTGCTGGCCGCCGGTTCTGTTGTCGTTTCAAAGAAAATTGAACCGCCGCCCAATGCTTTAGAGGGTAAATCCGCATCACCGGCCGCCGCAGCGCCGACAAGTGGTGCAGCGCCCGCTCAAACCGAATTCGAGCGCACTGCAGCAGCCGATGAAGGGCCGCTGACCGCCGTTTTTTTAGATTTCTTCGATCGTTGGCGAAAATCGACTCCCGGCGGCCGGCTTGAAAATGATGTCGATACCGCCGAGCCTGATTTCCTGGCATCGGCCAAGGGCGACGATACGGTCTTTGCCTCCGATCGGCCCCCGGGGATTGCCCCCTTTGTGAACGCGCTTCTTACCGGAACTGAATCCGGGAGCATTCCGGCCGCAGTGTTATCGGCGAATCAGACGAGCGGTGCCGCGGCCCTATCCGCGACGCACCCCCGGCCGGAACCGGCCATGGCGGCACCCCCATTGCCTAGTGCGATTGGCATTTCAAATGAGCCCCCGTCGCTGCCGTATTCGCTTCAACTCTCCAGTTGCCGCTCTCTTAAAAACGCGCGCAATGCCGCGGCCGACTTCCGAAAAATGGGACTGGACCCGTACCTCGTGAATGTGTATCTTAAGAGTCACTCGGGGTCATGGTGGCGTGTTATGACCGGCCAATACCCCTCCGTAGAAGCGGCGCAGCGTGCCAGAGAATCGCTTCAGCTCACACAGGCGATTGTCAAACGAACGAGATTTGCCAACCTGATCGGTGAATATCAAAACAAGGACGCCCTGCGCGAAGTGAAAAAACGCCTGGAAGCCAGTGGTTTTTCAGCCTATACCGTCGAGGACGCCACGTCGGGCTTTCGACTTTACGTCGGCGCCTTCACGCGCAAACATCAGGCGGAAGAACAGGCGGTCGATTTGCGGACCAACGGATTGATGTGCCAGGTGGTCCTGCGGTAAGATAGGCTTTGAGATAAGGGTTTTGGATGAGTCATCGGTCGTTGGCGTATGACACTACAGTCGCCTCCCTCTGGCCTTGTCAAGATCTTTATCTTAAAGCCTATGGCAGATGTCGGCCATGGGACGGCTGAGTGCGAAAATAAAGGCGACGTTGTAATGAATTGATCGAGGGTCGGACAACCCTTCACTGAAGGAGGTCCTGAATGATGGTCGTCAATCGCGCTTTTTTAGAGCGACGCTCAGGAAAGGACAGGCGCCGGAGAATACAGATTCAACGCTTCTTCTTCAAGGGTCTCGAAAGAAGAAGCACAGACGACCGGCGCGCCAACGCGGAAAGACGCAACGGGTGGATCAGGGTCAGCAAGTGGTCGAGCGCCCCCTTGGCGAAATTAAAAATCGCGAAGTTTCTGAAATACCATCCCTAAGGCTGAACGCCGTTTATGGCGCCCGTCCGCCGGCTAAAAGATCAGAGCGGATTGCCCTTTTGAATCTTTTTCTTTAACTTCACGGACCCCGAGACTCTAGCCTGCAACAACCCTCCTCTCCCATGGCGGAACTCATTCCCTCAAAGGTTGGCGCACAAACTCTGGCGAAAGATTGCGCTGGCCCGACCATTTTCGGCCGTCGAGGCCAGCGGCTGGAAATGACCCGGCGGGGTGTTTTTTTCAACGCCACTGGTCTGCGACGCCTCGGAATTCAGGCGTCGACCACACTCACGGCCGGGCAAAAGGCAGCCAGCAGTTCAAGCAAGACCGGCGTGACCGATTGTTTTTCATCCGGTCCGACGGTGTCGATGACCGTTTCGGTCAACTCGTAGAGAGTCGTCCGGATCACGACGGATGGGCGGTTTTTTCGATGGCGCTTCACGACGGCTCTCGGGTGTCGGCTCATTTTTCACTCCCTTGCGTTTATCTCAGCAGAAGATACAGAGTGGCAGTTCAAAAGCCGTACCAGAAAACACGAATAGGTCAATCTACTATTGATTCAGTTACTTATCTACATAAAGCGCATGAGGCCGGCCGGGTAGAGACCTGGGCTTGAGTAATTGGACCCAGCCTCGTTGGGGGCTTTAACCCGAGGCCGGCGTGGTGCATTCAAAAAGATAAATCGGAATTCACTCTTGACCTGAGCGTTGATTCGGATATTTGTATCCATCGGATAACGGGATCCAGGGACATGTTTATGTGCGCTGTCCACCGACCTGTTGATTATCATCGGGAGCAGGTGCTTACCCGACTCATTTAAGGGTTCGCGAATAAATAAGTTGGCGTTTTTAGGTGGTGAGGCGCCCGCCCGGCAAGGCGCAAAATCGCAGGAATATCTGGATATTCCGAGAGTTTGCACCGGAAGCCGGACGGGATGCATCGACGTCTAAAAATGGTAAGTTATTTTTGAGCGAGCCCTATGTACCGAAGCGCAGTGAAAGGGCTTAAGCAATGATTGACAGAGAGGAGACACCCTTTAGTCAGGAGTTTGTGGACAGGTTCTTTCGCAAATGGCCTGTTTGCCTGCCACTTGGTCACAGATGCACGCATGCCTTCACCATGTATGGCCACCTGGATAAATACGGGCACCAGAGGATCTACTGCCGGAAAACAAATACGGGTAAAGGCTCATTTACAATCGAATCCCGGGCGCATTGCCCTATCAAACGCTGGTGAGG